>NZ_JBFTQH010000013.1:0-154207 GCF_056398905.1 Rhizobium sp. 01T417 | reverse complement strand
GGGTACTTTCTTGCGACGCTTGGAGTTCGGCTCGAAGACGCGGCGTCGTGCGGGCGCTGCCGTGAAGAATACTTCCCATAATGCATCCTCTTCCTGACGACTCAGGTTCAATGATGCACCATCACACTCAGGGACTACACACCTAGAGCTTTCAGAAAATTGAAACGTTCTGCCGGAGCAGGTTTTCGACAGGGCAGGAACGATTGATGAAGGACATACCCCAAGGTACGTCCGAGCCGGTCGCCGCTGTTCCTGGCGGAACGATGCCCGGCCTCACGGGCTGGCTGAAACGGGCCGCCTGATCGACCGACCGACTCCGTTTGAGCCAACAGAACGCTTCGATTTAACCCCGAAAGGCGCTAGCCGAGTTCCAGGGTCGTCACGCCGAAAATGCTCCTGAGCGGAACGACCGGCGCTGTGCCCCGATACATCCGCGCCGTTTCGAAGACGGGCGCCAAGCCCAGGCTCTCGGCAAGTTCAATGGCCTCGCCATTGTTGGTGGGAACATCGATGAAGACCTTCGCTCCCTTGGCATGCTGCGCCAGAACCGAAATCAGAGCCGCCGCGCTATCCCTGTCGCCTGCAAACAGCGGGCCGATCTTGTAGCCCTCGTAGCAACGGCGGATGGTTCCGTAGCCGCGAATCTTGCCACGCTTGCGCACCACGGCCGAGTGCCTGTCCTTGCGAGTAGCACACCATGACGCCACGAAGGTTGGCCGCGGCGCCGGAAAGATCATCGCGTCATAGCGCAGCAATCCGTCGAGTCTCTCCGAGACAGCGTGGGCAACCAGTGTTGATTCCGGCAAGGCAGAGATCACGCCACCATAGCGAACCGTCCGATAGGCCTCTTCGAACCCGGCCTTTCGGTAATTGTCCTGTTGTGCGGGCACACCATCCAGACCGATGCTACGGCCCTCAGCCGACATCATCCCGGCATTCCAAATGGCCTTGCCGTAGCCCCTGCCCCGAAAATCCGGATGGACGATAAAAAGACCGAGGAAAGCAAAATCCTCGCCATATTTGACGACTGAGATCGAGGCGACGGGCACCTCCCCGATCACGCCCACGAAAAATCCCGACGGGTCCGCATCGTGAAAGGCAACCGAATCGTCGAGGCCGGGATTCCATCCCTCCTGACGTGCCCACTCGAGCACTAGCTCCAACTCACCGGGTCGCATCGGACGAACGGTAAACTCCGAATTCATGCAACGTCCCTAATCAGATCGACCGCAGTTGAGAGCCTGCGGGATAAATAAAGATCAAAGTCTAACAGCCGTAAAGCCACCCGACGGCAAAGAAACATGTTCATGGCTGAAGCGATCTGCAGCGATCGTCATGAAGTACGAGCCGAAATTCTTTGCATCGCAATCATCATGGAACAGGGAGATTACAATCTCAAGATAATTACTTAATAGAGCATGAAGACGGGTTAAGAGCCATAAGCTGTTCGAAAATCGGACAGCCATCGCTTTCGCATCAGCTAAGAAAAAAGCGCCTAACCGATGGCGATGACCTCGAGTTCTTGACCGCCGACGCTGACGACATCTCCAACCGTCTTGCCGGTGAGAGCCCTGGCCACCGGGGATACGAAGGAAATCGATCCGGTTTTCGGATCGGCTTCATCCTCTCCGACGATACGGTAGGTCTGCACGCGTCCGTCGTCCCGGCTGAAGGTCACGCTGGTTCCAAAGGCGACGACATCAAGCGAAATCGGCTCAGGGATGACCTGCGCCGTACGGACTCGGGCAGCAAAGTAGCGCAGATCCCGCAACGGATTTGCCGCCTGTCGCCGCCGTTCGTTCACGTCTTCAATGGAGTTCGCGGCATCGTAGGCCTCGCGCGCTTGCTGCAGCTGCAATTCCAGGGCCTTGAAGCCCGCTTCCGTAACGAGGTTCGGATGCGGCGAAATTGGACGGTCCGGCAAAAGTGTTTCCGAAGCAGCTT
The DNA here is from genome assembly GCF_056398905.1 of Rhizobium sp. 01T417. Lineage (NCBI taxonomy): Bacteria > Pseudomonadati > Pseudomonadota > Alphaproteobacteria > Hyphomicrobiales > Rhizobiaceae > Rhizobium > Rhizobium sp. 01T417. The sequence continues at coordinate 152,263 of NZ_JBFTQH010000013.1, read as the reverse complement.
CGGCACTTTCTTCTTTGACGAAGGCTACACTCAATTTCAAAACTCCGCTTTGTGGTCTCTGGTCTCGCAGCGCATAGGCGATGGGTCGCCACCGCGGTCGATCTTATACCATCTCTTCCACTGGTCACAGCCGCACTTGAAGAACGACTGCCCTTCGCCCTTCCAAACAAGCCATTTGAGCCAGTGTTTGCCACAAACCGCCCGGTCGATTTCCGCAGACTAGTCGGTCGCCGAGTGGAATTATCCCCGCTTTCTCCAGCCGAAATAGGATCACATTCCCATTCATTACTGTGGAGCCTTTTATGTTTCTCGGTCTCAGTGTCAATCCAACGCAAGCAGCGCGTCGCGCCATACCAAAGCGGCGTTCTATCGTCGCCTTCGGGGACAGCCTGACAGCAGGCGCGGGCGCGTCAGACCGAGAGCGGGGCGGAGATGATCGTGTCGGAGAGACCGCGACCGTGCGGCTTCTCAACTTCACTCCCCGCCTGATCGGGCGTGACCGAGGCCAGCGGGACATTCAGGACCGCACTCACCTGATCTTCGCTCGTGAAGCCGCCGATGGAAAACTCTCGTAGCAGGGCACCCCCCGACGCCCGCACCCAACGCCACGATGGCCATGATGCCGAGCACCAGACCTTTCCGCGGATAGGACGGCTCGATCGGGGCAAGGGCTGCGGAAACCACGCGACCGTCAGCCACCTGGAGGCTGGCTTGGGCTTCAAAGTCCTGCAATCGCGTCAAAAGGTTCTGGTACTGCACCCTCGCGACCTGTGCCGACTGCTGGAGCGCGTAGAATTGTGTCAGGACCTCCGCCGATAGACCGCGCCCGTACCCCCCTGGTGCGCATCGGATGTCGTCTCGCCAAACTGCGCATCCGCAAGCCGTAGTTGCGAGAGAGAACCGGCTGCCTGGAGATCACTATGGGATGTGACGAAAAGGTAGAGATTGCGTTCATTCTGCGCAAGCACATCTCTGGCGGCCGTCACCTGATGTTCAAGGATCTTCCCGGCTGAAACGGTGTTCGCCACTTTGGCTTCGACCTGCTTCCTGATGTAGACGGTCGTTCCAAGATTCGCGAGACGCGCGGCTTTGTCCGCATCATCCGATGTCACGCCCACACTGATAAGATAGGTCAAGCCTTCGCGGCGAACCCGAACGGCATCCTTGATAGCCGACAGCACTTCACCCGGCGCCGCATCGCCTGAGGGCTTGTCGGCAGCGAGCCCAGCGGCGGAGAGTAATCGGCCGTTGAAACGGTTGAGAGCAAACTCTGGATCGGAGAGAAGCTTGCCGTTCCTGATTGCCTCCAGCAGCACCGCATCGGATTGAATGATACGAACCTCGCCTTCCACCCGGGAATTATCGGTAAGGCCGCTACTCGTGGCAGCGTCCGGGTCGAGCAGATTCTTCGAACTTGTATCGACAAGAACCAACGATTGGGCGGTGTAGCGAGGTGTGAACGAGAAGACGATGACGAGGCTCAGCAGGAAGATCGGCAATCCCACCAGCAATATTGTCCGAGCCTGTCGGTGGGCCAATCCAATCAGCATTCGAACGTCTGCGACATCGTTCATGCGAATGCAACCCTTCAACTCATTACAGCAAAATACTCGCTAAGGTTTCATCGCGCGAACAATTATCACAACAAAAAGGCTTCACAACCAAAAATAAGCCTATTGGATTATCACCCTCTGCATTCGAAGGAGCCCTGTCGGATGGCCGATGACCATCCGACAGCAGTGGCTTACCGGTACGGCTCGAAGAGCCTGTGGATGGCGTCGATTTCATTCTGCCTGATATCGTGACCACCTGCATGCCATTCCGTCGTGACGGAAGCGTGTTGGCTCTCGAAGTAATCCGCCAGGGCCTTCGTCACGGGCGCAGGGCTGATCGGGTCGCGTTCGCCTGCCGTGATCAGTATCTTGCGCCCGCTCAAGGCGGGATTTGCCATCGGTTGGAACGGGATCAACGGATGCATCAGAACCGATGCATCGAACAATCCCTTCTCGATCAACACATTGGCGAGGATATTTGCCCCATTTGAGAAACCCAGGCCGAGCACGTCGCTTGCCTCATGTTGCTTCGCCAGCGCCGCGACAAAGGATGCAAGCTTCTCGGTTGCACGGGCGAGGTCCGCCATGTCGTAGACGCCCTCGCCGGTACGCTTGAAGAAGCGTGCGGCACCAAACTCCGAGACGTCCCCACGCGGAGAGACAATCGTCGCCTCCGGCAGCAGGCGCCGCCCGAAATCAAAGAACTGGTTTTCATCCCCGCCCGTTCCGTGCAGCACGAACAGAATGGGCTTTCCGGGTGCACCGGCCTGCAGCCGGTGCACATAGCTGTTATCGGTCATTGTGCGTCCCCTTTAAGCCTCAAGCGGCTGCAAGTGCTGCTCGATGAGAGCGCGCAAGTGCTGGTGCTGCTGTGGCAGCTTCAGTGCCTCGCCAAGATGCGCAGTGTCTTCGTCCCGGTTGAAGCCGGGCTCGTTGGTCGCAATCTCGAACAGGATGCCGCCCGGGGTCCGGAAGTAGATCGCCCAGAAATAGTCACGGTCGATGACGGGCGTGACCTGGTAGCCGGTATCCATCAGCGCCTTGCGGACCTCAAGCTGTTTCGCACGATTTTCTACGGCAAAGGCCACGTGATGCACGGACCCTGCACCTGGCAAAGCGCGTGAAACGTTCGGCATGGTTTCCAGATCGACGAGATGCGCGCCATTCCCACCCGGAATAGTCAGGCGCTTGACACCATCACGCTCTTCCTGGACTTCGTAGCCCATGAACTTGAGCAGTTCTGACGTGGCGCCATCGTCACGCAAACGCATGGCCACCGAATGGAAGCCACGAATCGCGTTTTCCTCGCTGATACCACCGTGTGTCCAAGGCTGGCGGCTGTCATCCTTGACTTCGACAAGGGCAAAGCCATCACCATCGGGACCGGCAAAATTCAGACGCTTCTCGCCGAATGTCTCCTCAGTCTTCAGGCCGGTGACATTCAACTTGTTCAAGCGATCGCTCCAGAAGCCGATCGAGCCCTGCGGGACCGAGAAAACGGTGGTTCCAACTTCACCGGTTCCCGGACGACCTTGCGCCATCTTCGGAAATGGGAAGTACGTCATGATCGTGCCGGGTGCACCGGTTTCGTCACCATAATAGAGGTGATAAACGTCGGGCGCGTCGAAATTCACGGTCTTCTTGACGCGACGCAGACCGAGGGCGGTAGTGAAGAATTGGTTGTTTGTGCGGGCATCCTCCGCCATAGACGTGACGTGGTGCAGACCCTTGATTTGATCGAGCATTTAAGACCCCTTTCTTGCCCGCCTCGCGGGCTTCGTATGGGGTATAGATGATCGCTCCGGACCAATTGGAATAGCCCCGAGGACCGGAACGCATTGTCTCTTTTTAGTGAACGACAAAAGCCAATCGTTCAGAAGAGTTGGGCGTCGCCGGGGTTCGTCGGCAATTGCCAGTCGATTGGCCCTCGACCGTGCGTCTGCAAAAACGCATTGGCCTTGGAGAAATGGCCGCAACCGAAAAAGCCGTTATGAGCGGAGAGCGGAGACGGGTGTGGCGCCTTCAGCACGAGGTGACGTCTTATATCGACGAAGGCTGCCTTGCGCTGGGCATAGGAGCCCCAGAGCATGAAGACGACGGCATCGCATTCATCGTTGACCTTGCCAATGACGGCGTCGGTGAATCGCTCCCAGCCCTTGCCCTGGTGCGACGCGGCCTGGGCCTCCTCCACAGTGAGCACGCTGTTCAGCAACAGGACGCCCTGCCGTGCCCAATGCTCCAGAAATCCGTGTCGCGCCGGTGTAATCCCCAGATCGCTCTGCATCTCCTTGTAGATGTTGACGAGTGAAGGCGGAATGCGAACGCCTGGTCGAACACTGAAACACAGGCCGTGCGCCTGCCCTAGCCCGTGATAGGGATCCTGGCCCAGAATCACGACCTTGACGTTTGCCAGCGGCGTCAGATCGAGCGCACGGAAATATTCCGATCCCTTGGGAAATATCCGTTTGCCTCCCTGCTTCTGTGCGACGAGGAACGCCTTGAGCTGCTGCATATAGGGGCTGGAAAATTCGCCGGCGAGAGCGTCCCTCCAGCCCTCCTCCAGTGCGATTGATTGTTCATTCATCGACGATCCTCGTCGGCGCGTGGGCGCCTTCGGCTTGTCTCGAGCCGGGAATTGGCAAACATTTTATTGTTCACCGGAGTTCACTATCTACGGACACCTAGTAGATTGAGGTCGAATCGCTGGCGAATTCAAGCGCATCCGGGGCTTATTCAGAATGAAATTCGGAACCAGTGGGCTTCGCGGCCTGTCTGTCGACCTTAAGGGCCGGGCTTCGGCGCTTTATGCCACAGCCTTTGGCCGCTATCTGCTCGACCGTGGAATGGCCCGCCCGGGTGACACCATCCTGATCGGTCAGGACTTCAGGGATTCCAGCCCGGAGATCGTTGCAAACTGTGCCGATGCACTTGATCGCCTTGGATTCAAGGTCCGCGACTGCGGCACGGTGCCAACACCGGCGCTGGCGCTTTACGGACTTCAGAAAAAAGCCGCGGGTCTCATGGTGACAGGCTCGCACATTCCCGCCGATCGCAATGGCATCAAGTTCTATCGGTCGGACGGAGAAATCGACAAAACGGACGAAGCAGCGATCACGACTGTCGCGACAGAACTTGATCGTGCCGGCTTTGCGTTTGCGCCCCATGGTGCGGGGATGCAAAACCAATCCGCCGAATGCATCACAGCTTTCCGCGAGCGGAATGCCAATATTCTCCCGACAGATGCGCTCTCAAGCTTGAAGGTTGGTGTCTACCAGCACAGCACGGTCGCCCGTGACCTGCTCGTGGAACTTTTGGAACATTACGGCGCAACGGTCGTGCCGTTTGGCCGCTCGGAAACATTCGTTCCCGTCGACACCGAGGCGGTTTCGGAGGAGACGATCGCCAAGCTCAGGCAGGTCGCAAGACAGCATGGCCTCGACGCCATGGTCTCTGCGGATGGTGATGGCGATCGCCCGTTGGTGGCGGACGAAACCGGGACGCCGCTGCGTGGCGATTTGCTCGGCCTGATCGCCGCGAACTTTCTCGGTGCGACATCGGTTGTGACACCCGTGACATCGAATTCCGGCATCGAAGCCGCCGGTCGCTTCAGCGTCATTCGCACGCGTGTTGGCTCTCCGTTCGTCATATCAGGGATGCAAGAAGCACTCGCGGCTGGCCGGACTCGCGTGGCAGGCTTCGAAGCGAACGGCGGCCTGCTCACCGCGAGTGAATTCGAGGTCAACGGTCACACGCTGAAGGCCCTGCCGACACGCGACTGCTTCGTCCCCATCCTGGCGGCGCTTTCCCTTGCTGCCTCCAAACGGCAGCCTCTTTCGGTGGTCGCCGCGTCCTTCAATCTGCCATTTGCCGCGGCCGACCGGCTTGAGAATTTTCCGGTTGAGATCAGTGCCCGGTTGATGGCCTATCTTCGCGCCGCACCCGCCAATCTCGCGGCGTTCCTGCAGCCGATCGGCGAGGTTGGCAGCGCCAGCGATATTGACGGCCTTCGTGTTGCGCTGGCGAATCGCCGTATCATCCATTTCCGCCCGTCCGGCAATGCCCCCGAAATGCGCTGCTACGCCGAGGCGGAAACCGAAGAAGCCGCCGCGACGTTGCTGCACACTGGTCTGGAGAGAATCCGCTGGTGGGCGCAGGTGGGTTGATGGGCGAAGCAAGACAGATATTCGAGGACACTCCATATGACACAGAAGATCGTTCCCGTGATAATGGCTGGTGGCATGGGCACTCGTCTCTGGCCGCTGTCACGCGCCGCAGCGCCTAAGCAGTTCATCCGCTTTATCGGCGACAAGACATTGTTCCAGGAAACGCTGCTGCGCGTGTCCGATCCCGCGCTTTACGAAGCACCCGTCATCCTGACCAACGAGGAGTTTCGCTTCCTCGTTGCCGAGCAGGCGCGTGAGTTGGACATCGGCCTTGCGGCAATCCTGCTCGAACCGGTTGCTCGAAACACCGCGGCGGCAGTTGCGGCGGCCGCAACGCTCGTGCGTGATCGCTTTGATGAAGACACGGTCATGCATGTGCTTGGCTCCGACTACGAGATCGTCGCTGACGACACCTATTTTGAGTGCGTTCGCATCGCTGCCGCCACAGCCGCCCAGGGCAAGCTGGTAACCTTCGGCATCCAGCCGACCGAGCCAGCAACCGGCTACGGCTACATCGAAGGTGGGAAGACACTCCCGACGGGCGCACGAACGGTCGCGCGCTTTGTGGAGAAACCGCCGCTCGCCAAGGCCGAAGACATGGTCGCGACTGGAGGTTTTTACTGGAACTCCGGGATGTTCATGTTCTCGGTCTCAGGCGTGCTTGCCGAGATGCGAAGCTATGCTGCGCCGGTCCTCAAGGCTGCGGCCGACGCCATTGCAAAAGGTGTCAGAGATCTCGACTTCATCCGCCTCGACAAGGCAGCGTTCGCAACCAGCCGGAACATCTCGATCGATTATGCCATCATGGAAAAGACGAGCAACGCCGCCGTCGTCCCCTCGCCCTTCAAGTGGTCCGATCTCGGCAGCTGGGATTCCGTCTGGAAGAGCGGCAGCCGCGACGAAAATGGCAATGTGGCAGCCGGCAACACGACGGTCGTCAACACCAAGAACTCGCTCATCATGACCCATGGCGTACACCTCGCCGTCCAGGGCATGGACGACATCGCTGTCATCGCCAGCGAGGATGCCGTCTATGTTGGGCGGCTGCAGGATAGCCAGGACGTCGGAAATCTCGTGAAGATGCTCGCCGCCGCCCCCACGACATCGCAACTGACCGAGACGCACCCGACCTCTTACCGGCCTTGGGGCGGCTACACATCGGTGCTGAATGGCGACCGCTTCCAGGTCAAGCGCATCTTCGTCACTCCGGGCAAGAAGCTGTCGCTGCAGAAGCATCATCACCGCTCCGAGCACTGGATCGTCGTCAAGGGCACGGCAGAGGTGACGATCGGCGAAAACGTGCAGATGCTGAGGGAAAACGAGTCCGTCTACATCCCGCTCGGTGAAGTCCACCGTCTCGCCAATCCTGGCAAGATCTTGCTCGAACTAATCGAAGTGCAGACCGGATCCTATCTCGGCGAAGACGATATCATCCGCATCGTCGATGAGTTCGGCCGCAGCTGATCACTGTTGTCTTGAACTTATAAACTTCCCCCTGTAACACCATCGCGGCCCCSCCAATTGGCGGGGCCGCGATCGTTGTCTTAGGGAATGATTCCATGCGTATTGTGATGATTGGCTCGGGCTATGTCGGCCTCGTCTCCGGTGCCTGCCTCGCCGATTTCGGCCACCATGTCACCTGCGTCGATAAGTCGGCCGCGAAGATCGATGCATTGGAAGCCGGTAAGGTTCCGATCTTCGAACCGGGCCTTGACACGATCATCGACCACAACCGCACCGCCGGTCGCCTGGATTTTTCGAAGGAGCTGGCGCCTTCCGTTGCCGACGCGGACGTAGTCTTCATCGCCGTCGGCACGCCGTCACGTCGTGGCGATGGCCACGCCGACCTGAGCTATGTCTATGCCGCCGCTCGCGAGATAGCGGCCGCCGTGTCCGGGTTCACCGTTGTCGTTACCAAGTCCACGGTTCCTGTTGGCACTGGCGATGAGATCGAGCGCATTTTCCGCGAAGAATTCCCCGAGAAGGACATTTCCGTCGTTTCCAACCCGGAATTTCTGCGCGAAGGCGCGGCAATCACGGACTTCAAGCGCCCCGATCGCATTGTTCTCGGCACTGAGGAGCCGCGCGCAATCGAAATCATGCGCGAGGTTTACCGGCCGCTCTACCTCAACGAAGCACCACTCTATTTTTGCGAACGCCGCACCTCCGAGCTGATCAAGTACGCCGCCAACGCCTTCCTCGCCATGAAGATCACCTTCATCAACGAGATTGCCGATCTCTGCGAGCAGATCGGCGCCGACGTCCAGAAGGTCGCCAAGGGCATCGGCATGGACAAGCGCATCGGCGACAAGTTCCTGCATGCAGGTCCGGGCTACGGCGGTTCGTGCTTTCCCAAGGATACGCTGGCGCTGGTCAAGACCGCACAGGATCATGACAGCCCGGTTCGCCTTATCGAAACCACGGTTGCGATCAACGACAACCGCAAGCGCGCCATGGGCCGCAAGGTCATCGCCGCCTGCGACGGCAATGTCCGCGGCAAGAAGATTGCAGTCCTCGGCCTGACCTTCAAGCCGAACACCGACGACATGCGCGACGCGCCATCGATCACCATCATCCAGGCCTTGCTGGATGGCGGCGCCAACGTTCACGCCTATGATCCAGAAGGCATGGAAATGGCGAAGGAGGTTATCGGCCCCATCACCTACGGCCGCGACCCGTACGAGATTGCAGAAGGCGCGGATGCCATCGTCATCGTCACGGAATGGGACGAGTTCCGAGCGCTTGATCTCAGGCGGATGAAGTCGCTGGTGAAGACCCCGACCATCGTTGACCTGCGCAACATCTATCCCGTCGCCGAAGTCACCAAGCATGGCTTCAGCTATTTCGCCATCGGAAAGAAGAACGAGAAGAAGTAGAGATGCGCTATTTCATCACCGGCACTGCTGGCTTCATCGGCTTTCATCTTGCCCGCCGCTTGCTGCAGGATGGCCACGAAGTCGTCGGCTTCGACGGCATGACGCACTACTACAACATCAAGCTCAAGCACATGCGCAATGCGGCGCTGGCGCAGTTTCCGGCCTTCCGCCCGGTGACAGCGATGCTCGAAGATCGCAAAGCCCTGGAAGAGGCCGTGGCCAGCGCGGCGCCTGATGTGATGGTGCATCTCGCAGCACAGGCCGGCGTCCGCTACAGCCTGGAAAACCCGAAAGCCTATCTCACATCGAACCTCGAAGGCTCCTGGAACATCCTCGATATCGCCAAGGATGTTGGCGTCAACCATCTCATGCTGGCCTCGACATCGTCGATCTACGGCGCCAATCCGTCCATTCCCTTCCGTGAGACAGACCGGGCCGACGAGCCGCTGACCTTTTATGCGGCGACGAAGAAGTCAATGGAACTGATGGCGCACAGCTACGCGCATCTCCACAAGATCCCGACAACCGCCTTCCGTTTCTTCACCGTCTACGGCCCCTGGGGCCGTCCCGACATGGCCCTCTTCAAGTTCGTCAAGAACATGCTGGAGGATCAACCGATCGAGATCTACGGCGAAGGCCGGATGAGCCGCGACTTCACCTATATCGATGACCTCGTGGAGGCGATCGTCCGCCTGTCGTCCGTCGCCCCGTCGGAGGCCAACCGCGTGGCCGACGAACGGGTGGAGACGCTCTCGCATCAGGCGCCATTCCGCGTCGTCAATATCGGCGGCGGCCAGCCGGAGAACCTGATGACCTTCGTCGAGACGGTCGAAAGGGTCCTCGGCCAGCCGGCAAAGCGCAAGATGCTGCCGATGCAGAAGGGCGATGTGCCACGCACCTTTGCGAGCCCCGATCTGCTGGCGGCTTTGACAGGCTACAAGCCGGAGACGACACTGGATGTCGGTGTGAAGGCTTTCGTCGACTGGTATCTGGAAGCACGCGGCGAACTCGAGCCTTAGGAGGCCCCACCGTTAGGCTAGCGTCGGAGGTGGGCCGCCTGCGTCGCCTTCTTCGAAGCGAAAACATCATCGATCTCTGATGCCGGCAGCGGATGGCCGAGCGCAAAACCTTGCAGCGTATGACAGCCGAGCTTGGCAAGCGCCACGGCATGGTTTTCCGTCTCGACGCCCTCTGCGATCACATCGACGCCGAGGGCCTTGCCGATCTCGACAATCGATTTGACGACACGGCGCTGCTCGGAGGAGGTATCCACCTCGCTTACCAGTTGCCGATCGATCTTCAGCCGAGCCGGGCGCAACCGCACGAGACCGATCAGCGACGCGTGGCCCGAGCCGAAATCATCGATCTCGATTTCGATACCCATCTGCTTGATGCGGTCAACCGTCTGCAGAAGCTCGTCGTCGCAGTCGTCCAGAAAGATCGTCTCGACCAATTCGAAAACTAGGGCGCCACGCGGTATCTCGAGTGTCTCCAGATCATCAATCAACTGCGGATCGTAGAGGCGCTGCCCCGAAATGTTGACCGAGACCCGTGGCAGGGTTGTGCCGTGCTGCTCCCATGTCACACGGTCGGCGAGCACGCGTCGCAGGATCGAAGCATCGATCTCCGAAGACAAGCCGAACTCATCGGCGATCTTCAGGAATATGCCAGGCGAGAGGGTGCCGCGCTCGCTGTGATGCCAGCGCGCCAGGGCCTCGATGCCAACGATGTCGCGGGTGTGGGCATCGAGCTGCAATTGGTAGAATGGAATGATATCGCCCTGTTCCAGTGCAAGCTTCAGCTCTTCGGCAAGACGCCGCTTGCCCATCAGATCGTCCTTGAGCTGCTGCGAGAAGAACTCGATACGATCGCGGCCAGATGTCTTTGCCTGATATACCGCGATATCGGACTCGGCGAGCAGATTGGAGCCGGAGCGATCTGCCGACCAGGAAATGCCGATCGACGCTCCACTTTGCAGCATTTCGTGGCCGAAACGGACCTTCTTCTTCAAGCGCCGCTGCACCTCACGCGCCATGCGGTTCAGTTCCGTCAGCCCTCCGAAATTGACGAGCAGGATAACGAATTCGTCGCCACCGATGCGTGCCACCATCGTAGCTTTCGGAATGGCGGCCTCGATCCGCAAAGCTGCGGCACGCAATACGGTGTCGCCCGCCGCATGGCCATGGCTGTCGTTGATCTGCTTGAACTCGTCAAGGTCGAGATGCAGGACTGCGAGCGTCGAGACTGAGGCATCCTCGGCCAGTTCCGCCAGGCGCTTGTCGAAAAGCCGGCGGTTGGGAAGGCCCGTCAAATAATCGTGTTCCGCAGCATATTCGATGTGGGCACTGCTCTCCTCCAAAGCGAGGGCCCGTGCCTCCGCGACGGCGCGCTGACGTGCCGCTTCGTTGGCAAGAAGCACGTCCGAAGTGACGTCCCACTCCGCGCCGATGAAAGAGGGTGACCCTTCCTCGCTGACATAGAAATGAGCCCGCGAGCGGATGTGCCGTATCTCGCCGTTCGGCCAGAGGATCCGAAACTCCGAATTATACTGCCCGCGTCTGGCAATGGCGTCCTCGAACTCCAGTTCGGCACGCTCGCGGTCGTCGGGGTGAATCGCATCCGACCAGATTGTAGCGGCGACCGGCCCGCTGCCTCTTCCGGTCTGGTAGATCCGGTGCATCTGAACGTCCCAGGAGATTTCATGCCGATCGAGGTTGTGCTCCCAAACACCGATCTGTGACGCGTCGAGTGCAAGCTCAAGGCGCCGCAGGATGTCCTGAAACTCTCGTTCGGACCGTGTGGGACTGCTCGATGCCAACGCCGTTCAAGCCTCATGCAGCTTCGAGTAACAGTATGGTGTCAGGCCTCCAAGGAGGAAGCCCATTATGGGTGCAGAACCAACCTTTTGGCGAGAGATTAATTAGGATGCACTAAAAATCCATCAACAATTGCAAGCCGAATGCATCATCGATCTTCTCAGAGACTCGAGTGTCTAGGCAATTCAGCCTTTCGACGAACGGCGGTTCTTTTCTTCGAGCTGCAGCAGCAGGCCACTGTGATCGGTCTCACCGCCACCATGTTCGACAAACTCGGCGAACTCGGCACGGACCGTCTCCGTCAGAGGCAGCGTCAAAGCGAGATCTTCCGCCGTTGCGACGATATTGTTTAGGTCCTTGAGCTGCAATTTCGAAGGGCCGGCGGTCCCAAAATCGCGATTGACCATCCGCTGGCCGTGAACGTCGAGAATGCGGCTTTCGGCGAAGCCTCCCCGGATCGCCCGGCGGAACGCCTCGCGTGAACCGCCCCCTGCCTCGAAGAGCAGCATCGCTTCGGCAACGGCGCCGATCGTGATGGCGACGATCTGCTGGTTCCCGAGCTTCGCGAGCTGACCGCAACCGCTTGGTCCAACATGCGTCACGCGGCCAAGTGGTGCAAAGACGTCGGCCAGTTCTTCGACCAAAGCGCCATCGCCGCCTGCCATGATCGCAAGTGTACCGGCAGCCGCCCCCACCACACCGCCGGAGACCGGCGAATCGAGATGGCGGATGCCACGCCCGGCGAGCTTTGACGCATGCTGCCGGGCCGCGTCAGGGGTAATGGAACTGGAATCGATGACCACCGCGCCGACATCAAGCGCCTCCGAAGCACCTTGCGTGAACAGCACGTCCTCCACTGCCTTTCCGTCGGTCAGCATGGTGAACACGACCGATGCCCCTTTGACGGCGGCAGCGGGCGTATCCGCCAGGACCGCGCCATCCGGAACGAGGCCTTCCGCCTTCTCGCGATTGCGGTTCCAGACCGTGACGGCAAAGCCGGACTGCAACAGCCTGCGAGCCATCGGCGCGCCCATCAGCCCAGTTCCCAGAAACGCAATGCTGCGTGATTTGCCGATAGTCATAGCTGTCCTCCCAATTCATCCTCGATGTGCACTCGAATAATGTCCTCGAACGAAGCATCGGCGACAAAACCCAGCTCCTTCGCGCGCTCGGCCTCGAATGCCTGTGGCCAACCCGATACGATCTTCATGACCAGCTCGTCGGGTTCGCGTCGGATCAGGCTGACGACCTTGTCCCCTGCGATCTTGCGCAACGCCTCGATCTGCTCTCCGACGGTGGCGCTGACACCGGGCATCGTCAGGCTGCGGCGCGCGCCGAGCGGCTGCAGGTCGATGCTGGCGGCATGGACCAGAAACCCGACGGCCGAACGCGGCGACGCGTGCCAATGGCGAACAGTTTCCGGGACCGGCAGGGTCGCCTCCTGCCCGGCCAACGGCTCACGAACGATGCCGGAGAAGAAGCCGGAAGCAGCCTTGTTCGGCTTGCCGGGACGGATGCAGATCGTCGGCAACCGGATTCCGATGCCGTCGATGAAGCCGCGGCGCGTGTAATCCGCCAACAGCAATTCACCCATCGCCTTTTGCGTGCCGTAGCTTGTCAGGGGCGTGAGATTGAAATCATCAGGAATGACCTGGGGGAAAGGCGCTCCAAAGACCGCAATGGACGAGGTGAAGACGACACAAGGCCGGTACCCGTCTTGCAGATGAGCGGCGCGGATCGCCTCAAGAAGCGCGCGCGTGCCTTCGAGATTGATGCCGTAGCCTTTTTCGAAATCCAGCTCAGCCTCGCCGGATACGATCGCGGCCAGATGAAACACTACATCCGGGCGCGAGGCGACAATCCGTGCGGCCTGCCCTGGAGCGGAAACGTCGACCGCGCTCGTCTCCACACGCCCTGTAAAGCCTTCAGGGGCAGCCGGCGTGATGACGTCGACAAGCGATAGGCGATTGATGGCCTGACCCGCCAGCCGCCCGTCCGCAACGAGCCGCGCGGTCAACTTGCGCCCGATCATTCCCGCTGCGCCGATAATCGCGATATGCATTGGCTGCCTCCATCAAACCTTGCAGCGTGCGACTCCCCTCGCCCGTGCATGCCCTTCGAGACATAACCGTCTGGCCGGCTCATGAAAACAGGAAAGGCGGAGCAGTGCTCCGCCTTTCCACGTCTCGCCGCTGAGTGGGGGTTATTCGGCAGCGAGCCGGATGATTTCGGCTTCCTCCGCGTCGTGCTCGTGCTCCTTGTGTTGGATCAGCGGGCGATTGCCCGAGAGCTTGCGGACCAGCACGTAGAAGACGGGCGTCATGAAGATGCCGAAGAAGGTGACGCCGATCATGCCTGAGAACACCGCCACACCCATGGCGGCGCGCATCTCGGCACCGGCACCGGTCGAGACGACGAGCGGCACGACACCCATGATGAAGGCCATCGAGGTCATCAGGATCGGGCGCAGACGCAGGCGGCTTGCCTCGATGGCAGCCTGGACCGGGGTGCGCCCTTCGAATTCCAGCTCGCGGGCGAATTCCACGATCAGGATCGCGTTCTTCGCCGAGAGGCCGACAAGGACGACCAGACCGATCTGCGTGAAGATGTTGTTGTCTCCACCGGTCAGCCAGACGCCCGTCAGCGCCGCCAGCACGCCCATCGGCACGATCATGATGATCGCGATCGGCAGCGCCAGGCTCTCATACTGGGCAGCGAGCACCAGGAACACCAGCAGCAGCGCCAGCGGGAAGACGATCACGCCGGAGTTGCCCGCCAGGATCTGCTGATAGGTCAGATCCGTCCATTCGAAGCTGATGCCCTTCGGCAAGGTCTCGTCGGCGATCTTTTCGATCGCTGCCTGAGCCTGGCCGGAGGAGAAGCCCGGAGCAGGACCGCCGTTGATATCGGCGGAGAGGAAACCGTTATAACGGTTGGTCCGCTCCGGCCCGGTTGTCGCGTTCACCTTCAGGAGCGCAGACAGCGGGATCATCTGGCCCGATGCCGAACGAACCTTCAGCTTGCCAATATCCTCGGGCTGCGCCCGGAACTTGGCATCGGCCTGGACGCGCACGCTGTAGGTACGGCCGAAGGCGTTGAAGTCGTTGACATAGAGCGAACCGAGATAGATCTGCAGCGTCTCGAACACGTCGGTTACCGGGACGCCAAGCTGTTCCGCCTTCTCACGGTCGAGATCGGCATAGAGCTGCGGAACATTGATCTGATAGGCAGAGAAGATGCCCGTCAGCTCAGGCGTCTGGTAGGCCTTGGCGATTATCGCCTTGTTGGCTTCGTCGAGCACCTGATAGCCGAGACCGGCGCGGTCTTCGAGCTGCATCTTGAAGCCGCCCGTCGTGCCGAGACCATTGACCGGCGGCGGCGGGAACATCGCGATGAAGGCATCCTGGATCGCCCCGAACTTCTGGTTCAGGGACATGGCGATCGCGCCGCCCGAAAGCGCCGGCGACTTGCGTTCCTCGAAGTCCTTCAGCGTCACGAAGACGATGCCGGCGTTCGAGGAATTGGTGAAGCCGTTGATCGACAGGCCCGGGAAGGCGATCGCATGGGCAACGCCAGGCTCGGCCATGGCGATGTCGCTCATCCGCTTGATGACGTCTTCGGTGCGGTCGAGGCTCGCGGCATCCGGCAGCTGGGCAAAGCCGATCAGATACTGCTTGTCCTGCGCCGGCACGAAGCCGCCCGGCACCGCATTGAAGAGGCCGTAGGTGGCGCCGGCCAGCACCAGATACACCAGCATGACGATGCTCTTGCGCGACACAAGGCCGCCGACACCCTTGCCGTAGCCCTTGGAGGCAGCACCGAACGCCCTGTTGAAGCCACGGAAGAACCAGCCAAAGGCCGCGTCCATGGCACGCGTCAGCCAGTCACGCTTGGCATGATGGTCCTGCAGCAAGAGCGAGGCCAGGGCCGGAGACAGCGTCAGCGAGTTGAAGGCCGAAATGACAGTCGAGATCGCGATCGTCAGCGCGAACTGGCGATAGAACTGTCCGGACAGACCGGTGATGAAGGCGAGCGGCACGAACACCGCGACGAGCACCAGCGCGATCGCGATGATCGGGCCCGAGACTTCCTTCATCGCCTTGTAGGTGGCAGCCCGCGGGCTGAGACCATTTTCGATGTTTCTCTCGACGTTTTCGACAACGACGATCGCGTCGTCCACCACGATGCCGATCGCCAGCACAAGGCCGAAGAGGCTGAGCGCGTTGATCGAGAAGCCGAAGACATACATCACCGCGAAGGTGCCGATGATCGAGACCGGAACGGCAATCAGCGGGATGATCGAGGCGCGCCATGTCTGCAGGAACAGAATGACGACGATGACGACGAGCGCGATGGCTTCGAGCAGCGTGTCGACGACCTTCTCGATCGACGAACGCACGAACTTCGTCGTGTCATAGACGATCTCGTAGCTGACGCCGTCAGGCATCGCGGTCTTCAGCTCTTCCATCGTCTTCTGGACTTCGTCCGAGATGGTGATGGCATTGGACCCCGGGGACTGGAAGACCGGGATGGCGACCGCCGGCTTGCCGTCGAGGATCGAGCGCAGCGAGTAGTCGGCGGCACCGAGCTCGATGCGGGCGACGTCGCGCAGGCGGGTGATCTCGCCGTTCGTGCCGGTCTTGACGATGATGTTGCCGAACTGCTCAGGCGTCTGCAGACGGCCCTGCGCATTGACGTTCAGCTGCAGGTCGACACCCGACAGGCTCGGCGAGGCGCCGATTGTGCCGGCTGCGGCCTGGACGTTCTGGCCGCGGATCGCGTTGGTGACGTCGCTGGCGGCAAGGCCGTGCTCGGCGGCCTTCTGCGGGTCGATCCAGACGCGCATCGAGTAGTCGCCCGAACCGAACACCTGTACCTGGCCGACACCGTCGATGCGCGCCAGCCGGTCCTTGATGTTGAGGACGCCGTAGTTGCGCAGATAGGTGATGTCGTAGCGGTTGTCAGGCGAGATCAGGTTGACGACCATCATCAGATCGGGAGAGCTCTTGACCGTCGTGATGCCGATGGTCTTCACCTCTTCCGGCAGGCGCGGTTCGGCCTGCGACACGCGGTTCTGGACGAGCTGCTGTGCCTTGTCGGGGTCGGTGCCGAGTTTGAAGGTGACCGTCAGCGTCATGACGCCGTCCGATGTCGCCTGGCTCGACATGTAGAGCATGCCCTCGACGCCGTTGATCTGCTCTTCGAGCGGGGTTGCGACCGTCTGCGCGATGACCTCCGGGTTTGCGCCCGGATAGGTGGCGCGCACGACGATCGATGGCGGCACGACTTCGGGATATTCGGAAATCGGCAGCGCACGCAGGCCAAGCAGACCGGCGACGACGATGAGGACCGACAGGACTCCGGCAAACACCGGACGGTCGACAAAAAATCTGGAGAAATTCATTTCAAAGCCCTCTCCGGGATGAAATCGGGATGCAACGACCCGCTCCGGCGGTTGGGAAGCCGCCGGTGGATCAGGTCGTTTCGGAATTTCCGCGGAGCGCCGAGACGCTCCGCATGCTTCGGCTTACTGAGCCGTCGCCACTTTTTCTTCCGCCTGCGGCGCAACCACTGCGCCGGGACGAATACGCTGCAGTCCGTTGACGACGATCTTGTCGCCGACAACAAGACCGCTTTCGACGATGCGCTGGCCATCCGCTATCGGACCAAGCTGCACCGGCCGGTAGCTGACCTTGTTTTCGGCATCGACGACGAACACGAACTTCTTGTCCTGGTCGGTGCCGATTGCACGGTCGCTGACCAGGATTTTGTTTTCGGCCTTCGGCTCGCCCATGCGGACGCGAACGAACTGGCCTGGGATCAGCTTGCCGCCGGGATTGTCGAAGACGGCGCGAACGCCGATCGTACCGCTGGCCGCGTCAACCTGGTTGTCGATCAGCTGCAGCTTGCCCTTGATCGGCGTGCCCTGATCGGCAAGCGTACCAACCTCGACCGGGATCTGCTCGACGGCGGGAACGGCGCCATCGCCAGCCGGCAACTCGGAAAGCGCCTTGGTGACCATCTCCTCGCTGGCGTTGAAGCTGGCATAGATCGGATCGACCGACACCAGCGTCGTCAGGGCGGGAGATGAACTGCCTTCGGCAACAAGATTACCGACGGTAATCTCGATCTTGCCGACGCGGCCGGCGACCGGCGCGCGGACCTCGGTGTAGCCGAGCTCAAGCTGGGCCGAGCGAAGAGCAGCCTGAGCGGTGCGAAGACCGGCCTGAGCCTCGGTGAAGGCATTCTGCCGTTGGTCGAAATCGCTCTGCGAAATCGTCTTGTTGTCGGAAAGCCTGCGGCCACGCTCCAGCTCGATCTGAGCAAGATTGACCTTTGCCTCGGCGGAAGCAGTCTGGCCTTCCGCTTGCGACACTGCCGCCTGGTAGGGCTCCGGATCGATGGTGAAGAGCAGGTCGCCTGCCTTCACCAGTGCGCCTTCGCGGAAGTGCACCGATTGAACGGCGCCGGCGACGCGTGAACGGATCTGTACCCGGTCGACGGCTTCGAGCCGCCCCGAAAACTCCTGCCACGTCGTAACATCACGGCTGGCGACGACGGCAACCGTCACCGGCACAGCGGGAGGCTGCGCAGGTGTGGAAGCCGCCGTGGCGGTCGTGCTCATCGGCAGTTCGAAAAACATGGCTGCGGCCGAAACGGACGCAACAAGTCCCAAGCCGGCGCCCACAAGGGGCCAGCGCTTCTTACTGGACGTCATTGGTACTCTCCTTACGGCCCTCTCTCAGTGGCCGAATTCAATCAGTTCGTCTTCAATGCAATAGGTTGGCTGCTAATATCCCGAACGAAGCTTTCGAATTGGTCCGTGATCGTCTGTTGCCAATTCGGTGCCTGTTCGCATTTCCCGCCATAAAGCATCGGCCAGCCTGCCCCGGCGGGAAGGACATTCCGGCGAACTGGCACACCAGCCTGTTTGAGGCGATCGGCGTAACCGAGCGTCTCGTCGCGAAGCGGATCATCCTCCGCCGTCAGAACGAGTGCCGGCGCGACCCCCGAAATGCGGGAACACAGACACGGCGCGGCATAGGGATGACAGCCGCCGCCGCTGAGATATTGGCTCCAGCCCTCGGCCCAGCGCTGACGCATGCCTATGCCATCCGCCTTGCGGATCGACGACGTGCCCATGAAAGGATCAAGCAGCGGCGAAATCAGAACCTGGCCATTGAGCGCATCCGCAAAATGGTCGCGCGCCTTGAAGGCGACGCCGGCAGCAATATTGCCGCCCGCCTCTTCGCCAGCCACGATCAGCAGCGAATTGCGGTCGCCAATACCGGACGCGCGCTTGTTGGCGAGATAGGAAAAGATCGAGTAACCCACTTCGAGCGGCTTAGGAAAGACGTTGCCAAGCGGCGCATTATAGTCAGGTACAGCGACAATCGCGCCAGCCTTCGCCAGGCTTTCGGCAACCACGCTGTCCTTGACGCCCGACTGCAGAAATGCGCCGCCGTGGAAAAACAGTACGATGGGTGAACCCTTGCCGAACTCGGCACCCTGATAGACGCGCGCGGAAACGGGCCCGGTGGCCACCTTCTCCAACACTATGTCTTTCACATGCACCGCCATGGCTCCGGCTCGCGTTTGACCCACATAACGTATTGCGAGCCGAGATGGCTTGCAATTTGTGAAGAAAAGATATTGTTATTCCATTGTCGGAATAAGAAGCCATAGAGCGATTACACTGTTCCGAATTTCGAACAATACCGCAGTGCAATCTGCTTAGGTGATTTTCCGATGGACCAGCTCTCGGCAATGCGCGCCTTCATCCGCGTCGTAGAGACGGGCAATTTCACACGGGCCGCCGACACGCTCGCCATGCCCAAGGCGACGGTGACCAATCTCATTCAGGGGCTTGAAGCACATCTGCATACCAAACTTCTCAATCGCACCACACGACGCGTCATGGTGACCACCGACGGCGCGCTCTACTACGAGCGGGCGGCGCAGATCGTCTCCGAGCTCGAGGAACTCGACGGCAGCCTTTCGAACTCGCAAGGCCTGCCGACCGGCCGCTTGCGCGTCGAAATGGCCGGCGCTTTCGCCGACTGGATTGTCGTCCCGGCGCTTTGCGATTTTTACCAGAAGTATCCAGACATCAGGGTAGACCTGGGTGTGGGCGACCGCACCGTCGACTACCTCGCGGAGAACGTCGACTGCGCGCTTCGCGCCGGCACGCCGGCCGACCAGTCGCTGATCGCAAGACGTGTCTCGGAGGTCGAAATGCTCACCTGCGCGGCACCGCTCTACATCGAGAAATTCGGCATTCCGACTCGCCCCGAGGAGCTGGAAAACGACCATTATTCAGTGAGTTACTTCCGCGCTCAGACGAACCGGACACTTCCCTTCGAATTCCGCAAGGACAATGAGGAACTGGAGATCAATCCGCGCTACCTGCTGTCGGTCAATGACAGCCGAACCTTCGTCAATGCGGCGCTGAACGGGCTCGGTATTGCCCAACTGCCGCGCTTCATGATCCGCGATGCGCTGGCCAAGGGCGACCTGGTGGAGATCTTGCCGGAATGGAGCCGCGAACCGCTGCCGCTCTTTATCGTCTATCCGCCGAACCGCCACCTCAGCAACAAGGTCCGTGTCTTCGTCGACTGGCTGGTGAAATTGCTCTCGGATGCCAAGCTGAATGATGCCTGACGCAATTGCGGCCCGGAAGGAGTCCCTTCGACGGGCCGCAACTGTCGATCATCGAATTCCTTTCAGACCCTGCCGCGTCACCAGGGAAATGGCTCGGCCGGTATCTGAGGTGGCGCCCGAGTTGGAGGTCTTCCCAGTCGCCTTTACGCAAATAATATAAGCCTGCTTTTTGCCGTTTGTTAAGTACTGATTTATGCACAGCAGGTTCGCAAAACCGGAACAATGGCCGGTATCACGGTTTAGTGAACGGCCGGTTTGAGAAGATCCTCCAAGCCGATCCGCCGGAACATTTCGGCGCGGACCCGATCAGCGACGCCAACGACGATCTCGGCACCGTCCTCTGACGGATCGATATGCGTACGGAACCGACGCGTGCCGAACGGCATGAGGATAGCCTCGGCGTTGCCATCGCAACCGTGCCCGCATCGGCATCGGCGGCGGCGGGCCAAACCCGCCGCGGGAGCCGGAGATCAGATGATGCCACCGTTGGCACGCAACACCTGGCCGTTGATCCAGGCGCCGTCGGGACCTGCAAGGAACGAGACGGAGGCGGCGATATCTTCGGGCGTGCCCAGGCGCTCCAGCGGGTTCATCTTGGCCATGCGGGCGATCAGTTCCTCCGATTTCCCATCAAGGAAAAGGTCGGTTGCTGTCGGCCCGGGAGCCACGGCGTTGACGGTGATGTTACGGCCGCGCATTTCCTTCGACATGATCGCCGTCAGGGCTTCGACGGCGGCCTTGGTCGCGGCGTAGACGCCGTAAGTTTCCAGCTTCAGGCCAACGATACTCGTTGACAGATTGATGATGCGACCGCCGTTGCGGAGGCGCTTTGCGGCCTCGCGCAATGTATTGAACGTGCCCTTGAGGTTCACGGTGACATGGCGATCGAAATGGGCATCGTCAGCATCGGCAATCGACGAAAGCTGCATGATACCGGCATTGTTGACGAGCACATCGATGCCGCCGAAGGCTGCTTCTGCCGCATCGAACATCCGGCTGACAGCCTCGGCATTGCTGACGTCGGCCTGCGCCGTCAGAGCCTTGCCGCCGTCGCGCTCGATCTTTTGCACAAGCTCCTCGGCGAGTGCGACGTTTCCTGAGTAGTTGACGACGACGGTGAAACCGTCTCTGGCCAGACGCTCCGCGATTGCGGCGCCGATGCCTCTCGATGCACCAGTAACCAGCGCAACCTTGTTCTCATTGCCCATTGCCTCTCTCCTTCTTTCGTTTTGCTCAGCACGTTTCTGATGGGGAGAAGATGCCGCTTTTCAGTTTGCGGATAATCAATCACTATCTGGCATCACTATCCGAATAATGCGAACAAATAAGATGGACAGATTCGATGCCATGCGGGTCTTCTCCCGCATCGTGGAGCGCCGGAGCTTCACACTTGCCGCAGAGGACATCGGCCTGCCGCGCTCCACGGTGACGGATGCCGTCAAACAACTCGAAGCACGCCTCGGCGTGCGGCTGCTGCAGCGGACCACGCGCCATGTCAGCCCGACACTGGACGGCGAAGCCTATTACCAACGCTGCCTTTCGATCCTCGCCGACATCGAAGACGCGGAAGGCGCCTTTGCCGACGCCATGCCGAAAGGCATGCTGCGTGTGGACGTGCATGGCACGCTTGCCCGGCATTTTGTGCTGCCGAGCCTTCCGCATTTCCTCGAAACTTATCCTGATATCGAGTTCTACATGAGCGAAGGCGACCGGCTGGTCGACCTCGTTCGCGAGGGCATCGATTGCGTGTTACGCGTCGGCACGCCCCAGGACAGCGACATGGTAGCAAGACGCGTCGCAATGTTGGAGGAAGTTACCCTTGCAGCTCCCGCCTATGTCGAGAAACACGGCCTCCCCGAACATCCGGACAGGCTCGATGGCCACCGCATGGTCGGTTTCCGCTCGACGGCGACGGGCGGCGTGCTACCACTGGAATTCATCGTCGGCGGCAGCATCCGTAATGTCACCCTGCCCGCGACGGTGACGGTGAACGCCGCCGAGAGCTTCATGTCGGCTGCCAGGCTCGGCCTCGGCTTGATACAGGTGCCACGTTATCACGCCGAAGCGGATCTCGCGGCCGGCACGCTCATTCACGTCCTGCCGGATTTCCCGCTGACCGAAACACCGGTCTCCCTGCTCTATCCGCCCAACCGGCAGCTCTCGCCCCGCGTTCGCGTTTTCATCGACTGGCTGGTGAAGGTCTTTGCTCGACAATCCTAGCGAAAAGCGTTTCACTTACAGTGACTGTCAGAGCTGGAGAATTTTCATGACCATCACAGACGTCACCGTGCATCCGAAGGACGGCTGTTTTGTCGTCATCTTCACGGATCAGTCCGGCAACAACATATCGGTCACGCTCTATGCCGCCGCCTCTCCCGGGCTAACGAGCGATAATGCGATTACCCGCGCGAGGGCGTTGCTCGCAACAACACTGCAGAGTTCGCAAGCCGATGGCACACGCGGCAAGGATGCCGCGCTTCTCGAAGAAGAACTGGAAGAAGGCCTCGAGGATACTTTTCCGGCAAGCGATCCCGTCTCGGTGACCGGATCCTCCATTTCTGCTCATGACCCAAAGGTCGGTCATTAGTGCCTCATGGACCGGAAGCCTGAAACAGATGACACATGGCGTCGGTGCGATCGGCGCCACTCCCCTCGCCGGCCCTGATCTCACGCGCTTTTTCGAGCGCGATGCGATTGCCGTCGCCCAGGATCTGCTGGGCTCCCATCTGCGCGTCGGCGATGTCGGCGGCCGCATAACCGAGACTGAAGCCTACTTCCCTGACGACGAAGCCTCGCACGCCTTCCGCGGTCCCACGCCGCGCAACCGCGCCATGTTCGGTCGACCTGGCAATGTCTACATTTATCGCATCTACGGGATACACTGGTGCCTGAATTTCGTGTGCACCCCCGGCGCGGCCGTGCTGATCCGCGCAATCGAGCCGGAAGCCGGCATCGCGACGATGATCGAACGCCGCAGCAACCATGCGCTGACGCAGCTCTGCAGCGGCCCCGGCAAGCTCTGCCAAGCGCTCGGCGTCGATCTCTCCCTGAACGACAGGTTGCTCGACCGGTCGCCCTTCTCGATCGCTCCTTCGGCTCCCGTCGAAATTGTCGCCGGCCAGCGGATCGGCATAACGAAAAATGCCGAAGCGCCATGGCGCTTCGGCATCTCAGGATCTCGCTATCTCAGCAAACCGTTCCGCTGAGGCTCATTCCATGACGGCGCTGTGATCCATGGCAGGTGCCACTTTCGGCTTGCGCAGCAGCAGCGCGAGCGGAATGACCGCCAGCGACATGAGCATCAGCAGCTTGAAGTCGTCTATATAGGCGATGATCGTCGACTGCAGGGTGATCACTTCGTTGAGAGCCGCACGACCGGCCGCAGTCAGCGGATTCAGCCCCTGTGCCGCCGTCGCCTCGAAGGCCCGGTTGAACGGCGTCACATAGGCAGCGATGCTCTCGTGGTTCACCTGGGCGTTCTCGACGAGAAGCGCCGAAACGATCGAAATGCCGACGCTCGAGCCGATGTTGCGCGACAGGTTGTAGAGGCCGGTGCCGTCGCCGCGCATGTGAGCGGGCAGCGTCGAAAAGGCGATCGTCGTCAGCGGCACGAACAGGAAGCCGAGCCCGGCGCCCTGAATGAAGCCGACGGACACGATCGTCCACTGCGAGACATCGGGCGTCCAACCGGTCATGTCATACATCGCCCAGGCCGTCAGCCCGAGTCCGGTCACCAAGAGCAGCCGCGAGTCAACTTTCCCGATCAGCTTGCCGACGATAAACATGCAAAGCATCGTGCCGAGCCCACGCGGCCCCATGACGATGCCCGCGGTGATGACGGGATATCCCATCAGCGTCTGCAGATAGGGCGTCATCAGCGCCAGCGAGGCGAGGTAGGTGATGCCGATCACGAAGATGAAGAGCATGCTCACCGAGAAGTTCCGATCGAGGAACAGCTTCGGATTCACGAACGACTTTTCGGCCGTCAGCGTATGCACGATCAACAGATAGAAGGCAGCGGCACAGACGATCGCCTCGATCATGATCTCGCCGGACGCGAACCAGTTCAGCTGTTCGCCGCGATCGAGAAAGAGCTGCAGCGACGCGATGCCGAGACTCATCATCCCGAACCCGAACCAGTCGAGCTTCGCCAGCGCATCGAGCTTCGTCTCCGTGACGTAGATCACGATGCCGGCAAACGCCAGCGCGCCGATCGGCACGTTGATGTAGAACACCCAACGCCAGCTGATATTATCGGTCAGCCAGCCGCCGATGACGGGTCCCAGGACCGGCCCGACCATGACCGAGACGCCAAATAAGGCCATGGCCGAGCCTCGCTCCTCAGCAGTGTAAATGTCGAGGAGGATGCCCTGAGAGAGGGGAACCAGAGACGCGCCGAACAGGCCCTGCAACAGGCGGAAGGCAACAATCTGGTTCAGCGATTGCGCAAGGCCGCAAAGAACGGAAGCCGCGACGAAGCCGGCGATTGCCGCCAAAAGCACCCGTTTGCGACCGAACTTGGCGGCCAGAAAGCCTGATGGCGGCGTCATGATCGCGGCCGCCACGATGTAGGAGGTCAGGACCCAGTTGATCTGGTCGGCGCTCGCCGAGACGCTGCCCTGGATATAGGGCAGCGCGACGTTGGCGATCGTCGTGTCCAGCGCCTGCATGATCACTGCCAGGATGACGCAAGCCGTGATCGCGCCCCTGTTGGCAACCAGGGTGGCCGGTGATGATGCAGCGTTACTCATGGTCCTTGCCGCCAGAGCGGCCCAAAAGCTTGGAAACGAAATCCGGAAGGCCACGGGCGCGGCCCGTATCGACATCGACGACCGTGCTCATGCCGACACGAAGCGGCGGCTTGCCTGCCGCGTGATCGATGCTGACGCGCATCGGAATGCGCTGCACGACCTTGACCCAGTTGCCCGTCGTGTTCTGCGCCGGCAGCAGCGAGAAGCTGGAGCCGGAGGCCGGGCTGATGCTCTCGACCTTGCCCTTCCACTCCACGCCCGGATAGGTGTCGACATAGATCGTCACCGGCTGGCCCGGCTTCACATAGGTCAGTTCCGTTTCCTTCGGGCTCGCGGAAATCCAGAGGTTATTGTCCGAAACCAGCGAGAAGGCCTGCGTGGACGCCTGCAGGTAGGAGCCCGGCTGCAGCGAGTTGACGTTCGTCACGATACCATGGAACGGCGCCTTGACGACGCTGTGGTCGAGTTCGCGCTGTGCGTCGTCCACCTTCGCCTTGGCTTCGAGATAGAGCGGGTTCTGCTCAACCGGCTGATCGGCATTGCCGCCGAGCTGGGCCAATGTTGCTGCCGCTTCGGCCTTTGCGACGGCGACCTTCTGATGGCCCGCATCGAGATTGTGCTTGGCCTGATCATAAGCAGTGCGCGTCGCGGCCGAGCTGTTCAGCAAGTTCTGCTGACGGTCGAATTCGGTCTGATAGTACGGAATATCAGCTTCGGCCTGCGTGATCTCGGCAAGCGACTGCTGATAGCTAGCCTTCAGATTGAGGATCTGGTTTCGGACGGCGCCGAGCTGCGCCTCCGCACCGTCGAGAGCAATCTTGAAGGAATCCTGCCGCAGGCTGAAGAGCACCTGGCCCTTCTTCACGGCTTCGTTCTCATGCACGTTAATCTGGTCGACGATACCGGAAACGTCTGTCGTCAGCCCCACCATGTCAGCCTGGATATAGGCATTGTCGGTCGACATGATCTGTCCGCCATTGACGTAGTAGTAGCCGCCAAC
This sequence comes from Rhizobium sp. 01T417, assembly GCF_056398905.1. NCBI lineage: Bacteria > Pseudomonadati > Pseudomonadota > Alphaproteobacteria > Hyphomicrobiales > Rhizobiaceae > Rhizobium > Rhizobium sp. 01T417. The sequence continues at coordinate 126,443 of NZ_JBFTQH010000013.1, read as the reverse complement.
GACGAGCGCGACGGGCAGCAGCGTGAACAGAACGGGGCGCGTGAGACTGCGCCGGCGGCGGACCTGAGTGCCGCCAGGCGCAGCCACAGCAGTAGCGGGCGCTGAATTGGATGAAGGCGCCTCGGCTACCGGTTCCTCACGAGGAGAAACATCCTTTTCTTCAACTGGGTTCTTGGCATTTGCGTCTGTAACGACGCGCAGGGAGGACTTCTCAGCCATGTTTTGTCTCATTCTCGGCTACCGGGGATCGGCAGGCCTGCACCAGGTTCGTCTTCATTTCGGTTAGAATGTCGAACAGCTGATCGCGCTGCTCGGAAGGGATGCCGGCGAATGCCTCGCCGCGTGTCAGGTCACCAAGCTCGCGCATCTCGGCCAGAAGCGGATGGGCTTCCTCGCGCACATAGAGAAGCCAGATACGGCGATCGGTCGGATGCTGCCGGCGCTCGATGAGACCGCGATCGGCGAGTTTGTCGAGAATGCGGACAAGCGTGATCGGCTCGATTTCCAGGATCTCGGCAAGTCCGCTCTGGTGGATCCCCTCATTGCTGCGCAGATAAGCCAGGGTCTGCCACTGCGACCGCGTCAGCCCAAGGCAGCGCGCACGCTGCTCAAACCGCTTGCGAAGCAGCCGTGCGACGTCGTGCAATAGGAAGCCGAGGGTAGGATTGCTGTTCATGGAAGCCAGTGCCGATAATTAATAAGCACACTTATAATACGCTCAGATATATTAAGCGTGTGCATAGCACAATAGGCGCTTCTCCAGATTCCGCATCTGCGGCCAAAATGCCGCATGAGAATACGCGCAGAGATTTCTGAGGGCTTTCGCAAATTGCAACCGTGTGGCATTTGCAATTTCGAGCGGCAGCCGTTTAAAGTAGAAATCCAGAGGGTTACCGGCGGCCGACCCATTTTTCTCGATGGTAGGGCCGGAACGCGGCCGAACGCGGTGATCGTGAATTTACAATGGCATAGGTGAATGAGGGCAGAGCCTTTGTTCAGAGACATCAAGACATGAATCGCATCACATCAGCATAAGCGACGGCAGCGTTTGCGGCCGTCCGGATAAGGAAACCGCCATGCCTTCCTCCCTTCGACGACTGCTGACTATTGGCACCCTGACTTTCCTGCCGTTCGCTTCGGCGGTGGCGCAGCAGCCAGGCTCTCCCCCTCCCGTCTCTGTCGCCAAACCTGTCGTGCGCGATGTCGTCGACAACGATGAGTTCATTGGACGCTTCGAGCCGGTCGATCAGGTATCGGTGCGCTCGCGCATTGGCGGCTACCTTCAGGAGGTTCACTTCACCGACGGCGCGCTCGTCAAGCAGGGTGACCTGCTCTTCGTCATCGACCAGAGGCCATTCGTCACTGCCCTGAACGAGGCGAATGCGGCACTGGAGGTGGCCAAGTCGACGCTCGTCTATGCCGAAGCGCAATTCAAGCGGGCCGAGAGCCTTGCGACGAGTGGTAGCCAGTCGATATCGATCCTTGACGACCGCCGGCGCGAATGGGTTTCGGCACAGGCAAACGTCCGTGGAGCGCAAGCAACGGCCGATCGCGCGGCACTCGACCTCGAATATACTAAGATCACAGCGCCGATCAGCGGCCGCATCGACCGCCGGCTGATCTCCGTCGGCAACCTTGTTCAGGCTGACCAATCGATTCTGACGACCATTGTCTCGGTGGATCCCATCGACTTCTATTTCGACGTCGATGAACGCCGCCTTCTCAACTTCGCGCAGACTGCCCGCGACCGCGGGGTCGATCTGCAGCAAGGCGGTGGCGGCGTGGAGGTCGAGGTCAGGATCACGGATTCGACCGAGAAGCCATTCAAGGGCAAGCTGGACTTCGCTGAAAACAGGATCGACAGCGAGACCGGCACGAAGCGCATACGCGCGCGCTTCGACAATCCGAACTACGTGCTCCAGCCGGGGCTGTTCGGTCGCGTTTCTGTCGAGGCATCAAATGTTTACAAGGCGATCCTTGTCCCCGACGAAGCAATCGGGTCCGACCAGAACCAGCGCGTCGTCTATGTCGTTGGAGAGGATGGGATGGTCACTGCAAAGCCCGTCCGCCCGGGCCCGCGCCTCTACGGCTATCGCGTCATCCGCGAGGGCATGGACGGCAACGAGACGATCGTCATCAATGGCCTGCTGCGAGCCCGCCCCGGCTCCAAGGTCACGCCGCAGGTCGTCGAGCTACCGCAAAGCCGCGAGGAGATTGCGCCAGAAGCCGCCGGCCTGGAGCTCAGCCGATGAGATTTGCACACTTCTTCGTCGACCGCCCGATCTTCGCGTCGGTGCTCTCTATTGTGCTGCTGATTGTCGGCGGCATTGCCTATTTCCAGTTGCCCGTGGCGCAATACCCGGAGATTGCACCGCCGACCATCGTCATCCGCACCTCCTATCCCGGCGCTGACGCCGAGACGATCGCCAACACCGTGGCGACGCCGATCGAGCAAGAGGTCAACGGCGTCGAGGACATGCTCTACATGTCTTCCTATTCGACGGCCGATGGCTCCATGGCGCTGACCGTGACTTTCAAGCTCGGTACGGACCTCGACAAGGCACAAGTGCTTGTCCAGAACCGCGTTGCCATCGCCGAGCCACGCCTTCCCGAAGAAGTGCGGCGCATTGGCATCACGACGGCAAAAAGCTCGCCCGACCTGATGATGGTGGTGCATCTGCTGTCGCCGAATTCCCGATACGACCAACTTTATGTCTCCAACTACGCACGCACCCGTATCCGCGACACCCTGGTTCGTCTTGACGGCGTTGGCGACGTCATCCTGTTCGGTGAACGCGAGTATTCGCTGCGCATCTGGCTCGACCCGCAGAAACTGTCGGCTTATGGCATGACCGCCAGCGATGTCGTCGACGCGCTGCGCGAACAAAATGTGCAGGTCTCCGGCGGCTCGATCGGCGGGCCGCCGGCCGCCGGCACCAACGCCTTCCAATATACGGTGACGACGCAAGGACGTTTTTCGGATGCCCGACAGTTCCGATACGTCATCGTCAAAGCGACCTCCGAGGGGCGTCTCGTCCAGTTGCAGGATATCGCCCGCATCGAACTCGGCGCCAAGGACTATGTCACCAATAGCTATCTGAACGGCAAGCCGGCGGTCGCGCTCGGCATTTTCGCGCGTCCCGGCACCAACGCGCTTGCAGCCGCGGCCGAAATCAAGAAGACGATGGACACAGTCGCCCAGGATTTCCCGCAGGGCCTTAGCTACGACATCGTCTACAACCCGACCGAATTCATCGCGGAGTCGATCAACGAGGTCTACAAGACGATCGCTGAAGCCGCCCTCCTCGTCGCCATCGTGGTTCTCATCTTCCTACAGTCGTGGCGAACGGCAATCATCCCCATCGTTGCCATCCCGGTCTCGCTGATCGGCACCTTCGCGTTTCTGCTTGCCTTCGGGTTTTCGCTCAACATGTTGACGCTGTTTGGCCTCGTACTGGCGATCGGCATCGTCGTCGACGACGCCATCGTCGTGGTCGAAAATGTCGAGCGCAACCTGGCAAAGGGAATGACGCCGCGAGAGGCGGCGCATGTGACGATGAACGAAGTCGGAACGGCAGTCGTCGCCATCTCTCTCGTGCTGATCGCCGTGTTTGTCCCAACGGCCTTTATCCCCGGCATATCAGGCCAGTTTTATCGTCAGTTCGCCGTGACGATCGCGGTCGCAACCGCGATCTCGGCATTGAATTCCCTGACCCTCTCGCCAGCGCTCGCAGCACTGGTGCTCAAGCCACACGAGGAGCACGAGAAGCGGCGCAATCCGATCGCGCGTTTCGGAAGCGCGCTTGCGAATGGATTCAACAATGGGTTCGACAGGCTCAGTGCCGGCTATTCATGGATCGTCCGTCATACGGTGCAGACAGTCGCAGCACTCTGCGTCGCACTGCTGATCTTTGTCGGCCTGCTCGGCGCCACATACTATATGAGCAGGATCGTTCCCGGCGGCTTCGTCCCGGTCATGGACCAGGGGTACGCCATCGTCGTCGTGCAACTCCCTGACGGTGCAGCGCTTTCACGCACCGACGCGGTCGTCGAGCGCGCTTCGGAGATCATCCGCAACACGCCTGGCGTCAAGAATGCTGTTGCCTTCTCGGGCTTCAGCGGCGCAACGTTTACCAACGCTTCTAACGCCGGCGTGGTCTTTGCCGCCTTCGACACCTTCGAAAATCGTTTGGTGCATGGCGAGACGGCCACGAAGATCATCGGCCAGCTCTATGGGAGCCTGCAGGCGATCCAGGAAGCCTTCATCATCGCCATTCCGCCGCCGCCGATCTCCGGCATCGGCAATGCCGGCGGCTTCAAGATCCAGCTGATGGATCGCGAGAGCTCCGATATGCGCCGCGTCCTCGGCGTTGCCTATCAGCTGATGGGCATGGCGAACCAGACCGAGGGTCTGACGGGTGTCTTCACGACGTTTTCCGCCAACAGTCCACAATATTTCCTCGAAATCGACCGCGACAAGGCGCGCACGCTGAACGTACCGATCACCAACATATTCGACACGCTGTCGATCAATCTCGGCACATCCTATGTCAACGATTTCAATGCCTTCGGGCGTGTCTACCAAGTGCGCGCGCAAGCCGACCAGCAGTATCGCGTCGAGCGTGACGACATCCTCGCCCTCAAGGTAAGATCTGCGACGGGTGCACTCGTCCCGCTTGGCACGCTGGTCGACATCCGTGATACCAGCGGCCCATCCCTCGTCCAGCATTACAATATGTATGTGTCCGTCCCCGTGCAGGGTAATGCCGCCCCTGGCGTTTCGACGGGCACCGCACTCGACAAGATGGAAGGCCTCGCCAAGCAGATCCTGCCGGCAGGAACGACCTTCGAGTGGACGGAAATCGCCTTCCAGGAGAGGAACACCGGCAATACCGCAATCTACATCTTCGCCCTGTCGGTGGTCTTCGTGTTCCTGGCCCTGTCGGCGCAATATGAAAGCTGGGTTCTGCCGCTAGCCATCATCCTCATCGTCCCCCTTGCGATCCTGGGAGCCTTGCTTGGGGTCCATCTGCGCGGAATGGACAACAACATCCTGACGCAGATCGGCTTGATCGTTCTGATCGGGCTGGCGGCCAAGAACGCCATCCTGATCGTGGAATTCGCGAGACAGGCACAGGACGAAGGCAAGTCGGCAACCGAGGCCGCCATCGAGGCCAGTCACCTGCGGCTGCGGCCGATTCTGATGACGGCCTTCGCGTTCATCTTCGGTGTCGTGCCGCTAATGATCGCCACCGGCCCCGGCGCCGAAATGCGCCAATCGCTCGGAACGGCCGTTTTCTCAGGGATGCTCGGCGTAACGATTTTCGGCCTGTTCCTGACACCCGTCTTTTACGTCGTGTTGCGCGGGCGCCGGCGAAAGCCTGTTGCGCAGGCCGAGCCCGCCCCGCCCGCCGAGGAGGCTGCCACTGAGACTTCTTCATGAAGGGCGCCGCTCGACCGCGCTCGGTTTGAACAGGTCTGACGAAAGGATCTTCCGGAGCGGCTTTTCGACAAACTCATAGGCTGCCGTTCCGAGGATCGTGCCGCCAATGACGGCAATTGCGATCGTCGGCGTTGCCGACAGCCCGGCCGCCCCGGCAGCCTTGACGATCACGGAGATTGCCAGCGTGTGCCAGAGGTATATCGAATAGGATGCATCGCCGAGATAGGTGAGAAGCGGTACGCGGCCAATGCTGCCGTCCGCCTCGAGCGACACCATGCCGTAGACCAAAGCGATGGCCAGCGGCCCACAGATCGTTTCATTGAAATCGGCTTCGATCAGAAAGATCATGGCGAAGCCGACGAGTGATGCGCCAACGAATGCAAGGCCGAGACTGGTGCCTGCAATCCAGCGCCGGATCCACAATTCGGCGAGCAGCACTCCCCCGAGGAATTCGAGGATGATCGACCGGGTATAGGTGTTCAGCACGGGCGATGCAGGCTTGAACACCAGGCCGATCAGGAAGAAGCTCCCGAAAATGGCCGTCAGATAGACCAGTCTCCAGCGACGCGGCAGGAAGAGCGCGCCGGCAAACAGTATGTAGAAGAACATCTCGAAATTCAGCGTCCAGCCTTGGACGAGGACCGGCCAGATCTCGCCAGTGCTCGGCGAGTGGGCAGGAATGAAGAAAAGCGAGGACAAGATATGGGCGCCGGTCAGCTTCAGGTTTGGAAACAGACCGACGAGGGCGCCGGCGATCATCACGCTCGTGACCAGCCAGTAGGAAGGCGCAATGCGGCGAATGCGATCAAGCAGGAACCCCTGTGGCGTCATTGGGCGGCGGTCGCTGATGACCCACATGATGAAACCGCTGATGACGAAGAAAACATCGACGCCGGCGGCACCAATGGCGAAATGCTCACCGGTTCTTTCGGCCGCGTGGAAGACCACGACGGCAAGTGCCGCGAAGGCGCGCAGATATTGGATGCCGTAAAGTGTCTTCATCCGTTTCCTCGGAGAACCAGACCAAGCCCGGTCGAAAATGCAATGACATTATTGAGGGAGAGGCTCAGGCGACGCGTGCTGTTGCCATGAGCTCACCGCTGGTTGGCGGCGCGCTGTCGCCAGCTTTCCGGCGGCGAAATAGAAAAGAAACGTCCCGACGTTGTACGGTGTCAGAATATCGATCTCGACGAAGGAGCGGATCGTCAGCAGCACGGCGATCGAGAACAGCAGATAGGATTCGTCGTTCCTGAAATCCTCGATGACGCGGCGCAAGTGCCCCCACAAAATCCGCAACAGCATTCCTGCAAGAACGACCACGCCCGCGAGGCCCAGCTCGACGGCCGTTTCGATGTAGGTGTTGTGGAAGTGGAAGCCGCTCCGCGATCCGATGAAGAACTCTTCCCACAGGCGCTCCGGCTCCGAGAAGCCCTGAACCCAATAGGCCTGGTAGCCGATGCCGAAGACCGGATTCTGCTTTGCCGCCTCGATCCCCTGCTGCCAGAGATAGGTACGCCCGGTCAGCGTGGAATCCTTGCCGAAGATGCCGAGAACGGCATCGACCGCGCCGAGATAGACGCCAGCAACGGCGAGAATGATGACGGCGACGCCACCGCCGACGACCAGCAGCTTGCGGTGGTCGGGGGTCAGTGCGAGCACGACACGCAGCCCCATCATGAGGGCAATCACGACGGCAGTCGTCAAAACGGACGTCGCAGACTGGCAGGCGATGAGGCAGTAGGCCGATAGCAGCCCGACTATTCCCGACGCCGCCATCCAGAGGCGTCTCTCACCAAAGATAAAGACGGCCGCGAAGGAAACGATCAACCCAAGCGACGCATAGAAGCCAAGCTGGTTCTTCGAGGCGAAGGCCCCAACGAAACTGAAGGTGCCGTCCAGCGGGTCGTACTCGTAGTAGCCGAACAGCAGCGAATAGACGAGAACGATCCCCACACCGGCGATCATGCCCACCGTCAGGCTTCTGACGTCCACCACGCGGACTGCAATCAGGGCACAGATGACCTGAGTCAGGTACTGGATGCTGGCACGCAGCGAAATGCTCGGAACCGCCGACCAGAAGACCGACAGGAAGGCAAGTGCTGCGAAGGCATAGATCCAGAGATAGCGACCATGGCTGCCGAGCACCTTCTTGTAGTCCACGGCAATCAGCGGCAACCAGAGCGCATAGTAAAGCAGGATCGCCACCTGCCCGAACTTAATCGAGTAGGCGAAGCAAAAAAGTGACAGCGCCACGGCAGGGATGGCGAAATTCGCATTCCTGCCTGGCTGAATGAGCACAGATTTTGCGATCCGCATTGCGGCCTCGTTATCTCATTGCCAATCCGGCGGTGACCTTGATCAGGTCGCCGGGCTGCAGTGCCGTATTTTCCTGAACCGGAATCTCCTTCGCCTTGCCGTCGACATCGCGGACGATCGAGTAGGCGATGCTCGCAGCCCCGGTGCTGGTGTCAAAACGGGCGGCATCGGTGGATTGCGTCAATGCCTCCGCCATCAGCGAATTGCTGGTTTCGAGCTTAAGATGGAGTTCGTCTAGTTGAGCTTCGGCATTCTGAAGTTCCTGGGCAAGCTGCGCATCCCAGTCGTTCCGAAGCGTGATCTCGTCCTGATCGGCCTTGCTAATATCCTGCTTGGCCTTCAGCGAATTTGTGTCGATATCGAGAAGCGTCGCCTCGGTATCGGCAGCGCGCTGCTCGGCGGCCATCTTGCGGGCGCTGAGTGCCAGACCCTTCTCCGCAAGATCCTCGACCTTGTCGCGGTCCGCGGTCGCAAGCTGCAATTGCCGAGTCTGCGTTTCGCTCTTTTTGGCGAGGGTCTCGACCTCGCTTTGCAGCAGTTGCTTGAGGTCAGCAAGAGCCTGAAGCTGCAGCGTCAGCCGCTTCTTGCGCGTGTTCATGAGAGCCGTTTCGCTGTCAAGCAGGGGCTTCGCCTCCGGCTTGTCTTGCAGCTCCTTCGGCATTTCGATCGTATCCTGGTTCGCGATCTCCGCGCGCAACCGCGCCTGCTTCACCAGCAGGCGTGCACGGTCGGCCATGTAGACGACCGCGTCACCCTTGGCGTTGATGAAGTCGCGGGCGAAGCGTTGCCCGGCGTCCGCGCGGCGCAGGCCACCCGCGAGGCTCACGGCCTTGACGATCGTGAGATTGGGCGCGAACGGATATTCACCGGGCTTTTCAACGTCACCGGAGAGATAGACCGGCCGGAATTCCGACAGTTCCACCGAGGCAGAAGGTCGGTCTTTCAGAGCAAATTGCTTCTGCAGAGCCGAACCGATCTCCTGGGCGATCGCATCCGTCGTCTTGCCTGATGCGGGCATGTCACCGACGAAAGGCAGGGAAATGCTTCCTGAAGGCCCGACCGTATAGTCCCCACTGATAACCGACCAGTCGCGGATGCTGCCATCCGCGGTCTGCCACTCGGCCACCCGAATCCTCAGCTTGTCCATCGTTCCGAGACGATAGTCGTCTGCACTGGCAAGCGATGAGGACGCCAATAAAGCAGCAAGTCCGGCTGCGACAACAATACCGGACCTTAGCGAACGAAATCGTCCGGCCTTGCCGTCAAGAAAGCGTCTTTCCATGAACCTTCCCCGTGTCTCAGCACGACAAGCCGCAAGGCGTCGCCGCGCAGTACTGTTTTGGGTTTTGAGATGCGGCTTAGTAGCTGCCGCGTTGAGCGCATACCGCCGGGATTGTGCGTGCGATGATCACGACATCCCGAACCAGCGACCAGTTTTCGACATAGTGCGTGTCGAAGGCGACGCGGGTGGCGTAAGAAACGTCATTGCGTCCGCTGATCTGCCAGAGGCCTGTCAGGCCAGGGCGAGCTTGCAGATAATAGACGGCCGCATTCTCGTATTTTTCGAGTTCGTCTCGAACAACGGGACGCGGACCGACGACGCTCATTTCGCCGCGGATGATATTGAAGAGCTGGGGCAGCTCATCAAGGCTCAATTTGCGTAGAACGGCACCAACGGCAGTAACCCGGGGGTCATCCTGCAGCTTGCGCGTTTCACGCCACTCTTCCATGGCCTTCGGATTGTTTCGCAGGTGCTCCTGCAGAACCTTGTCACCATTGGTGACCATTGTCCGAAACTTCAGGCAACGGAACTCCTGGCCATTGTGGCCGATGCGGCGATGTCCGTAGAAGATCGGCCCCCTGTCGGAGAGCTTCACAAGCAACATCACCATCAAAAAAAGCGGGCTCAGAAAGATGAGCCCGAGGCAGGCGGCGGACACATCGAATGCCCGTTTTGCGATCCCGCCAGTCGGCGGAAACACGCTCTGATGAACTGCGCCATAAAATGGCGAACTGTCCGATCTCGTCGCAGACTTCATAGAGGTAACTCCACTTATGTTTGCCGTTTGGTCGGGTAGGCTCAGGCCGCTTAGCTGGCCCTGACGAATTCGAAGTGTATGAGGTGATTTTGTTTTTTTAAGCCACAATTTTACGACTGACGCTTTACGACGTGTTTTTCCGGCCGCCGTTCAGATTTTTTGTTTTTAAGAATCCGCTGAAATAGTCATACAATTCTCTGGCGATCTCGAAATAATCTATGCGTGTACCAATAAAAGTCTGGCCCGTTGCTATCGGAGCCAAAGATACTGAAGTCTAGGTCGTTCCGGCATGGTGGGAGCAATTGGTGGTTTGCACTGGCGGCTTCTCGCAAAGCAATGGATTCTATTTGTCGAAAGAGTTCTCTATTGCATTGCACCATCAGTTTTGCACTGCACTAGCAAACCGATTAAAATTAAAAACTTTGTAATAAAAGTTGAACGCACAACCCCTCCAACGCACCCGTTGTGACCGACATTGTGGCACTAATGCTTACGTGTATTGCCAAATTAGGCGCAACCAAAGATCGATGTAATCTTCTTTAATCATCTTTCGCAAAAGCCCGCGAAGAGTGACAGCGCGTGGCATTTTTACCAATAGCCGGAAGAAACCTTTAAGATCGTCGCTGTACTACGCATTTCGCAGGCGCAAAAAACGTCTCCAGACCTTCAGTTGAAACAGGAAGTCCTGTAAAACATTATCCTAGGAAGGATCCCGGTGGCGCTTTCGTCTTCGATAATTGTTCGTTGAAGAAGCTCCGATGGAGGAGGCAACAGATGTATGCACCTCGCGTTATCTTCAGCATGCTCGGCGCATTGGCCGTATTTGCTGTGGCGACGTATTGGCTGAGCGGTTCCCTCGCTGGCACCGCGATCAAGACCGCAATTTGCGCCGTCCTGCTTCAGGCCGGCTACTTTGGCGGCGTGCTTTACCTTGTCTGGAAGGAATCCAGGAGCCGCACGATTCGCCCCGCCGTAAAGCGCGAAGAAGCGGAAAAAATGCCTGTGTCGCCCTTCAAGGGCTCTGAGCCGTTCAATCGCTAAGCATCGCAATTCGTACCGCGGTCGTGCCTGTCCGGCATGGAAGGCATCCTCGCCCCGTAACATCATTTGAACGGCCGCCCGTTGTCCGCCACACTTTGACGTCCTAGTTGTTGAGCGAAAACAACGGAGGCTACGCGTGGCAGAAACGGCAAGCATTTGCGTCATCATCGCAGCCAAGAACGCGGCGGACACGATAGAAACCGCCGTGAGATCGGCGCTTCGGGAGCCCGAAGTGACCGAAGTGGTGGTCGTCGATGACGGCTCCAGCGACGGCACGGCAGGGGCCGCGAGACGTGCGGACGACACCAGCGGAAGGCTGAATGTCGTCAGATTCGATCAGAACAAGGGCCCCTCTGCCGCCCGCAACCACGCCATCGACATCTCTTCGGCACCCCTGATCGCAATCCTCGATGCGGACGACTTCTTCTTCGAGGGCCGCTTTCGCCAGATGCTTGTGGAGGACGACTGGGAGTTCGTTGCCGACAACATCGCCTTTGTCGATGCCGATACAGCAAGCCAGGCGCCCCAGCGCCTACAGCAATTTGCCGCAAGCCCGCTCTTCCTCGACCTGCCCACCTTTGTCGACGGCAACATTTCCAAGCGTGGCGTTCGGCGCGGCGAGATTGGCTTCCTTAAGCCGATCATGCGACGCGCCTTCCTGGACAAGCACGGCCTGCGTTACCGCGAGGAGATGCGGCTTGGAGAGGATTACGACCTCTACATCAGGGCGCTGGCGCTCGGCGCGCGCTACAAGGTGATCCACAGCTGCGGCTACGGGGCGGTCGTGCGCGGAAATTCGCTCAGCGGTCGACACCGCACCGAAGATCTTCGTCGCCTCTACGAGGCCGATCGCGTGCTGCTGGCATCGTCAAGATTGCCGCCTGAGGCCGCCGATGCTGTGCGTCGGCACGAGCGGCACGTGCGCGGCAAATATGAGCTGCGGCGGTTCCTCGACATCAAATCACAATCGGGCCCGCTGGCGGCCATCGCCTATATCGCAACCCACCCAACCGCCTTCCCGCCCATTGCGACGGGCATCCTGATGGACAAGACCGAGCGCCTGCGAAATCCGGGTGGCGTTTCCGTCACCGCGCAAGGCGATGGCTTGCGATATCTTCTGAGCGCCCCAGCCAAGTAGCCGGGTTCGACTATCTGGAAAACTTGGCCGCCGCCAGCTGCAGCGCGCTCTGAAGCAATCGGGGATCGCGTGCCGCCCAGCGTGCGAGCAGCCGGAAATCCGGCTTCTTGCGGCGACGCAGAAGGCCGATCTGGCTCCAGATCGCCTGCTTTCGGGCGGTGTTCTTGTGCTCCTTGATCGTCTCCACCTCCCGCGGTCGGCGAGAGAAGCGGCTCTCCAGCTGGTCGAGCGCCATCCAGGTGATGAACTGCTGCTTGAGAAACTCCGGCGAGGCGTTGTCGACACCGTGGAAGATGTTGATGCCCTCGCCGCGCAGCGCCCCAGGCTCGCCGCAGAGCAGCACCTGTTTCGCGGCGATGATGCAATCGCAAAAGAACAGAACGTCCTCGGCCGCCAAGCGCAGGGCCGCGTCGAAACGAACCTTCTCGAACAGCGGCTGGCCGATGACCATGCAGGACATGTGCAGGAACGCCCAGTTCTTCAGCATGACGCCCGCGAGGTCAGGCACGTCGAGGATTAGCGGCTTGCTCAGGAGACGCCGCGCCCCCTCCTCTTTCTCGAGAGCGGCGATACCAAAATGGTAGTCGAACTCCTCGCCCCCTTCGATGGACGCCCAGTAGCAGTCGCCACCGAAAGCCTCCATCGCCTTGGCTGCATTGGCCAAATGATCGGGCGTCCAGACATCGTCGGAGTCGAGAAAGGCAACATATCGCGTCGCCTCCGGCACATGATCGAGTCCCGTGTTCCGGGCACCGCCCGGTCCGGCATTCGGCTGGGCGATCACCGTGACACGCGCCCTATCCTCCTCCGACAGCGACGCTAGGTCCGCATCCGGAGAGCGTGGCGACTGGTCGTCGACGACGATGACATCAACATCCTTGAAGCTTTGCGAGAAGACCGACGCCAGGGCGCGGCTGAGAATGCCGTCCTGACGTTGGTAGAAGGGGATGATGATCGTGAAGGTCGCCATACGCTCTCCTTGAGATACGCGAAGTGATGTTTTCCGCCCCTGACGCATCTAGGGGTGAATGAAAGTGCAGCAAGTCTGCTGCACTGCAAAATGATGACGTTCATTTCGGCCGAAGTTTGTCAAAGCGGGTGATCTGAGCGGGTCGTCCCAAACTGTATCGGAACGAAACGGCCGTTCAGTCCCAAGCCGCAATTCGGCCACGATCGGAGCAATTCGTCAGCCTCGCGTTGTAACAATCGTTCACTAGTCAACAAAAACTTTCAGGCCCCGCGGCGCATAAAGAACCCAGAAATTGATGAATATCATCATGTTATGAAATGCACTGCTCACGTTGACGTTGAGCTCGATTCGGCAGACCCCTGCGTAGGCGTTTTCCCATACTGAGCCAGGACAGAACGACTGTTACGAAGTGGGACCGCCGATCACTTTTTGCTGCAGTGCCATATTTTCTTCCGGGAATCCGCCGTAGCTTTCTCGGCGCGGGCTCGAGTCTGCTCTGATTGAAAACGGTCGCAAGGGGAGGTGCGGCCCAAAAGGGGTGACTGATAACGTGAATGTTGATGCGAATGTATCGTCGCGGATCAATCTGATGCGCATCGTGCTCATTTCGGGCATTGTGTTTGTTCACATACCGTTCGATGCCGCCAGCAGTCCCTACGACGGGACCTACGGCGCATTTGACTGGATTCGGGTTTTCCTGACGGAGGCGCTCTTTCGCGTCGGCGTTCCCTGCCTGAGCGCGATCTCGGGCTATCTGCTGTTTCGCGGCGGACAGGAAAACTTCAGCTACAGGAAAACCGTGCGCACGAAAGTGCAGACGGTGTTCCTGCCATTCCTGCTCTGGAACTGCGCGTTCATTGCAGCGATCATTCTGGCGACCAGTGTCGGCATCGGTGACGGCTATCTGCCTGATCCGCTGAACGCGTCCGGCCGCGATCTCATGACGCAAGTGCTGGCAGTGGAGAATTTTCCTGACAATGTGCCGCTCTACTTCCTCCGCGATCTCTTCGTCTGCATCCTGCTTTCACCGATCCTCGCGTGGCTGATCAGCCGTGCGCCGATTTTGACGTTGACCGCCTTGCTGGTGATCGCGCTGATTCCGGAGCTGTCGATCTACATCGTTCTCAAGCGCTCGATCCTCTTCAGCTTCAGTCTCGGCATCTTCATTGCCCTGCAGCAGTTCGACTTGAAGGCTCTCGATCGCTTTGCGCCGGTTGGCGTCTTTCTCTTGCTCGCCGCCTCGGCGCTCCTCGCAACGGCGATCTTCTTCACGGGCCCGTCCTTGCCGGACTGGGTGCAATTGTTTCGCAACGCGCTAGCAATCGTCGGCGCTCTTGGCTTCTGGCTGCTATCGGCGCCGCTGATCAAGACGCAACTCGGCCAACGGCTCGCGAAAACGGGAAGCCTGAGCTTCTGGATCTTCTGCGCCCACTATCCGCTACTCGTCTTTTTCTGGATCCTATGGGGCAAGTCGGACCTGAGCTTCTACCCGCTCTTCTTCGTTCTGTCTTTCGCGCTGCTGTTTCCGTTTCTCACGTTCTCGAACGGGCTCTGCCGGAAGAATTTTCCGCGGCTCTACGCAATCCTGACGGGTGGCAGAACCAAACGGTCCGCAAAACCGACGTCGCCGCACGACGTCTCCCCCGAACTTGCTACACAGCAAAGGTGACACATGACGACCCAAATCGCCCATGCGCGAAAACTTTGCCTCGGCCTGATCGCCATTACGGCAGCCTGCGCTTCAGCGCTGCCGGCTTCAGCACAGCAGGCATCCGGAAAGTCCTTCGTCGACGATTTCGAAAAGATCAACCATGGCTTCTGGTACGTTTCTGACGGCTGGAACAACGGCGCCCACCAGAATTGCACCTGGTCGAAGAACAACGCGAAGGCCGAGGACGGCGCCCTTCAGCTTTCGTTCGCCGACGGAAAATCGAACGACCGCAACTACTTGTGTGGTGAGATCCAGACGACCAAGCGTTACAGCTACGGCACCTACGAAGCCCGCATCAAGGCTGGAACAGGCTCGGGGCTGAACTCCRCTTTCTTCACCTATATCGGTCCAGCCGACAAGCAGAAGCACGATGAGATCGACTTCGAAGTGCTGGGCAAGAACACCGGCGAGGTGCAGGTGAACCAGTATGTGCAGGCCAAGGGTGGCAACGAGAAACTCGTTCCGGTTGGCAACAAAGCCGATGAGGGCTTCAATGACTATGCCTTTATCTGGGAAAAGGATCGACTGCGTTACTACCTGAACGGCAAGCTTGTTCAGGACGTTACTGATCCGTCGAAGATACCGTCCAACCCGCAGAAGATCTTCTTCAGCCTATGGGGTTCCGACACACTTTCGAACTGGATGGGGCGCTTCAACTACACGAAGCCAACCACTCTCAGCGTTGACCGCGTGGCCTTCACCGCGCTCGGCGACAAGTGCCAGTTCCCTGAATCGATCGCATGCACGCTCAACTGACCAGCGCGGGCCAAGCCCATACAGCAAAAGGAACGTCGATGCTCAAAGTGCTCTACCTCGTGCACGACCTGGCAGATCCGGCCGTCAGACGGCGGGTGCTGATGCTGCGCGAGGGCGGCGCCGAGGTCGTGCTTGCCGGTTTCCGCCGCGGCGAGAACCGGCTTGCGGAAGTGCATGGCGTCACGCCGATCGAGCTTGGACGCACGGCCGATGCCAAATTTGCGCAGCGCATGAGCGCCGTCGCAAAGGCGATGACCGGCCTCAAGGCTCTGTTGAAGAACGTAGAGAAGCCCGATCTCATCATCGGCCGCAATCTGGAGGCACTGGCCGTCGCGCACAAAGCCAACACGCTTTTCGGTGGCAGCGTTCCCGTTGTCTACGAATGCCTGGATATCCATCGCCTTCTGCTGCGCGACGACGTGGTCGGCAAGGCGATCCGCCGCGCAGAGGCGCATTTCGGCAGGAATGCCAAGCTCATTCTGACCAGCTCTCCGGCTTTCATCGAGAACTATTTCAATCCTCGCTCCGGCGTCAAAGCCGAGATGCTTCTGATCGAGAACAAGGTCATCGCCCTTGACGAAGCCGCTATCGAGCCGGCATTTGGCCGTCCCCTGAAGCAACCGGGCGAGCCGTGGAAGATCGGCTGGTTCGGTGCGCTTCGCTGCCGCAAGTCGCTCGGCCTTCTTGCCGAATTCTCGCGCCGCATGGAAGGCAAGGTCGAGATCGTTCTGCGTGGTCGCCCCGCCTACTCGGAGTTCGAGGATTTCGATGCCTTCGTGCGCGACGAGCCCTATCTTCGTTTCGAAGGCCCCTATCGCAATCCCGAGGATTTGCGGGCGATCTACGACGACGTCCATTTCTCCTGGGCGATCGATTTCTTCGAGGACGGCCTCAATTCGAGCTGGCTCCTGCCGAACCGGCTCTATGAGGGATGCCTGTATGGCGCCGTGCCGATTGCCCTCGAAGGCACGGAGACCGCGCGCTTCCTCCAGTCACGCGACATCGGCCTAGAGCTTTCCGAAGCCAACGTTTCGCAGCTCGCAGAGTTGTTCGAAACCATGACAGGCGAGCGGCACCGCGCATTGAGCGAGGCCGTCGCCGCCAAGGATCGCAAGATCTGGCTTGCCGACCGCAGCGATTGCGCGGCCCTCGTCGCAAGCCTTTCCCGCCTTGTCCCGGCAACCGCAGAGAGGGGCGGTGCCGGCGCAATCATTCCAACAAGCGTGTCTCCAGAAGGGTGGACAACCATGAAGCCTGATGTCGGTGCCAGCGTCTCCAGTCTCATCATCATTCCCTGCCTGAACGAAGAGAAGCATATCGAGGCGTTGCTCGCCAAATTGAGCCTCGAAATCGATCACATGGATGCCCGGATCGTCGTCGCCGACGGCGGCAGCACGGATGCGACACGCGACATCGTCGCTCGCATCAGCGCTGCCGATCCGCGGATCGTGCTCTTGCACAATCCCCGACGGATCCAGAGTGCGGCGGTCAATCTCGCGGTTCAGACCTTCGGCCGTGACTACGACTACCTGATCCGGATCGACGCACACGGCGATTACCCCGCCGATTACTGCCGACGCCTCGTTCAGGAGGCCGTGCTCACCCAGGCGGACTCCGTCGTGGTCGCCATGGAAACGGTCGGCTTCGGCGTCTTCCAGAAGGCAACTGCCTTTGCTCAGAATTCCAAACTCGGGAATGGCGGTTCCAAGCATCGCGAGGGCGCCAAGGGGCATTGGACCAATCACGGCCATCACGCGCTGATGCGCATCGCGGCCTTCGACGCGGTCGGCGGCTACGATGAAACCTTCAGCCACAACGAGGATGCGGAGCTCGACTACCGCCTGAAGCAGGCGGGCTTCGGCATCTGGATGACCGACAAGACGCGAATGACCTACTATCCGCGCTCGACCATTTCGACTTTGTTCCGCCAATATCTTGGCTATGGCAGAGGTCGCGCGAAGAACATCCTGAAGCATGGCAGCATGCCCAATCTTCGGCAGATGCTCCCGCTTCTCGTCGTTCCGGTCTTTATCGGCGCATTTCTTGCCGTTCTGAACTGGGCGGCCGTTATCCCATTCAGCCTCTGGGCCGTCGCATGCGTCGGCTACGGCTTCTGGATGGCCATCGGCCACAAGAATCCATACGGCCCGCTTGCCGCTGTTTCGGCAATGGTGATGCACTTCGCCTGGTCTGCCGGTTTCTGGATGGAGCTTCTGAGCTTCCGCGGCAGAAAGGTCTCTTCATGAACGACATGCCCCCCCTGCAGATCGATATCGGCATTTGCACTTACCGCCGCGCTTCGCTTGACCAAGCGCTGCTTTCGCTTGCGGTCCTCGCGGTGCCCGATGGAGCAACGCTGCGGATCATCGTCGCCGACAACGACAAGGTTCCGAGCGCCAAGGAACGGGTCGATGCGCTTCGTCCGACCATTCCGCATGAAATTGCCTATGTGCACTGCCCGGCATCGAACATTTCGATTGCCCGCAATGCATGCCTGGAAAATGCGACGGGCGATTTCCTTGCCTTCATCGACGATGATGAGGATGCCAGCGAGGAATGGCTGGTGGAATTGCTTGCCGTTGCCAGGAAGACCAAGGCGGATGCGGTGCTTGGCCCCGTCCGCAGCGTCTACTCGTCCACGGCGCCGAACTGGATGCGCGAGGGCGACTTCCACTCGACCCTGCCCGTATGGGTCTGCGGTGAAATCCGCACCGGTTACACCTGCAACGTCCTTCTTCGCCTCGATTCGCCCCATGTGGTCGGGCGCCGCTTCAACCTTGCACTTGGGCGCACCGGCGGCGAGGACACGGAGTTCTTCAGCCACATGCATGCCGATGGCGGCGGGATTGCCTTTGCACCCGAGGCCTATGTTTATGAACCGGTGACCGAAAGCCGCGCTGGCCTGTCCTGGCTTGCCAAGCGCCGCTTCCGCTTCGGCCAGACGCATGGGCGGCTGCTCCAGGAAAAGAACGCTGGCCCGCAGCGGCTAAAGCAGATCGGCCTGGCGGCAGCCAAGGCGGCCTTCTGCTACGGCGCGGCGCTTGCCTGCGTCTTTTCTCCGGTTCTGCGGTATCGCTACGCCCTTCGCGGCCTCATGCATACCGGCGTGGTGAGTGGCCTGCTCGGCGTTCGTGAGATTCGTCAGTATGGAACGGCGGAGGCTGCATGACGCAAACCCAGCCCGACGTCAGCTTCATCGTCGCTGCCTACAATGCCGAGGAGACACTCGCCAAGGCGATCGACAGCGCCCTTGCACAAGAGGGCGTGTCGGTTGAGGTGATCGTCGCCGATGACTGCTCAACGGACGAGACGAGAACCATTGCGCAAAGTTACGCGAACAGGGGCGTGAAGCTCCTGGCGCTTGGGCGCAATGGTGGGCCGGCGGCAGCGCGCAATGCCGCGTTGTCGGCTGCAACCGGCCGGTGGCTTGCAGTGCTCGACTCCGACGACACGGTCGAGCCGCAGCGTTTGCAGCGCATGATCAAGCGCGCAGAGAATGCCGGTGCCCAGATTGCCGTCGACAATCTCCGTGTCATTCGCGCCGACGGCACGCCGCCGGAGACGATGTTTATCCAGCAGTCGTTGGCCGAGACACCTGAGCTGACGCTTCCGATATTCATACGATCGAATGCCCTTTTTCAGACAACGCATAACTTTGGTTATCTCAAGCCGATCTTTCAGCGCGCCTTTATCGAACAGCATGGACTTCGCTTCAACGAAGCCCTCAAGGTCGGTGAGGACTATCTGTTTCTCGCCTCGGCCATGGCGCTTGGTGGGCGTTGCGTGATCGAGCCAATCCCTGGCTACGACTATCAGATTCGTGAGGGATCGATTTCACGCGTTCTTGCCCTTCATCACATCGATGCCATGATCGAGGGTGATAAGGCCTTCCTTCGAGATCACACGCTGGATGCGGAGGCGGCGGCCGCACAGGAGTTTCGCGAACAAAGCCTCCGCCGGGGCCGCGCATTCCTCATCCTCGTACAGAACATCAAAGACCGGTCGATCTCCGGAGCGATCAAGACGGCCTGGAGCAATCCGTCGGCGTTGGCCCATCTGAGGATGCCAATCGCCATTCGGATCAATCGCGCACTCGCGCCGCTTCGCCACTTGGTAAGCCCTCGGACCGACCTTACAGCCATCGATGGCGTGACCCGCTCCCGCAAAGGATAGAGCCATGAACCAACGGAACCTGACCTTGCACAGCACTCTGCCCAAAGCGGCCGACGATTCCGATTCTTTCATCGACATCGATCGCCTGATTGCCATCCTGATCCGGCGCGCCGGATCAATCGCGCTCTGCGTTGCCGCAACCGTGACGCTCGCCGTCATCTTTCTGCTCCTTGCGACCCCGCAATATACGTCGATGACGCAGATCCTGCTCGATGACGACATCGCGAAATACGCGCAGGATCCGACGCCGGCCGCCAGCTCGCAGCAGGTCGACATGCAGATCGCCAGCGCCGTCGAAATTCTCAAGTCGAACGAACTTGCGCTTCGCGTCGTCGATGCCGAGAAACTTCAGGACAATTCGACAATCCTTGACCCTTCGAAGTCGCCAGTTGAGCTAGTCAAGTCCGGCGTGAAGCTGATCGTCAGCGCCTTGGCGCCCGGCGGTCCGCCGGTAACGGAAGACGATGCGCGCAACGGCCGCCGCCAGAAGGCGGCCGCCCTGCTGCAGGAGGCCGTGGCGGTATCGCGGGTCAATCGCAGCTCCGTTCTCGCGGTTTCCTTCCGTTCGACCGACAAGCTTCTGGCACAACGGATCACCAAGGCGTACGCCACCGCCTACCTGAACGATCAGCTGAACGCCAACTTCGACGCCACGGAGAGCGCCTCGGTGTGGCTGCAGCAGCGCCTTGCGGATCTTCGCGAGCGGTCGCAGCAGGCTGCCCTCGATGTCGCGAAGTTCAAATCCGACAACGGCCTCACGTCGGCCAATGGCGAACTGATGTCGGAACAGCAGCTTGCCGACCTGAACAAGCAACTGATCGTCGCCCAGGCAGACAGTGCCAGCGCGTCGGCCCGCTACAGCCAGTTCAAATCGATCATCGACCTTGGTCCGGAGAGCGCTGTGAACAACGCCGCGATCTCGTCAGGCCAAGCGGATAATACCGTGATCAAGGATTTGCGCACGCGTTACGCCGCGGTGAACAAGCGCGAGCAGGAGGTTACAACCAACTTCGGGGAAGACCATCCGCAGGCCGTCGCTTTGCGTGCCGAAAAGCAGGACCTGACCCGCCAGATCTATCAGGAACTGCAGCAACTGACGGCCAGCTACCACAACGAATCCGAAGTCGCGCGCGTACGCGAGGCCTCGCTCCGCCAGAACATCGAACACCTGACTGGCAAGAATTCGGAGGCCGACAGGTCGCTCGTCCAACTCAACGATCTCGAGCAGCGCGCGACCGCCCTGAAGACCCTTTATGAATCCTACCTCGGCAAATACGAGGAAGCCTCGCAGCAACAGTCCTTCCCGATCGCCAAGGCTCGCGTCATCTCTGAAGCCGGCGTGCCGGCATCGCCGTCCAGCCCGAAAAAGACCATGACGCTTGGCCTCGCCATCGTTCTCGGCCTGATGGCCGGGGGTGGACTTACGGCGTTCCAGGAATTCCGTGAACGGTTCTTCCGTGTCGAAGGCGATGTCAGGACGATCCTTGGCCTCAAGTTCCTCGGCTACCTGCCGCTCATCGGCAAGGCGCCGCGGGAGGGTAAGATCTTCCGGCCGCGCACCAATCCGCCGGTCGAAGCCGCCGAAGCAGAGTCGGATGCAACCTTCGAACGCATCATGCGCGTCGTCCTCGAGGCGCCACGCTCGGTCTTCGCCGAAACGCTGCGCAACGCGAAGCTTGCAAGCGACGTCATGTTCCTGGGCAAGTCGGACCGCGTCATCGGAGTCGTCTCGGCGATGCCGGGAGAAGGCAAGTCGACCACGGCGGCCAATTTCGCAGCACTTCTCGCCTCCAGCGGCAAGCGCACGCTGCTGATTGACGCCGACCTGCGCAATCCGGGCCTGACCCGTATGCTGCGGAACCCACCGCAACAGGGTCTTGTCGAAGCAGTCCTCGGTGAGGTTCCGTGGGCGAGTGCCGTCAAGATCGATCCGATAACGAAGCTCGCGATCCTGCCGGTTCTGCCGAACGATCACCTTATGCACACGAGCGAACTGCTTGCTTCGCAGGGCATGTTCAATCTGATGGAAAATGCCCGCAAGATGTTCGACTACATCGTGGTCGACCTTGCACCGCTCGGCCCTGTTATCGACGCCAAGGCGTTTGCTCCGCAGGTAGACGGCTTCCTGTTTGTGACCGAATGGGGCTCGACACCGACATCAGTCGTGCGCGACCTTCTGAATTCCGAGCCGCAGATCAAGTCGAAGATTCTGGGTGTGATCCTCAACAAGACCGACATGACGGAACTCGGCAAGTTCACCAACTTCGGCGGCACTGAACGCTACCGCCACAAATATGTGAGCTACTACACCGAAGAGACGTCAAGGAAGCAGGAGCCCGCAGAAGCCGGCGCCTGATCACGTCTGGAAGAGATGCACGCGCCCTCTCCACAGTCTGGCAACCGTAAGTCTGCCGCTGTGGAAGGCGCCTGTATCAAGGTTGAGCCTCATCGGCAGGACCTCGGGCTCATCGTTCGGCGTATGGCCATGAACGATCACTTTCGGCAGCGGCCGGCTGCTCTCGAAAAAGCGATGGCGGATGAAAACGAGATCCTCGTCGCTTTGCGCATCGATCGGCAGCATCGGATCGATGCCGGCATGAACGAACAGAACATTCGGCGTGTCGACGAAGATCGGCAGGGATCGCAGGAAATCTATGTGCGGCTTCGGTATTGACTGCTTGATGTAGCCCACGAGCTTGGCGGCGTTCGGAAAAACCAGCGGCAGTTGTTCCGGATCGAGCCCGTAGGAGCGTAGCAGCGCATCCGACCCCATCCGCATCCAATCCGAGAAGGAAACCAGACCGTCGAGATAGTCGAGCATCGTGGTCTCGTGGTTCCCGGTCAGGCAGATGCGGTCGAAATTCGCCGCTGGAGGCATCATCAGGTGCGAGATCACCTGTGCCGATGAGGGGCCGCGATCAATGTAGTCACCGAGCGTGATGATAAGCTTGCGCCCCGGGATCACGGCAGCGTCGTCAATGATGGCCTGCTCCGCCTTCAGCAGCAGGTCGTACCTGCCATGAATGTCACCGATGGCGTAGATCGGAATGTCGCCGGGATCCAGTTTCAGCCGCTCATGGACTGTTGAAGGCATGTTGAACCTCTCATTGCGGACAGCGAAGCGTCGCACGCTTCGCATTAGTGCAATCAAGCGACAATAAAATTCAATCGCTCGTGCATTCGTAGAAAAACGCGCCTTATCATTGCACCCGCGATCCAGCAATCCTAGAGGCGCAACTGATAGGAGAAGCGATGGGAACCGTATCGCGGTTTCAAGACCGGACAAGACCAGCCGCGCACCGTATCGAAAGCGAGGAAGAGGCGATAGCCACCGCGCGCCGCCTTGCCGCGGACTTTGCGCTGCAGGCGAGCGAGCGTGACATCAACCGGGTGTTTCCTCGCGCGGAGCTCGACGCCCTTTTCCAGTCGGGACTGACGGCCGTGACCGTGCCGCCTGAGAACGAGGGGCTGGACGTCGGCAATGCGCTTCTCGGCGAGATCGTTGCCATAATCGCTGAAGGCGATTCTTCCATCGGGGAGTGCCTCGAACGCCATTTCACGGTGCTCGAGGAACTCCGGAGTGAACAGAATGAAGAGCGAAAGGCACTCTTCTTCGCTCACGTCCTTGCCGGCGATCATTTCGTCGCAGCAGCTTTTCCCGAAGCCGGTGCGGCTGTTCCCTCCGGCCTCCATTATCAATTAAGCGGCCGGAGCTTGCGTGCGCCCGGCATCCTCTTTGCCGATTGGATCGCTGTCGACGCGACTGACACGCAAGGGCAATCGGTTCGCTTCTACCTTCCCCGCGAAGCCGCGGGCCTGCAGATCATCGATGACTGGGATGGTTTCGGGCAACGGACGAATGGCGCCGGAACCGCTGTCGCCCAAGGTGTCACCGGGAACGCCGAAGAGACGGACAATCAACGGCAACGCCACTCGACCAGTTCGGCGCTGGCCGCCCTACTCCATGCAGGCACGGACCTCGGCATTGCCCGGGCCGCGCTCGCCAACCTCCGGGAGGCGCCGCTCTCAGCCAGCATCGGCAAGCTTGCCCTTTCCGTGCAGGCGACTGCAGCGCTCCTGGAAAGCGCCGGCAACAAACTCGATTTTTCCCAGGTCGGCCCATCGACCGGCGCGGTCGAACTCGCGTTCTTCTCCGCTTCAGCTGCCAAGATCATGGCAAGCAGGACGGCCCTGGAAGTCGCCAACGCACTGTTCGAGCTGTCGGGCTCCGGCGCGACAAGCATCGGCCGGAATCTCGATCGACATTGGAGAAATGCGCGAATTCGCGCGAATGATGCGGCCGACGACGATCTTTACCGGGCGGCAGCAGAGCATTATTTTGGCGGTAGCTGATGCTGCTTAGTTGGCAACCGAGATAGCGACTTCCTCGTCCGCATCGTCCAGCTTGCTGCCCGACGCGACGAACTGCTCAAGCGTCATATTGTCAAGAATGTCTGCGATCGCATCGCGGACCTCAGTCATGGAGCGCCGCACCTGACAGTTTTCGGGATCGGAACAGTCGTCGCAGGCTTCGTAAGCTGTACGGCTCGCACAGCGAATAGGCGCCAAAGGCCCGTCAAGCGTGCGGATGACGTGGCCAATGCGAATTTCAGACGCCGGACGCGACAGCGAGTACCCGCCACCGGGGCCCTTTTTCGACCGAAGAATGCCGACATTTCGCAATTCGAGAAGAATCGTATCCAGGAATTTCTTCGGAATGTTGTTGCGCGAAGCAACGTCATTGATGAAGGCGGTTTCCCCCGGCGCAAGCCGCGCCAAGTCAACCAGCGCCTTCAGCCCATACTTTCCCTTTTTCGTCAGCATTTCTTGTTGCCTTACGCCCCCGTACTCTCCATCCCCATTATTCAGCAAATAACGCCAAAACCGTGAACACACAACAAATAGCTATTATTTATATAGTTTATATTCGCCTTCTGCTCGCCCCGGGAACGACTCCGGAAGGCGAAAGAGCTCGACCTTCTCCGAGAAGCCCTTGAGCGCGTGCCAGCCCACCGAGACGGCCTCGGCCTGAGCCTCGCACCGGAATGCATCGGACATCAGGAGCGGGACGCGAAGATCTCCGCATGCCGTTTGGATGCGGCTGACCAGATTCACGTCGGGACCGATCAACGTGAAATCGAGGCGGCGACCGGATCCGATATTGCCGTAGCTGACTTCGCCATGGTGCAGGGCGATCCCGACGTTGAGAGCGATATCGCCGAACTCGAATTTATCGATCTCACGCAGAATGTCCTTGGCGGCGATCAATGCCGAAGCGCTACTGCGGGCCGGATCATAGCCAGGAAAGAACGCAAGGACGGCATCGCCCATAAATTTCAGAACTTCGCCGCCTTCGCGCGTGATGGCGGGAATGACCTTGTCGAAATAGGCGTTGAGCAACTCGAGCACGCTGTTGCTTGGCAGCCTGTTGGATATCTCCGTGAACCCGCGCAGATCGCAAAGCAGAAGAGCCGCCTCAATGGACTCGATCTCGCCCTGCCGGACTCGCCCGGCAAGGATGCGCTGCGCTGTGAGCGGACCGATATAGGTGTCGAGCAGGCTGAGTTCGACTTGACGCATCACCCGCAATTCGCAGGTGTTGCGCAACGCCGGGAGGATCCGCTCGAGAGCCTGGATTTCGGCAGGTGTAAAGCCGCCGGGCCGCCGGGTCCCGAAGGCAGCCGCGCTCACCGGCCCGTCGGCATTGCAAAGAGGCGCGATCATCAATTGCACGAGGCCACGGCCTGCAAAGATATCGATATCCTGCCAGCGGCCGTGCATGCTGTCACCCAGCCCGACAACCAGCGGCTCGCGGCTGTCCATGACCTTGCGCAAAGGACTGCTGGCAAAGGTCTGGCGCGCGCTGTGTTCGCGATCGTGGATCTCGACCGGATCGCCCGGAGCCCAGGCAAGCGTACGGCCAATCAGTTCCGGATGAAGCGTCATGAGATGAAGCGTCATGCGATCGATAGGCAGTCCGAGTGCCAGTAGGCGGCGGCCGAGGGTGGAGATCAGGCCGGGCTCATCGAGCGCATGGCATTCATCGCCGGAGAGCCACTCGATCAACGACAGCAGCGAGTTTGTATTGCCTGCTACGCGATCTGTCTTTGAGGGGCGGGTCTCGGTTTCGATTTGGAGGATGCGGTTCATGGCGTTTCTCCCTGGTGGCGGAGTGAGGCGCTAGTGAGCGCCGCCCCCGGACAGATGACCCGGCTTCTTCAGCAGCAGCGTTGCGAGCAGTGCGACGAGCAATGCAGCACCGAGCACGAAGAATGTGTCGCTGAAGGCCATGATGTTGGCCTGCTTGCGCAGCTTGAGCGCGATGGCGACGACGGCCTTGTTGGTGGCAACGGCCTGATCGCTGACACCGTGACTCATGAAGTAGGCGGTCAGTTTCGCTACACGATCCCGAGTGGCTTCTTCGAAGACCGAGATCGAATTCGTCAGGATATTCGAATGGAATTGCTCGCGCTTGCTCAGAAAGGTCTGCAGGCTTGCGATGCCGACGGCGCCTCCGAGGTTACGCATCATGTTGAAGAGCGCGGATGCGGAACCTGCATTTTCCTGTTCGATGCCCGCTGTTGCGACGGCCGAGAGCGGCGCGAAGACAAGCGCCTGCCCGACGGCGCGGATGACGTTTGGCCAGAAGAGCTGGTCACTCGCATAGTCGGCGGTCATGTAGACATTCATGAAATTCGAAGCGGCAAACAGCGCAAAACCGAAGGCGATCAGTAAGCGAACGTCAAAACGCTTCATCAGGCGGGGCACCAGCGGGATCAACAGCAGCTGCGGAATGCCCGTCCAGGCGAGGACCATGCCGATCTGCTCGGAATTGTAGCCCTGGATGCGCGACAGATAGATTGGAAGAACGAAGGCAGAGCCATAAAGGGCGATCCCAAGCAGGACGTTCGCCACAATCCCGAAGCCGAAGTTGCGACGGACGAGGAGCCTGAGGTTTA
Source organism: Rhizobium sp. 01T417 (assembly GCF_056398905.1). Lineage (NCBI taxonomy): Bacteria > Pseudomonadati > Pseudomonadota > Alphaproteobacteria > Hyphomicrobiales > Rhizobiaceae > Rhizobium > Rhizobium sp. 01T417. The sequence goes on along the minus strand of NZ_JBFTQH010000013.1, from coordinate 99,897 downwards.
GCAGCGGATGGGCGGTCTTCAGCTCGATAATGAGGAACAGCGTCAACGACACGACAGCGATGATCGACAGGCGGACGATGAAATCCGATCCGAACCAGTCCTCCTTGTTCCCCTCTTCCAACACCGTCTGCAGGGCGGCAAGGCCGATTGCCATGGTGATGATGCCCGGCCAATCGCCCTTGGCGAGCAGACCGAGTTTCATCGGAGCGCGATCGAGCGACGCCCAGAGCATTCCCACCATGAGCAAACCGGGAACCAGATTGACGTAGAAGATGAACTCCCAGCCGTAGTTCTCGGTCAGATATCCGCCGATGGTAGGCCCGATGGCAGGAGCAAAGGTCGCCGAGAGGGCAAAGAGGGCCAGACCGATCGGCTGCTTGGGCTTCGGCAGAAGCGTGATGATGATGGTGAACGCCATGGGGATCAGCACGCCGCCCGCAAAGCCCTGAACGGCGCGCAGCACGATCATCTGCTGGAGGTTCGCCGCGAAAGCACAGGCGACGGAAAATAGCAGGAACAAAATGGCGTTGGTCAGGAGATACTTGCGGACGGAAAAGACCTGAGCAAGCCAACCGCTGAGAGGGATGACCACGATCTCCGCAATCAGGTAGGAGGTCGAAATCCAGCCACCGTCGTCCTTGCCCGCGCCGATCGCACCCTGGATATCCGCGAGCGAAGCGTTGACGATCTGGATATTGAGGACGGCCATGAACGCGCCGAGCGTCGAACCGACGACGGCGCTCCACATGCGAAAGGCGCTCATCGCAGCTGCGGGCTTCGGAGCCGCAGCGTCCACTGGACGCGGGCTGGAATTGTTGGCGACGATCTGAAGTGTAGCCATGACGTCTCTCCTTCCGGCTATGCGGAAACAATCTCATGACGAGGTTCGGCTGATAATTCGGGAAAGGAGGGAAGGATCATCCAGTCAGGCTGGATAATCCTTCCCGGTACCACCTACCTGACGGCCGCTTTGGTATCGATCTCAGGCTCGACGGACATTCCGGCGCGAAGCAAACCGCTCACTTTCTCGTCGTCGATGACGATCTTTACCGGGATGCGCTGGACGATCTTGGTGAAGTTGCCGGTCGCATTGTCAGGGGGTAGCAGTGAGAACTCCAGCCCGCTCGCTGGTGAAATACTGTCGACATGGCCCTTGATTTCCACGTCGGGGAAACTGTCCACCTTGACCTCGACAGGCTGCCCGGCGCGTACATGAGTGAGCTGTGTTTCCTTGAAGTTGGCGACGACATAGACGGAATGCAGCGGCACGACCGCCATCAACTGCGTCCCCGAGGTTACGAACTGTCCGACTCGAATGGTGCGGGCGCCGACGGTGCCGTCGACCGGAGCGATGATCTGTGTATAGGAAAGGTTAAGTTCAGCCTGATGCTGGGCGGCGGCGGCGCGCTCACGCTGCGCGACAGCCTGCTCGCGCTGTGTCTGAAGAACGGGCACCTTCTTTTCCGCGGCGACCAGCGCGGCCCGATCCCGTTCAAGTGCCGCCTGCGCCTGATCGCGAAGTGATTGGCTCTGTTCCGCCCGCGACTGCGTACCGGCACCATTGGTGATCAGCCGTTGCGAACGGGCCGCATCGGAGCGAGCAAAATCCAGCGTCGCCAGTGATGCATCGATCGTCGCCCTGGCCTGGCCGATGATCCACTGCTGCAGTTCGATCTGCGCATCGAGATTTGTGATGGCTGCAGTTGCGGCCTTGACGTCGGCCTTGACCTGGGACAATGCGGCCTGATGGTCGCGATCGTCGATCTTGGCGAGCACCTGCCCAGCCTTGACTGCATCGTTATCACCGACAAGGACTGCGGCGACATAGCCCGAGACCTTCGGTGCAACGGTCGTATAGTCGGCCTTCACATAGGCATCATCAGTGGATTCGATGAAACGGCCAACCGTCCAATAGTGATGGCCGTAGTCCGCCACAAAGGCGGCACCGGCAAGAAACGCGGCAGCCAAGATCGTCCGCTTAACGAGCTTGCGACCCTTCTTGCCTTTGGCTTCGACGGCAGAGGCAACGTCCGCTGCCGGTGCAGCCGGGGCTTCGGTGACCCTTGCAACCTCGGGCTCGCCGGCCGCCTCGAAGGCTTCCTTGCGGGGTAATTCGACCATTGTCCTTCTCCAGTGGTTTGCCTCGTCAGGCGAGGCTAAATTCGATGAGACAGACAATGCGTCGTTACGCGCGATCTGATAATCTGCTTAAATCTGGAAGGATCATCAACTCAGAGCGGATAATCTAGGGGGTGCAATGGATCGGCTGACGAGCCTCACAGTCTTTGGTCGCGTGGTGGAGTGCGGCGGCTTTTCAGCGGCCGCGCGCCGTCTCAACATGTCGGTGACGATGGTCGGCAACCACGTGCAGTCCCTCGAGGACAGGCTGGGCGTCAGGTTGCTCAACCGCACCACGCGCAAGGTCAGCCTCACGGAAACCGGCAAGTACTACTACGAACGCTCGGCTCAGATACTTGCCGATCTCGAGGAAGCCGACAGCACGGCCGGTGCAATGAGCTCGACACCGCGCGGCACGCTCAAGGTCTATACCAGCGCGGCCATCGTCCGCTTCCTGCTGCCCGTCGTCAGCGAGTATCTTGAGCTATATCCCTCGATCGCGCTCGACCTGAGTGTTGGGGAGAGGATGATCGATATGGTCGAGGAAGGTTACGACCTCGTGATCCGCACGGTGCCGCCACCGGATTCGAGCCTTGTTGTCAGGAAGTTGACGCCATGGCGCCATATCCTGGTCTGCTCGCCGAACTACCTTGAGAACCATCCGGCGCCACAGGTCCCGGCGGATTTGGCAAATCACAACTGCCTCCAATATACGTATTACCCCTACGGAGACGAATGGCGCTTCGAAGATGCAGATGGCGCCCAGATGAGTGTGAAGATTGGCGGCAACGTCGTATCCAACAGTGCCGAGACCCTGCGGCACCTCACGACGACGGGCCAGGGCATATTCCTGGCACCAAGTTTCGTTGTGTTTGATGACATCGCCTCCGGACGATTTGTCCGGGTCATGCGCGACTATCGCGCCGTCGAGTTCAGCATCAATGCCATCTATCCGAACCGCAACCACTTGCCGACGAAAGTTCGCCTGTTCATCGACCTCCTCGCGGAGCGCTTCGCGGAGCACCGGAAATGGATGACGTGAGGGCCTTGGTCAGTTCGTGTTCTGCGTCGGCGGCGGTGCGGTGCTGGGGCTGCTTGCCCCTGCCGGTGCTCTCGGTGCAGGGCTGGTGCCACCGCCCGTCCAAACGCTGAACGCCAAGAGGACCGCGGCAACCACGAAGGCGACAGCGCCCAGCAACGCCCAGGCGGACAGGCTGCGCCCTTCTCGGGACAGCGCCGTTTCCTGCGCTTCGTAAGCAGTTTGCCGATCGCTGGAATGATTGTCCGGCCTGTTGTCATTGGCGGTCATCATTGCACCTCTGGCAACGAAACGCCGGCGGCGTTCGCCAAGTTCCAAGAGATCAGATCAGAGGATCCCGTCCTTCGGCAACGGCGAGGTTCAGTTCGCGGGCGATGTCCTCCGCGTCCCTCTTGCTAAGGCCGACGAAATCCCTTCCGTCCGTTGCCGCCGGCAAGGACGTCAAGGTATCGACGATCGTCCACCTGCCACGCGGCTCCTGACGGATTTCGTAACGGGGAAGATCCTCGGATGGACAAGCTTCATCTGTCACGTTCTTACCGCTACCTCAGAGTGCTCCTGGGCCACATCTGGCGCGATGCATGGCTTTTGCAAGGCATCTCTGCCTACGCCTTTACATCCGGAACGTTCGCTTTCAATTCCTTGAGCCATATCCGGGCGTTGCCGTCCGACGGCGCGCGCCAATCTCCGCGGGGAGACAGGGAACCACCCGACGTCACCTTCGGGCCGTTCGGCGATGCCGACCGCTTGAACTGGCTGATCGTGAAGAACCGAAAGAGGAAGACCTCCATCCAGTGCTTGATGACAGGCAGATCGAAACTGCGGCGCTTGTCGGCGGGGAAATGCGGCGGCCAGACGCCGACCTCGGCGTCCCGCCAGGCATTGTAGGCAAGGAAGGCGATTTTCGACGGGCGAAGCCCGAAACGAGTCGTGTAGTAGAGTGCGAAGTCGTGCAGATCGTATGGGCCGATCTTGTCCTCCGTGCTCTGCATGACGCCATTTTCATCGGCAGGCACCAGTTCCGGCGAAATCAGCGTGCCAAGAACGCTTTCCAATGTCGCATTGGCTTCCTCGTTGAAATCCCCTGAGCGGATCACCCAGCGGATCAGGTGCTGGATCAAGGTCTTGGGCACCGATGCGTTGACGTTGTAGTGGCTCATCTGGTCGCCAACGCCGTAGGTCGACCAGCCGAGGCCGATTTCCGACAGGTCTCCGGTTCCCAGCACCAGCGCGTTTCGCTGGTTTGCCGCGCGGAACAGGAAGTCCGTGCGCAGGCCGGCCTGGACGTTTTCGAAGGTCGTATCGTAGAACGGCTCGCCGCCTGCGAAGGGATGCTTCAGATCCTTTAGCAACTGTAGCGCCAACGGCCTGATATCGACCTCCTCCGCCGTGACGCCCATGCTGCGCATCAAGGCCCAGGCGTTCGACTTGGTGGCGTCGCCCGTCGCAAATCCCGGCATGGTGAAGCAAAGAATATCCGAGCGCGGCCAGCCGAGCTGGTCGAAGGCACGCGCCGCGACGAGTAGCGCATGGGTGGAATCGAGCCCACCCGAAATGCCAATGCAAAGCCGCTTGATGCCGGTCGAGCGCAGCCGCTTCATCAGTCCCTGCACCTGGATGTTGAACGTCTCATAGCAATCCAGATCGAGGCGGCTTTCGTCAGCCGGCACGAAGGGGAAGCGCGCAACATGGCGTTTGAGGCCAATGTCGCCCTTCGGCTTCTTGAACTGGAACCCTACTCGCCGGAATTCGCGACCGGCGGTAAGAGTGAGCATCGCCGCATCATTGAACGTGCCCGTTCGCAGCCGCTCCAGCCGCAGTCTCTCGACATCGATGTCCGCAACGCACATTTGCGACGAAATTGGGAAGCGGTCGGTTTCGGCAAGCAGGCTGCCGAGCTCATAGATGCAGGCCTGGCCGTCCCAGGCGAGGTCCGTCGTCGATTCGCCGGGGCCGGCCGCCGAATAGACATAAGCCGACAAGCTGCGCGCCGATTGTGCCGAGCACAAAAGCTTGCGGGTCTCAGCCTTTCCGACCGTTATGTTGCTGGCCGAGAGATTTGCGAGAATCAATGCGCCGGCCAACGCGCCGAAATCGCTCGGCGGCGCCGGAGCCCAGAGGTCTTCGCAGATCTCGATATGGAAGATGAAATCATCCATGTCCTCGGCGGCGAAGACGAGATCCGTGCCGAATGGCACCACCTCGCCGGCGGCACGAATGCTCTCGCCTCGTACGTCTCGTCCCGACGCGAACCAGCGCTTCTCGTAGAATTCGCGATAGTTCGGGAGATGCATCTTCGGAACGACGCCGAGAATACGACCAGCGTGAATGGCGACCGCGCAGTTATAGAGCCGACCGCCACTCTGCAGCGGCGCGCCGACAAGAAGTACCGGCGTCAGGTCGCGACTTGCCCGGACGATATCGCCGATTGCAGCATCCACACCCCTGAGAAGCGCATCCTGCCCCAAAAGGTCGTCGATCGCGTAGCTGGAAATCCCGAGTTCGGGGAACACCATGAGGCCAACACCTTCGGCGTGTCCCTGCCGCGCCAGTTCCAACGTTGCCTGCGCGTTGAAATCGGGATCGCCGATCTCGCAATTCGGGGTGCAGGCCGCGACACGGACAAAACCTTGATCGTAAACCGAATAGAAATTCACCAATGCCTCCAGCAGTCACGCGCCTTATGACTGACCATTACATCCAAATGCCTCCGGGCAAAACCTGATCTCGCCCACCCGGCAATCTTATTCGACATCGCTCATGCAAGCGGTAAATAGTATCGTTTAAAATGAATGGCTTATCGACAGTTGTGACAATGTGAAAATCAACATCACTGCCCAGAATAAAATTACCAAACTGTCATAAAACTATGGAAGAGACAGCCTATATCGCTCGCGCGCACACTTCGATTTACCCTCTTCCAGAGCGATCAATGTCCAACTTTATCCGCGTCCGCGCCGGGCTGCTTCGGGAAACACATCCCGGTGAGCGTCGCGTTGCGTTGACGCCGGAGGACGTGCGGCGGCTTTCCAAGCGTGTGTCGGTTCGTTTCGAGCGCGGTTGCGGTGTCGGCGCGGGCCACGTTGATGAGGCCTATGTCGTCGCCGGCGGCGAACCGGCCGAGTTCGCTGATATGGTGCCCTCCTCGGACATATTCGTGAGCGTGCGGCAGCCGGCAACCACGCGGGTATTTCCAGCGACCGCGACCCTCGTTTTCCTTGGTTCGCACGCACCCCTGGCCACCCGTCTTCCCAGCGGAGCGCGACCGCTCCACCTCGACATCGCCCGCCTCTCCTGTGTGCAGGGGGTCAAGAGCGCCGACATCTCATCGAGACAAGCGGCAATCACCGGCCACGCCGCCGTCCTTGAGGCCGCCAGGCAGTTCGGCATTTCGCACCCAATGTTGATGGTGGACGGCAGCTTCGTGCGGCCGGTGAGAATGGCTGCCTTGGGCGGCGATGCTGCAAGCCTGCAGGCATTGGCGACCGCCCGTCGCCTCGGCGCACTGACTCATGGCTTTGGCCTTGCCAAGGATTCGCAGGACAAGATCGAACGGCTCGGGGCCAGATTTCTCGGCACGACCCTAGCTCCGATGCCCTTTCCCCGCGCATTGCCGGAGCAACAACTGGCACGGCTTCGCCGAGAGCTTTCGGATCCCCTCTCGAAGATGCAATTGATCACCACAAACGCCGTGATACCCGGTCAAACTGCCCCTCTCCTCCTCGACGAAGACATGCTTTCGCGGCTGAGTCCTGGAACGGTCATTGTCGACCTTGCCGCAGAAAACGGCGGAAATTGCGCACTGACGCGAGCCGACGAAGTCATCAACGTCTTCGGCGTGCGGATCATCGGCTCCACGACACTTGCGAGCCACGAGGCTGCCGAAGCGAGCCGGCATTTCAGTGAGGGTGTGAGAAACCTGCTGGAACACCTGATCAACACGGATGGTGTTCTTAGGCTCGATCCATCCGATCCCACCGCTGCCGCGCTGCTGAAAGAAGTGGCCAAAACGACGCGCGCGTCATCGTGATTCAGGCCCAGCGTTGACAAAAGGATGAGCCGCAGGGCGATGCAAATGCTGCGATGCAACAATATTATCCGGATGACATCCATATAAAAAACCCTTTGAATACCAAACTGTTACGGGTTGCATTAGCAACCCTCTTCTTGCGCAGAAAGTGACAGTTGCGATTGCGCAACACCCCGATTTCGCTTTGCAGCAAAACCCAATTTTTGACTGTATCTATTATTGCTACATTTAACGGGAAATGTAATTTGGCGCTGCGGACGTACCGCGTTTCCCGCAAGGGCTTGTACGAAACAATTTGGGGTAGGTAGAGCCGGTTTCGGCAGTGATGACCTGTGCCCAATCGACAAAAGATTGGACTGAGAATGAACATTAAGATGATCCTTATGAGCTCGGCGGCGGCCCTGGCTGCCTTTACGAGCGCCCAGGCTGCTGACGCCATCGTTGCTGCTGAGCCGGAACCAGTTGAATACGTCCGCGTTTGCGACGCTTACGGCAGCGGCTACTTCTACATCCCGGGCACCGAAACCTGCCTGAAGATCAGCGGTTACATCCGTTTCCAGGTTAACGCCGGCCCGAATGCCAGCGCAACCACTGGCAACGGTACCTATGTTGCGAATGACTCCGACTGGGATGCCTACACCCGTGGTCAGGTCCAGTTCACCGCCAAGAGCGACACCGAATACGGCCCGCTCACCGGTGTTATCGTCCTGCAGACGAATGCCGACAACTCTAAGTCGCAGGCATCTTTGCTTGACTCCGCTTACATCGACATCGCTGGCTTCCGCGCCGGTCTGTTCTACAGCTGGTGGGACGATGGTCTCTCGGGCGAAACGGACGACATCGGCAGCAAGGTCACGCTACACAACTCCATCCGTTATCAGTACGAAGCTGAAAACTTCTACGCTGGCATCAGCGTTGACGAGCTGGAAGACGGCTACTTCAGCGCTGGTGAAAACCCGAACAACGTCGGCGTAGCAGTCGGCATCGGCGGCAAGGCTGGCATCTTCAGCTACCAGATCACGGCCGGCTACGACACAGATAACGAAGAAGGTGCCGTTCGCGCCATGGGTACCGTTGCCGTCGGCCCGGGCACCCTCGGCCTCGCAGCGATCTACTCCAGCGGCCCGAACTCCTACTATCAGACCGCCGAATGGGTTGTCGCGGCTGAGTACGCCATCAAGGCGACCGACAAGCTGAAGATCACCCCGGCCGCTCAGTACTACGGCAACTACGGCATCGTCGCGGGCGACTTCGACGACAACAACGACGCCTGGAAGGTCGGTGTCACAGTTGATTATCAGATCGTCGACAACCTCTACGCCAAGGCAACCGTCAATTACTTCGACTCGGACAAGGCTGACGACGTCACGACGGGCTTCTTCCGCCTCCAGCGCGCATTCTAACTAAAAAAGCGGCGCCGCGTTTCCGCCTCTCTCCGTTGCTAAAGTCACGGGGAAAGGCAGCGCGGCGCCGCGCTTTAAGAGTTCTGATCAGATTGACCTCCGATCAGTTAGGAGGGGTGGCACGGGTTCCCTGCCCGGCCGCCCCTTTCCAGTTTAAGGATGAAATTATTCGGCGGGGTGGCGATCGCGCACGAGGCTAGCATCCGCCGAGTGCTGATGTCCGGCAGATTTCTCGGCCTCGAGTCGACGCAGCTCCGCCACACTGTCCTCGATGGTCACCGAACCAAGCATGTCGACGACAGCCTGCTCCGCTCGATCACACAGAAACTCCGAAAGGTCGCCGATATTCTCACCCACGAGTCCCTCATGCGGAATATCGTGCCGAGTCGCCCAGATCTTCTTGTCACCGGTCACGGCGGCATAGATCTGGCTGAGCAAAATCTGGTCACGTGGTCGTGCCAAACGAATGCCCCCCTTGCCGCCCTGGGAGGTAGCAAGAATTCCGTTCTCATTGAGCGGAAGCAACAGCTTGCGGACAAAGCTTGCGCTTGTATCGAGCCCTTGCGCAAGTGATTGGCTCGTGGTGCGGAGATTGGCCTCTTCATTGACGGCAACGCTGATGACAATCTGTAAAGCGGTCGAAAAGCGCGTGTCGATCATACTGAGCTGAGGCCTTGCGTCGGAAGCCGGAGAGCACAGATATTTACCGCTAAAACTCATTGTCAAGAACGCGTGGTTGAAATCACGCCAACTTGACTGAAACCTCGACAGGCGCGTGTACGACCACCGTACGATGTGTACTGCGAAATGAGCCAAAAGCCGGGCCGCGGGGGCCGCACCCTTCAGACTCCTCCCGAGGTCCCATCACGTGATTTCGATTTTACGCCGAGACTTACCTGCAATACGCTTCCTTCCGCTAGAAATTTCAACCGGGGAGAGACGCCATGAGACGCAGGTTTGCCTATATCGCGGCCGCTTTGGCCTTTTCAGCGGTCGGGGTCCATGCTCAGGACACCGCCATGAGTTTCTTCGTGACCAGTGTAAATCCAGGCAAGGGTGGCGATCTCGGTGGTCTCGCCGGTGCGGACGCCTATTGCAACACGCTTGCCACGGCCGCTGGCTCGACGGGCAAGACCTGGAAAGCCTATCTTTCCACCGACGCCGAAAATGCAAAGGACCGCATTGGCTCTGGGCCCTGGTATAACGCCAAAGGCGAAAAGATCGCCGACGACGTGGCCTCTCTGCACAGCGACAAGAACAACCTGACCAAGCAGACCGCGCTCAATGAGAAGGGCGAAATCATCAACGGCCGAGGCGACACGCCGAACCGGCACGACATGCTCACCGGTTCGAAAGCCGATGGCACTGCGGCGCCGGAGACATGCGGCAACTGGACGATGGGCGGCGCTGAAGGTGTCGCGATCGTCGGCCACAGCGACCGAACAGGCCTTGATGACTCCGCCCAAGCGAAGTCGTGGAACTCCTCGCACCCGACACGCGGCGGCTGCACCGTCAAAGCCTTCAATGGGACTGGTGGCGACGGCCTGTTCTACTGCTTCGCAGCGAATTGATCGCATAGAGGACAGCGCATTCAAGGCTCGTAGTCTGGGACGATGCCGTGCTCTAAAGCCAGCCGATACGCCGAAGCACCCAGAGCGTCGCAACGGATGTGATCGTCACGAATACGACAATGATGATGAAAGCCCAGGTGTCGTTGACCCCCGGAATGCCTCCGACATTCATTCCGAACAAGCCGGCCACGACACTCGGAGGCAGTAGCAACGCCGCCAGCGCCGCCAGCCGGTTGGAATTGCGCGCGATGCGCTCGCTGATCACCGTCGAAAGGTCGTCGTGCAGAATACCCGTACGGTCGCGGATGGCATCGAGGTACTCGATGAAGCGCATCAGCTTGTCGATCACCTCGCGCATCCGCAGCTTGTCGCGCTCCAGCAGCCATGGCGCATCATCATGCTCGATGCGGTTCAACGCATCGCGCTGCGGCGCCAGATAGCGGCGAAGCTGGACGGAACGCCGACGCAGCAGCTTGAGGCGTTCGCGCACTTGGCCTGCCTCGCCGTGAAAGATCATCTCGTCAAGCTCGTCCACCTCCTCGTCCATGGAGTCGAGCACTGGCTCCAGGTCGCGCACAAGCTTGTCGCCGATCAACGCCAGCAGGTCACCGGTGCGTAGCGGGCCCTTGCCTTTCTGGAGCGCCTGGCGAATGTCGCGAAGGGCGGTAATGTAGTGACCGCTGTCCCGCAGCGAAATCACCTTGTTCGCATCGACCCACATATGGAGCGGCACGAGATCGATGTCGGTCTGCTTTTCCGACGCTTCGTCCGGCGCAGTCGCACAGACGCCGCGAAGGATGATCAGCAGGCCATCGTTGACTGGCTCGACGCGAGGCCGTGTTTCCTCTTCGAGAAGAGCTTCGGTCACGAAGCTATCGAGACCGCTTTCCCGGTTGACCCAATTGGCCGCCGCCGCATGGTCGCGCTCGAGGTGCAGCCAGATGATCCCATCTTCCGGCTTCCACATTTGCGCCCGGGCAATGTCCAACTGCGTGCAGCCGCCACACCCGTCCAAGAGCAAGGCGAAGCGTAATCCCGGCTCCGCGCCATAGGTCAGCTTAGAGGTAACTGCCGTCTCCATCGCGCCCCGCATATAGCTAGAGGGAACCAAAAAATGCAGCCGACACAAAAGCTTGGCACCGGAGATTCTAGCAGGTCGCGATTAAGGCGCAAGACCGGCGGAATCGGCACCGGGATTCGGCAGCCACCGGCTTCGGTGCTTAAAATAGGTCGCCTTCCTCTGCCAAGGCGATTTCAACGCCGGTCAGATTAGCGTATTATTCCAGTGCAACCGTGCGGGCCGATCCATGAAGGAGGGCCAGATTGATCACGACAACCACCGACGACCGCAACTGGTCACAAGGCTTCAGCGCATCTCACGATGGTGCCGCTCCACGCAACGTTCGTGATCTCACCAGCCATGCCGATATTGTCGTGCTGCTGCCCGATCCAGCCTCGGCACAAACCTGCCTCGATCTGGCCGACGACGCGGCCGATGCCGTGCAGGACAACATTGCCGCCGTGCACATCGGTGCCGATCCACTGTCGATGCTCGTATCCGCCGAGGAAATCGAACTGCAAATGATGCGCGACCTGGAGGAAGGTTCGACGCACGAGCGGTACGAACACGTCAGGCAGCTGTTCGAGGAGTGGAAATTGCATGCGCCTCACCGGCAAGACCTGATGCTCGGCGATTGCCAGGGCGATCTGCGCCGCTGCGTCAGCACTGTCTGCCGGAATGCATCGCTTGTCGTAACGCCCTACAGAGGCAATCTCGACGCTCGTGATGCCTTTCACGATGTCCTCTTTCATGAAGGCAAGCTGGTGCTGGTCCCCCCAGCCAGTGGCTATCGGGGGCACCTGCTGGACCACGTCCTCGTTGGCTGGAAGCCGCATGACCACGCACGACGGACAATGGTCGCCGCAAGGCCCTGGCTTGCCGCCGCCAACCGCATCACGGTGCTCTGCGTCGATGACAAACCGAACAGGCACTACGAGAAGTCGGCCAGGGAAATCTGCCATCAGCTGGGGCTGGATGCCGAGATTGTCGTTACCTCGTCATCGGGCCGCTCGGTCGGCAACACCATCCTCGACTTTGGCACGTCGACGAACGCCACCTGCATTCTGATCGGTGCGTTCAAGCACGGTTATCTGCTCGAGCTGCTTCTCGGCCGCGTCACCTATCGCCTGCTGTCCCATGCCACTATTCCTCTACTTATGAGCCATTGATGGAGCCGACTAGACCGGCGCTTGATCGACGCCGCGCGCGACAAGGCGCGGAACGCTTCGTGCGGGTCAAACCGCCTGTTCACGCAGACAGCTAGGAGGCGAATATGTCCCGAATATTCAATGAAAATTTGCGTTCACGGATCATGACGGCCGAGGACGCGGCATCGCTGATAACCAGCGGCTCGACGGTGGGGATGAGCGGCTTTACCGGATCGGGTTATCCGAAATCAGTACCGCTTGCACTTGCGGCCAAGATCGAAGCAGAGCATGCGGGGGGCAATCCTTTCCATCTTCGTGTCTGGACTGGCGCCTCCACCGGTCCCGAACTCGACGGCGCGCTCGCCCGAGTGAACGGCATCGAGTTTCGACTGCCCTACAACTCTGATCCATACGCCCGCGAAAAGATCAACCGAGGCGAAATGGAATACTTCGATATGCATCTTTCTCAGGTCGCGCCCATGGCCTGGCAGGGCTTTCTCGGCCCCCTTGATACCGCGATTGTCGAAGTCTCCGGCATTCGCGCCGATGGCTCGCTTATTCCGTCCTCCTCGGTCGGCAACAACAAGACCTGGCTCGACCGCGCAGAGAAGGTCATACTCGAGGTCAATCGTTGGCAGAGTCCGGCGCTCGAAGGCATGCACGACATCTATTATAGCACGGCACTGCCGCCGCACCGGGTCCCGATACCGTTGGTTCGGCCGGATGACCGGATCGGCGAAACGGCGTTCCGCTGCGATCCCGACAAGATCGTCGCTATTGTCGAGACCGATGCGCCGGATCGCAACTTGCCCTTTACGCCGCCGGACGACGCCGCCAAGGCCATTGCCGGCCACCTGCTGGAATTCTTCGGTCACGAAGTTGCCAAGGGGCGTTTGCAGGCTTCGCTTCTGCCAATCCAGTCCGGCGTCGGCAATATCGCCAATGCCGTGCTGACTGGCTTGATCGACAGCCCTTTCGAGAACATGACGGCATTTACCGAGGTCATCCAGGACGGCATGCTCGACCTGCTCGATGCCGGTAAGCTCAGGATGGCTTCCGCGACCGCCTTCTCACTCAGCCCGGAGGCGGCACGTCGTCTTAACGAGAACATGCCAACCTATCGTGACAGGATGGTGCTGCGGCCGCAGGAGATCAGCAATCATCCCGAACTGATCCGCCGTCTTGGCTGTCTTGCGATGAATGGCCTGATCGAGGCTGATATCTACGGCAATGTTAACTCGACCCACATCATGGGCTCGCGCATCCAGAACGGTATCGGCGGCTCCGGGGATTTTGCGCGCAATGCCTATATCTCCATTTTCATGACTCCATCGACTGCCAAGGGCAGCAAGATTTCTGCGATTGTGCCGCAGGCAAGTCGTGTCGATCACATCAACCAGGACGTCCAGGTGCTGGTGACGGAACAGGGCCTTGCGGATCTGCGCGGGCTTTCGCCGAAGCAACGCGCGCGGACGATCATCGACAACTGTTCCCATCCCACCTACCGGCCCGCTCTTCTTGACTATTTCGAGCGCGCGCTTGCCGGCTCTTACGGTTTACAAACCCCAACCTTGCCGAAGGAAGCCTTGTCGTGGCACCAGCGCTTTATCGATACCGGCTCGATGTTGTGACGGAGCCAGGTTGCCATCCAAGCCATTGTTGTACGCTGGTGGCCGCTGTCTGCGCAAAGCCGTCAGTTGCCAATGATCGCCCCAAGCGGACGCGTTCCGTTCCGCGATGGGTGTTGCCGTTGAATCGGGTGTTGGCAGGAGAGAATTCGCCGGCCGCCCTTTATGAAGCGATCGACGCCGTAAGGTCTGATTTCTCCTCGGTCCGGAGGTTGCCGCATTCGTGCTGACTGACGATGTTGTGTGAAAGATCGCCGGATCCTCGGCGGTCAGACCGTTGCGAGACTGCAGAACTGACTATACGTTTCGTCATCCAACCTCGACGGGAGCGGAAAATGCAAATTGATCTTACTGGTAAGAGGGCGCTGGTCACAGGATCAACGGAAGGCATCGGCTACGCAATTGCCCGCCAGCTGTCAAGGGCTGGAGCGGATGTCGTTGTCAACGGCCGGTCCGAAGACAAAACCGCAAAGGCCGCCGCACGGCTCAAGAGCGAAGGTCCCGGTGGCAAAGTCAAGTCTGCTGCCGCCGACCTCTCAACCGCCGAGGGGTGTGCAGCGCTTGTCGCCCAAATTCCTCAGGTAGACATCCTGATTAACAACGCGGGCATCTTCCAGCCAATCGACTTTTTCGACGCCGAGGACGAGGTCTGGGATCGACACTGGCAGGTCAACGTCATGTCCACCGTCAGGCTCTCCCGCGCCTATCTCCCAGGCATGCAGAAGTTAAACTGGGGCCGCGTGATATTCCTGGCCTCCGAATCCGGTTTCAACATTCCGGTCGAGATGATCCACTATGGCGTCAGCAAGACCGCCGACATCGCGGTTGCCCGTGGTCTCGCCAAGCGCATGGCCGGCACGGGCATCACAGTGAACTCCGTCCTCCCTGGGCCCACGCTTTCCGAAGGCGTAGAAACGATGCTTGCCGAAGAGCAAGCTAGAACCGGACTGCCGCTGGAGGAGGTCGCTGCCGCCTTCGTCAAGCAGCATCGCAGCAGCTCGATCATTCAACGTGCCGCCACCGTCGAGGAAGTCGCCAACTTGGTGACCTATCTTGCGTCGCCGTTCGCTTCCGCGACCACGGGCGCGTCCGTTCGCGTGGACGGTGGGGTCATCGACACTCTCTGACAGCAGACTTTTGCCGGGTTCGACCGGCCTGGAGCCACTACTCGGGAAGAGCAGCTCTCACGCCGGTGAACCGCGACTCCATGGTCGTTGATCTCTGCGTGCCGCGCCTCCGATGGCTGCCTCGTGGCAACCGGCAGAGCGCAGAGCAGGACGCAAAGGCGCGGGAACTCGTCCCGCGCGATGGCGACGGGCGCTAAGCGTTCTGGTCTGACCCCTTGGGCAGGTTCGCCCATCCGAGTGCGTGGTAGAGGATAATCGCTCCGATCGTCGCGGTACCAATTCCGTCAAGCGTAAATCCCCCGACCGCGAGCTTGAAGTTGCCCGCACCCAGCACAAGCGCGACGCCAACCGTGATGAGGTTGCGCGGCTCGGCGAAGTCGACCTTGTTCTCGACCCATATGCGGCCTGCAGTCGCCGCGATGAGACCGAAAACGACGATCGAAAGCCCGCCGATAACAGGTCCGGGGATCGTCTGGATAAGGGCGCCGAATTTCGGCGAGAACCCGAGCAGGATGGCGACCGCGGCCGCAACGAGGAAGACGAGCGTGGAGAAGATGCGCGTTACCGCCATCACCCCCATGTTTTCGGCATAGGTCGTCATGCCGGTACCGCCGAAGGCACCCGAAACCATGGTCGCGATACCGTCGCCGATGAAGGCGCGGCCGAGATAGGGGTCGAGATTGCGCCCCGTCATTGCCCCGATTGCTTTGATGTGCCCAAGATTTTCGGCAATGAGGATAACGACGACTGGGGCGATCAGCGTGATCGCGGAGCCGGAAAAGACCGGCGCCGTGAAGTGAGGCCAACCGAACCAAGGGGCCGCCGCGACGCCGGAAAAATTGATCGGCGCGCCGTGGCCCAAACCGTTCGCGACAAAGAAATAGGCGAGATAGGCGAGCGCGCCGCCGAGAAGAATCGGCAGGCGGCGGGCAATGCCCGGCGCGTAGACCGCGACCAGGCCGACGGCGGCGAACGTCAGAATTGCGACCCAGCGCGAGAGCTGGTCGCCCTCAGGGTTGGCAGGGCCAATGCCCGAGGCGCTGGATATGGCGATCGGCGCGAGCACAAGCCCGATTGCGGCGACGATTGCGCCGGTGAGGACTGGTGGCATTAGCCGTTCAATCCAGCGATGACCGGCGAGCGCGACCGCGACGCCGATCAGCGCATAAATCGCCCCCGCGGCGATGATGCCACCGAGCGCCAGCGCGATGTTCGGGTTGGGTGCCCCGGCGACCGCCCCCGTTGCAGCAAGAACGGGACCGATGAAGGCGAAGGACGAGCCGAGATAGCTCGGCACGCGCCCGCCTACGGCGACAAAGAAAATCAACGTCGAAAGGCCGGAAAACAGAATCGAGACGTTGGGGTCGAAACCCATGATTATCGGAGCAAGCACCGTTGAGCCAAACATTGCCACGACATGCTGGAGGCCCAGCACCATCGTCTGCCCTGTGGGCAGCCGCTCGTCGGGCAGAATGCGCCCCTCCGTCTTCAGCCGCCAACGCGGAAAATAGCCATTTGTGTCGCGCATCGCTCGCCCCGTTCCGTTCGATTTCGCCAAGCGACCTTGAAGAATTTTGAGATGGGTCGGAGGCGCTAAATAGAGTTATCGGTCATCCGAATACTCAACCGTCGCTAGGCTTAGACTTCTTGTACCGGCTTACCCGATGCTTCGATACTGATATCGGCCGCCGCTGTCATGGGGTCGGAACACTTTCCCACAACATCGACCCGCTGAATGATTCAGGCGAGGAATAAGCTGTCGGACAATACCTGTCGGCCGAATGACCGCTTGCGGTGCATCCCGGCCGAAGCTGTCTTTTGGGCGAGCGTCGACCACCTGGCGGCAGAGCACTCATTCCGATGCCAGCACCGGATTGCCCGGTCGAAACTGTGTTTCGTAGAAGATCCGGACTGACAGGACTACCCCAGCAATAAGAATGGCGACTCCTGCGGTTTCTACAGCGCTCGGCCATCGCACATGGACTGCCAGCCCGCCGATGACACCAAACGCGGTTTCCGAAACGATCAATTGCGCGGCCAGTGCGACAGGCAAGTTTCTTGAGGCAATGTTCCAGGCCCACACGCCGCATACCGTTGCCAGTAGTGCGAACGATACGCCCCAAACATAGAGCGAGCCGGCGGAATGCCAGCCGAAGCCGAGCTTGGGAAGCTGGAAGAGACCCATTGCAGCTCCGGCCGGGTAGAAGGCAAGCATCAAGACGCCTCCACCGACGAGAATAAGAGCGGACCACACACCAGATGGCATGTCAGGCCGGGCGGCCAGTGCGGCCTGGTTGGAAATCGCGAACCAGACCCACAACGCGACCGCTGCAAGCGCCAATGGAACGCCGATCCAGAATGAACGGACAGAATCCAATCCTTCGGCCGTGAATACCGTACCATTGACCAACATTAGACCGACCAGGACCAACATGAGGGGCATCAGCAGAAACCGCCATGGCAATGATGCCTGCCGTTGATTGCCGATGACCATCAGAGCGATTGGAACCAGACCAAGAAAGGCGGGAGCAATTACTGGCCCCGCAAAAATGGCAGCTCCCGTTACCGTCAGGAAGTAACCGACATAGCCAATGAAGGAGAGCCAGATCGTGGAAAGCACGTTTCGGAGCGTGAGATATTGTACCGCCCCCTTATTCGAAAACAGAACGCACAAGCCGACCAATGCGGAGGCTACATGGCGGACAAGGGCAAAATCAAGGGTCGAATAGCCACCAATTATGAAGGGCACAACGAAGTTGAGCGAAAAGGCAAAAGCCGCGAAGAGTGCGGCAAGTACGCCTATGTAGAAGCCTTTTTCCATCGTCCTGCCCTCTGGTCTTCCAAACACCGGTACATCCTTGGCTGCTGCCCTGTCGACGATCTTCCAAAATCGGCGTTGATCAACCGAGCGTTTGCGCGCGCGTTGGACTTGCCCAACATCGCGTCGGATTAGAGCGGCCGAATGTATACGGCGTGTGTTTGTTGAGCGTCGATTTGTACCGGAATGTACCTTAGGTCGCGGGTGCCGAGGTGCCGACGCATTCCAGGACGAAGGGCAAATTGACTTATCTGGCGCGATCCGGACGTGATTGATCTTCTGCAGCCAGCCGGATTCGCCAAACGAACCTCAAAGTTTTCCCGAGGGTCGATCGGGGCATGGGCTCTCAGCCCTGCCTTACCTTCTGCTCCAGGCCAAGAACGGCCGATAGTGTCGCTGGACTATAAGCAGAGTTCGATCGGGCTGGATGACATAGATCTCCTCGACCTCACGCCCCGTCTGATCCGTGAACGTATGGGGGAACGAAGAGCCGATCGGCGCCTTTGTCAGCTTCGTTCGAGGCTGGCCGCCATAGGTTATGCTGCCGGGAATAGGCGCATATCCTTCCCCCGAATAGGAAACCGACGTGACCGCGCAACCCGCAACAAGAACTGCCATCATCGCCGCCGCTACTATTTGGATCATCCTCAGGCCCCCAGGTTATAGTCAGATTCTCGCACATGTAGTCACCGCCGATCAATGGTGTACCTTATTTCTCGATGTGTTTGTCGCAGAAAGCGATCGGACGCTTGAGGCTGCCTAAGGCCTGAGCGATCCAGATTGTTTGCTCTGCTGCTGCATAGGCGCAATGCGCCCCTCGCACCCAGAACCGCGGAAATGTTCGCCCTGGCGTGACCGCCATCTCAATGCGAACGGCGCGCCGCGAGCAGCTTGTCACCGGACAGCTGCCGGCCCAATGCCATCGGAATGAACAAAACGATTTCCATGACTTATCGGAGGAATTCAAGGTGTGGAAATTGTATCGCAATGTATCCAAAGATCCGTTGGATACAGAGACATGCAAGCCCGCAGGCCGTAAACATACGGCGGATACATCAGGGGCGTCGCTAGCAGTGCAATAATGGAGATCGCGCGATGGAGCACATCGACCACATCCTGATCGTCGATGACGATCGCGAAATCAGGGAGCTCGTGTCGAGCTACCTGAAGAAAAACGGCCTGCGTGTCACCGCCGTCGCCGACGGCCGGCAAATGCGCGCATTCCTCGACGCGAACTCGGTCGATCTCATCATCCTCGATGTCATGATGCCCGGCGACGATGGCCTCGTTCTGAGCCGCGAGTTGCGGGCCGGACGACACAAGGCCGTTCCGATCGTCATGCTGACAGCGCGCACCGACGAGATGGATCGCATCATCGGTCTCGAGATGGGCGCAGACGACTACCTGGCCAAACCATTTTCGGCACGCGAATTGTTGGCGCGCATCAAGGCCGTGCTCCGGCGTACCCGCATGCTGCCGCCCAATCTGCAGGTGTCGGAAGCCGGCCAACTGCTGAGCTTCGGCAAGTGGAAGCTCGATACGACAGCACGCCATCTTGTCGATTCCGACGGAACGGTCATCGCACTCAGCGGCGCCGAATATCGCCTTCTGCGCGTCTTTATCGACCACCCCCAACGGGTGCTGAACCGCGATCAGCTTCTCAACCTGACACAGGGCCGCGACGCCGAGCTTTTCGACCGCTCGATCGACCTTCTGGTCAGCCGTGTCCGCCAGCGGCTTGGCGACGATGCCCGCGAACCGACCTACATCAAGACCGTCCGCAGCGAAGGCTATGTCTTCTCCATGCCGATCGAGATCACCGAGGCCCGCTGATGGCGACGCACGCCCTTCTGAATGGATTTCGTCTGTGGCCGCGCACCCTCGGAGCGCGGCTATTTCTTATTCTGCTTGCGGGCCTGGCGGTCGCCCATGCCATGTCGTTCACCGTGCTGTTTTTCGAGCGCTACACGGCCGCCAGATCGGTGATGTTCAACACCCTCGAAAACGATGTTTCGACCTCGATCGCCATCCTCGATCGCCTCCCGCCAGACGAGCGCGCCGACTGGCTCGATCGCCTTGACCGGGGAAGCTACAGGTTTGTTCTGGGGCCGGGCCTGCCAGGAAAACCGGCGCTCGATGCACGCGGCACCGAATTTGCCGCCAAGGTACGGGCGGCGATCGGGCCGAAATTTCCGATCACGGTCGAAACCATCCCCGGTCCGAATTTCCGCCTTCAGGCGCATCTCGCCCTCAGCGATGGAACGCCCCTGACGATAGACGTCAATCCCGCGGGCATTATGCCCCTCGCCGACTGGCTGCCCTATGTACTCGCCGCGCAACTGGCTTTGTTGGTCCTCTGCAGCTGGTTTGCCGTGCGTCAGGCCATTCGTCCTCTCGTCAATCTCGCAAAAGCGGCTGACACACTTGATCCGAACGTGAAGGCCCTTCGCCTGAGTGAGACGGGACCAAGCGAAGTCGCCTATGCCGCAACCGCCTTCAACGCAATGCGCGAGCGCATCGCTCAATATCTAGAGGAGCGCGTCCAGATACTTGCAGCCATATCGCATGATCTGCAGACGCCGATCACGCGCATGAAGCTCCGGGCAGAAATGGCCGAGGATTTCGGCGATCGGGACAAGTTGATGCAGGATCTCGGCGAGATCGAACGTCTCGTCAAGGAAGGCGTCGCCTATGCTCGTAGCGCCCACGGCAATGTCGAAAAACCTTCGCGCATCGACTTGTCCTCGTTCATCGAGAGCCTTGTCTACGACTACCAGGACACCGGCAAGGCCGTTGCTATCAAGGAGATGAGCGGCGGCGCGATCATGACGCGGCCGCATGCCTTGAGGCGCGTTTTGACCAACCTCATCGACAATGCACTGAAGTTCGGCGGCAGCGCCGAGATCGAGGTGAAACGCCGCTCCGATGAGGGCATCGTGATCAGCGTGCTCGATCACGGCCCCGGCATTCCGGATGATCAGTTGGAAGCCGTCCTCAAGCCTTTCTTCCGGCTGGAACAGTCGCGCAATCGCGACACCGGCGGAACCGGACTTGGCCTTGCTATTGCCGTGCAGCTGGCCGCGGCAATCGGTGGGTCGCTGACGCTGCGCAACCGCGACGGCGGTGGCCTCGTGGCGGAAATCGCCATCAACAAAACCGCGGCTTAACCCGCCGCCGGGCACACTCTCCAATAAAATGAGCGGCAGCCGTGACGGCTGCCGCTCCTCAACATCACACACCCGATCTGACGGGGAGGACCGTTTTTCTTATCTCGTCAGACGAGGTTTATGGTGACGTTGATATTGCCGCGTGTTGCCTTGGAATACGGGCAGGTCTGGTGTGCCGCGTCGACAATGGCCCGCGCAGTTTCCTGATCAATGCCCGGCAGGCTGACGTTGAGGCGTGCCTGAAGAGAGTAGCCGCCGGTGCTGCTGCAAAGGTCCACCTCGGTATCAACCGCAAGGTTGGCCGGAAGCGCGACCTTCAGGCTGCCGGCGGCAAAGCCCATTGCGCCAATGAAGCAGGCCGACCAGCCGGCGGCAAAAAGCTGCTCGGGGTTCGTCCCCTGCCCCGTGCTGCCCGGCGAGGACAGCTTGACGTCAAGGCGACCGTCGGAGCTGTGCGATGCTCCATCGCGGCCGCCGGTCGTGTGTGTCTTACCAGTGTAGATGACTTTCTGGTTCTCACTCATACTGTTCTTCCTTTCGACGAAATGGACGCCGCCGAGGCCCGATTGCCTCGCTTGCGGTCGAACACAGATGGCGCTCCGCACGTGTCTGGAATGTTTCGCCGTCACGCTGAAATGTAACCAACTCCCCCACAGACGTGGGGCCGATACACTGCGATACGAACCACAGGCGAAAGGCCGATATCTCAACCAATTGCCGGACGCAGATTGCGACTGATGAGATCGCTTCACACGCGTACCCATGAAAAAACCCGGCGTGAACGCCGAAAACGCTCTCCGCCAGGTTCAGAATTCCAAAGGCCAAACCGGAAAAGCCGCGGCTATCCACCGGTAGAGCGATCAGAACCGGTCGACGTCGACCACGGCCTGTGCAAAGGCTTGAGGCGCTTCTTGCGGCAGATTGTGACCAATGCCGCCGGTGATCAGCCGATGCTCATACTTGCCCGAGAACTTCTTGGCATAGGCCTCCGGCTGCGGATGAGGCGCACCATTGGCGTCACCTTCTAACGTAATTGTCGGCACGCCGATAAACGGGAACTTGGCAAGCTGTGCTTCGAACTTGTCATACTTCCGCTCGCCCTTGGCCGCACTGATACGCCAGCGGTAGTTGTGAATGGTGATGTCGACGTGATCGGGATTTTCAAAGGCGGCGGCGCTGCGGTTGAAGGTTGCGTCGTCGAAATTCCACTTGGGGGACGCGAGTTGCCAGATGAGCTTGGCAAACTCGCTCCGGTATTGCTCATAGCCTTTGCGACCGCGTTCGGTCGCGAAGTAGAACTGATACCACCAGGCTAGCTCCGCCTTCGGCGGTAGCGGCGCCTTGTTGGCTTCCTGGCTGCCAATGAGGTAACCGCTGACGGAAACCAGGGCCTTGCAGCGCTGCGGCCAAAGCGCCGCGATGATGTCGGCCGTCCGAGCGCCCCAGTCGCAACCGGCGATCAGCGCCTTCTCGATCTTCAGGACATCCATGAACGCCACGATATCGGCAGCAATCGCAGCCTGCTGACCGTTGCGCATCGTCTTGTCGGAGAGGAAACGCGTAGTGCCGTAGCCACGCAGATAAGGCACGATGACGCGATAGCCGGCGGCGGCCAGCAGTGGCGCGACGTCGACATAGGTGTGGATGTCATAGGGCCAGCCATGCAGGAGAATGACCGGAGGCGCGTCGCTCGCTCCAAGTTCGGCGTAGCCGACGTTAAGCATGCCTGCATCGATCTGCTTGATTGTGCCGAACGACGTGTTGGTGCCTGGCGCGATGGCAGGAATGCGGGCAGCAGCCGGCGTCGCCGCCTGGGCAAGGCTCGTCCCGATGCCCCCTAATTGTGCGGCTGCGACGGTCAGTGCCGCCACGCCCATGAACCGCCGCCGTTGTTGATTGACTTCCTCTGCCATCGCTACTCTCCAGACTTTGTTAAAGACACCGATATTAAGCATGATCGATGTGTATCGTTTGTGTGTCCGCTGGCTGGAATTGAAACCCAATGTAGATACGTTTGTTGAGAGATACATTGGTATACATTGCACTGCTTTTGTCCGCTCCCAGCACAACCTACAACAACTCACGCGCGCGAAAATCAGCAAGGCCGGGCCAACGCGTGACCCGACCTCGAGGGCTGAAGCACCCAGCGGTTGAATATCCTAGATTCCCTGTGCGGACGACCCGATGTGGCGACAATCAAGCGGCGCGGCATTCGGCCGCACTGCGAGCCATCAAGGCTAAGAATCCGGCAGCGGTACTGGTTGAACAGCAAGGATCTCAGCTTCGGGGCGCCGGACCATTGTCGGCAAAGGCGGGGATCTCTCGAAGCCTGGCGACAACCGCTGCAATTCGGGGCCACTGGTCGAGCGGAAGCCCAGTCCGCTCCGCATTGATCGCCTGTGGGAAGAGGCAGATGTCGGCCATCGACGGCGCATCGCCGGCTACATACTGACCTGTCTGCCGCCGCGCGAGCAATTCTTCCACTGCCGTCAGGCCGACACGGATCCAGTGGCGGCTCCATTCCGCGATGTCCTCGGCCTTGACGCCGATCGTTCCCAGGTGCGCGGCCACCCGGGGCGGAAGAAGCGGATGGATATCCGCGGCGATCGCCAGGGCGACGGTCCGCGCAAAGGCGCGATCTTCAAGCTTGCCGGGCAGGAGTGGAGGTTCGGGGTAACGCTCGTCGAGATATTCGATGATGGCGAGAGACTGCGTCAGCAATACGCCTTCATCCGTCAGCAAAGCCGGAACGAGCCCCTGCGGATTGAGTTGCAGATACTCCGGCTTCCGGTTGAGTGCATCCGGCCCAAGAATTCCGATCGCCTCGCGCTCGACGTCCAGACCCTTCAGCGCAAGTGCGATCCTGACACGGGACGCAGCCGACGAGATCTTGTCCTGGAAGAGTTTCATTGTTGATTTCCTCAATAGTTCGCGTGTTGGAGCAATAGGTTATCAGACGTCACGAAGGAAGCCTTTGCAATCTGCGCGGGCTCCTGCGAGCCGGCATCCGCCGCCGGCGACAACAGCGAGAACAGTGCCGCGATCGGGGGCGGCTCGCCCGGAGCGCTATCCCAGGCGCATGGCACAGCTGCCAACGCAAGCACGGCATAAGTGATGACCAGTATGCGCATTTTTTCTTTCTCCTCGATTGCTCGGTCTGTTCGGGCCAGCGGCCGAAAAACTCAGATTGCTCGTCAGCGGGTTGAATTCAGCGTGACGGCAGCGCGTATCGTGAATGTGTTCGAATGTGCTGAGAACTGTACCTCTGTGTAAGGCTCGGGATCGGGCGGAACCCGATCCGATCTGTATTGACCATTCCTGGCCACGCGCCGCGTCGCGCGGCTAGCGTCAGCGTGACTGGTCCGCGACGAGCACTGGTCGCTCGCGATACTGCTCCGGGAAAAGCCGCTTCAGAGCTTCGATCTTCGGCTGCTCGTAGATGTAGACATAGGGCTGGCTGGGATTGTTGTAGACGTAGTCCTGATGATAGGCCTCGGCGCGATAGAACGTTTTCCCAACTTCGATCGACGTCGCAATCGGGCGACCGAACGCGCCTTCCTTGCCGAGTTGCGCGATGTAGTCGGAGGCGACCTTGGCCTGCTCGTCGTTCAGCGGAAAGATCGCCGACCTATATTGCTTGCCGACGTCAGGCCCTTGCTGATCCACCTGTGTCGGATCGTGAACCACAGAGAAGAAGATCTGCAGCAACTGGCCGTAGGTGACTTGCTTCGGATTGTAGACGATCTCCACGGCTTCAGCATGACCGGTCTGCCCTGTCTCGGTCATCTCGTAGGTTGCGGTCGAGGCACTTCCGCCGGCATACCCCGCCGTGGCACTCACGACGCCGGCAACGTGCTGAAACGCACCTTGGACGCCCCAGAAGCAACCGCCGGCAAGCACCAGCGATTGCTTTCCGGGCGTCGCTGCCACGTCATGCAGAGCCGGAGGAACGTGCTTGGCTTCCTCGGGCTTCGAACCGCCATTCAAACTCAGCGCCACGCCGCCGCCACCGATCACCGCCAGCGCCACAAGGCCGAGGCGTGCAATGGCGCGGAATGAGGCCGAAGGGTCTTTCCGTCGATTTTTCATTGTTCTGCCCTTTCATCCGAAGGTAAAGACGAATGCCTCGACACCAGGATCGAGGAAGCGGATCTCGAACGTCCGTTCCCGAACCTCTCCCGATTGTCGCACCAGTTGATAGAGCCGGGTTTCCGAAACGGTACCGTTTCCCTCAGCGTCGATATCCGAACCGTGGTCCGCGCCGGGGGCCACGCCATCCACCTTCACCTGAAAGCGGATCTTCTTGCCGTCAGCGCCTGGCCCAAGCACGAGGTGCAAATCCCGTGCGCTGAACCGATAGGTGATGCCGCCGCCGGCCTGATCCAGCGAGGCCTGCTCACCGCCCACGGTCCACTTGCCTGTCAGACCCCATTCGTTGAGATCGGGCTTTCCCACCGTATAGTCGCGCGCAGCGTCTGCTCCGACGCCTTCCGGTGAGATGAAGTTGGCGGCGCGGAGGTAGCCGATATAGGATTCGCCGGATTGCAGCTGCGCGAAGTCGGGCGCCGCCTCGGCGCCCTTGGCATCGAGCGTGACGGTAGCTGCGTCGACCTTCTTGCTTCCAGCGGCTTCCGCCAGCAAGTCCTGGATCACCCGTTCGGACTGTTCGTAGTCTCCCTCGCCGAACTGGGTGTGCCGGATCTGGCCCTTGGCATCGATGAAGTAGTGGGCGGGCCAGTAGTTGTTGGCGAATGACCGCCAGATCTTGAAGTCGTTGTCGATCGCAACGGGATAGCCAATCTGGAACTTGTCGATCGCCTGACGGACGTTATCAACACGCTTCTCGAAGGCAAATTCGGGCGAATGGACTCCGATCACGACGAGGCCCTGATCCCGGTACTTCTCTGCCCAGGCCCGAACGTAGGGGATCGTCCGGATGCAGTTGATGCAGGAGTAGGTCCAGAAATCGACCAGAACGACCTTGCCGCGCAATTCTTCAGCCGTAAGCGGCTTCGAATTCAACCATTCCACGGCACCGTCAAGCGACACGAAGCGGCCGAGCACAGGCAGATCGCTTTGGTATCCCTTGCGCGCATCGTTCGCGGCGAGCTGCATCGCACTGCCCGACGGCTTTCCGGCCGTATCGCTTGCGTTATGCAGCCTGTCGAGCAACGACTGCTCGATGCGGGTACTACTCGCATAGGAAAGGCGCGACAACAGGCCGGTATCGAGCCCGAGCGCAATTGCCGTGACACCGGCCAGCACGGCGACGCCAAGCGCCTGCCGCAGACGTTCCCCAATGCCGAGCGATCGCTTCATCGCGGCAAAGACCTTCTCCCCGGCAAGGACAGCCATTGCTAGCGAGGTAGCAGCACCCGCAGCGTAGGCCGTCAGCAGGAGCGTCGTCTGAACGTTTGCCCCTTGCAGTGCGGCGCCAGTCAGGACGAGCCCGAGGATCGGACCGGCGCAGGGCGCCCAGAGAAGGCCGGTTGCGACGCCGAGAAGGAAGGACGTGCCCACGCTCCCCTTCTTGCCGCTCGCCTGCTGTGACAGGCGGCTGCCCAGGGCCACCGCGGGCCGCGTTACCACCGCGGCGATACGCGGCGAAAGCAGCGTCACGCCAAAGCCGGCGATCAGGGCGACGGCAGCGTATCGACCAATTTCGTTGGCATGCACAGCCCAGCTTCCGCCGACCGCAGCAAGCGTTGCCACGCCGGCAAAGGTCACGATCATACCGAGTAACATCGGCAGGATGCTTCGTGTAAACGGCTGACCTGCCCGCGACAGGACGAATGGCAGGACCGGGAGAATGCAAGGGCTGACGATGGTCAGCGCCCCTGCGAGATAAGCAATCAGGAATAGGATCATGTCGTCATCCCCTGCAGTTGACCGATGCTCACACACTGGTCGTTGATGGTGCCTGCATAGGACCGGTCCGAAGTATCCCGGATGTGTCGCATTCCCCCCGAATTGTATCAGAATGCAAGCGACCTCAGCAGCCGCCGATCAACGGCGAAAGCCGCCCAACTTGGCCCGCGCCAATTGCCAAATGGCGGTAGTCACTTCCCGCTGCCAATCTCCTTGCGCCACTTGGATTGGTATACTTACCAGAAGCCAGTTGCTCCCGGCCCATGCGTATTTACTTCCCCCCGACTTCGGGTGAATACTCGCCGCCGAACAATCACTATTCCGCGAGGCGGCAGAATGGATCGCATCGACGCAATGAAGGTGTTTGTGACGGCAATTGACGAGGGCAGTCTCGCCGGAGCCGCCCGTAATCTCAAACGATCGCCAACGGCAGTCAGCCGCGCTCTGAGCTTCCTGGAGGCGCATGTCGGTGTCGAACTGCTCCACCGGACGACCCGGACGCTGAAGCTGAGCGAGGCAGGTCAACGGTATGCGGCGGCCTGTCGGCGTGTGCTGGTGGATCTCGAGGAAGCCGACATGCTTGCCGGCGGCGAGCGCGCGGCACCGCGCGGAACGCTGACAATTTCGGCGCCGCCGATCCTGGGAGAAGAGGTGTTGCGCCCCATAGTGGACGACTTCCTCGAACTTCACCCGACGGTCTCTGTCCGGTTTCTTATGCTGGATCGGTTGGTGAACCTGGTTGATGAGGGCGTCGACCTTACCGTGCGCATTGGTCACCTGCCGGACTCCTCGCATGTCTCCACCCGTCTCGGTGGCGACGTGCGACGCGTCGTCGTCGCCTCCCCTCGCTATCTGGCCAACCATCCTCGTATCGTCGAACCCGCCGACCTGGCGAAACATCAGATTGTCGCGTTCAGCAACTTCGGCCTGGATTCCTGGAGCTTCACGCCGGCGAAGGGCTCGTCCATTCCGCGCACGGTTCACTTCACACCGCGCTGCATCGTCAACAGCGTTCGTGCAGCAGCGGCATCCGCTGCTGCAGGCGGCGGCTTGACGAGGCTCTACTCCTACCATGTGGCATCTTATGTGCGCGATGAACGCCTGAAGATCGTGCTCGCCGACGCCGAACACCCGCCACTTCCGGTGCACCTGCTCGCGCCGCAGGGCCGGATGTCTGTGCCGAAGGTTCGCGCCTTTGTCGATTTCGCGACACCTCGCCTCCGTTCCGAATTCGCGAATATGGCAGCGGCAGCAGGCACTCTCGCCTGATTATGCCGACATTCGGTTGATTGTTGTCCGAACAGCGACAATTCTCTCAAATGTCGAATGGATCTAAATAAATTGCACCAACGCCGAGGGCGGAGGGCGGCCTCACCTGAAACGGCCGCGGCAATTGAAAGGATCACATCATGAGCACGCAACAGAAGGTCGCCATCATCACCGGCGCATCGCAAGGCATCGGCGCAGAATTGGTGCGGGCCTACCGCGACCGGAACTATCGCGTCGTCGCCACCTCCCGGTCGATCAAGCCCAGCGTCGATGCGGACATTATTGACGTCGCAGGCGATATCGGCAAACCGGAGACCGCGGAGCGGATCGTGCGCGAAACGCTCGAGCGCTTCGGCCGCATCGACACACTGGTGAACAATGCAGGCGTTTTCCTGGCCAAGCCGTTCGTCGAAATGACCCAGGAAGACTACGACCATAACCTCGGTGTCAATGTGGCTGGTTTCTTCCACATCACCCAGCGTGCCGCCACGGAGATGCTGAAGCAAGGTTCGGGGCACATCGTCAACATTACCACCAGCCTCGTCGACCAGCCAATCGCTGGCGTGCCCTCTGTGCTTGCTTCCCTGACCAAGGGCGGTCTGAACGCGGCCACCCGGTCGCTGGCGATGGAGTTCTCGAAGAGCGGCATTCGTGTAAACGCGGTTTCTCCAGGGATTATCAAGACGCCGATGCATGCGGTTGAAAAGCACTCGGCACTGGCCGGGCTTAATCCGGTCGGCCGCATGGGCGACATTCGCGATGTCGTCGACGCCGTTCTCTATCTGGAGACCGCGGGCTTCATCACCGGCGAGATTCTCCATGTCGACGGCGGCTCGAACGCGGGCCGCTGGTAGCCAGCACTATGGAGCGGCTGCGCTGCAACAGCGCGACTGCCGTCAATGACGCAACCAACCCTCTTTCATTGGAGACGGAAATGCCTATCGTCACTGTACAGGTTACCCGCGAAGGAACCACGCCTGATCGCAATTCGGTCACGGCCGAAGAGAAGGCCGCAATCATCGAGGGCGTCAGCCAGGTTCTGCTCGACGTCCTCAACAAGCCGCTTGAATCGACCTATGTGGTGATCGAAGAAGTCGATCTCGACAATTGGGGCTGGGGCGGTCTGCCGACCGTGCAATACCGCAAACAGCGCGCCGCGGCAGCCAAATCCTGACGCTCTCCGAAACCGAACCCGTCGCTCGCACTCTGAGCGTCGGGTTCGGCTTGTTTTAGCGACGATACTTCCGATGGCGCCACCCCTTGTCGGATCAATCTATGATGTGATAGCCGCCATCGATGTAGATGGTATCGCCCGTCATCAATCGCGCCGCGTCATGCGCCAAGAAGGCAGTCGCCATGCCGACATCGTCAATCGATACGAGGCTGCGCGCCGGGGCCGTTTCCTGGGCCTTGTTCAGGAGTTCGTCGAACTCGGGAATGCCCGAGGCTGCCCGCGTTGCCAGCGGGCCCGGCGAGATCGCATGCACGCGGATGCCTTTGGGTCCGAGTTCCGCGGCAATGTACCGAACGGCGCTTTCCAGCGCCGCCTTGGCGACCCCCATGACGTTGTAGTTCTTCACGACCATCTGGCTGCCGTAGTAGGTCATCGTGAACAGGCTGCCGCCGCGTTTCATCAGCGGTTCGGCAAGATGCGCCATGCGAATGAACGACCAGCAGGAAATGTCCATCGTCTTCAAAAACCCCTCCTGCGGCACATCCACGACGCGTCCCTGCAGCGTATCCTTCGGCGAAAAGGCGATCGAATGCACGAGAAAATCGAGTTCGCCCCATTGTTCCGCGACGCGGTCGAACACCGCCTCCAATTGTCCCGGGACCGCGACGTCGAGCGGCATGAAGATCGGCGCTTCCAGCTCCTCGGCCAGTGGCTCGACATGAGGCCTGGCCTTGTCGTTGAGATAGGTCACTGCAAGCTCCGCGCCAAAGGCGCGAAATGACCTGGCGCAACCCCAGGCAATCGACTGGTCATTGGCAATGCCGACCACCAGTCCGCGCTTTCCTTCGAGAAGCTTGGCCTTTACCTCGGGAATCATGTCAGCCCTCTCTTCAGCTCAATAGGTGTGGCAGGCGCCTATGCAGCGATAAGCGCGAACGTATGCCGTGCGATCATCAGTTCCTCGTCGGTCGGCACCACATAAAGAGCGACCTTGCTGTCGTCGCTCGAGACGAGCAACTCACTGGCCTCGTTTCGTGCTGGGTCGAGCGAGGCTCCAAGCCAGCCAAGTTTTTTGGCAATCCGGGCGCGCATCACCGCTGAATTTTCACCGACACCCGCCGTAAACACGAAGGCGTCCAGCCCGCCGAGGGCCGCAACCAGCGCGCCGGCATTGAGGCCGATGCGATGCACGAAATGGTCGAGCGCGAGCCTCGCGCCGGCGTCGTCGCTGGCAAGCAGGTCGCGCACGTCGTTGCTGATGCCGGAAAGCCCCTTGAAGCCCGACTCCTTGTAGAGGAGATCCTGCAACTGCGGTGCCGTCATTCCATGCTGCTGGAGCAGGTAGAGAAGTACACCAGGATCGATCTGCCCGCATCGCGTGCCCATCGGCAACCCGTCGAGCGCCGTGAATCCGAGCGTGCTCTCGACGCTTAGCCCCTTATACAGCGCGCACATGGATGCGCCGCTCCCGAGATGCGCGACGATGACCCGTCCGTTGCCAACGTCAGGCGCGATCTCGGCCAGGCGTCCGGCCACATATTCGTAGGACAGCCCGTGAAAACCATAGCGCCGGATACCCTCGTCGAAATAGTGCGCCGGAATGGCATAGTGGTCCGTCATTGGGTCATGGCCGCGATGAAAGGCGGTGTCGAAGCAGGCGACCTGTGCAAGCTGCGGCTGGCGTTCCAGCAACACACGGATCGGCGCGAGGTTGTTGGGCTGGTGCAAGGGCGCCAGCGGCGTGTATTGCTCCAATTCGCGGAGCAACTCCTCATTGATGCGCGCTGGACGTGAATGGTTCGGACCGCCATGAACAACCCGGTGGCCGACAGCAACCAACCGGCCCTGCTGCCTCTGACGCAACCACTCCCCCACCAGCCGCATCGCCGCCGGCAGATCGGGAACGGCTTCGGGTGGATGATTTTCGTTCGCCAGCCGCTCGCCGCCGGCGCTCTTGACGGTCAGGTGCGGCGCGGTGCCGATCCCCTCCATCTGCCCCTTGATCAGCCGCTCCAACGAGTCCGCGACCGAAAATACCTCGAACTTCAGGCTGGACGAACCGGCATTCACGACGAGGATGGTGTCCATGGCCTCAAGCACCCTGTATCGGTGCCGTGCGGCGGCGCGCATCGGCAAGCAAGACGCCGACGGCGCAAGAGGCAAGACGGGCCCGCACCGAATCTGCCCGCGATGTCAGGATGATCGGCACGCGCGCACCGAGCACGATGCCAGCTGCATCTGCCCTTGCCAGGAAGGTGAGGTTCTTCGCCAACATGTTGCCGGCTTCCAGATTGGGAACGACGAGGATTTCGGCGTGGCCGGCAACCGGAGAGTGGATACCCTTTATCCTCGCCGCTTCCGGGTCGATTGCATTGTCGAAAGCAAGCGGTCCGTCGAGAATACCGCCGGTAATCTGTCCGCGCTCGGCCATCTTGCAGAGCGCGGCGGCGTCGATTGTCGAAGGGATCTTCGACGTGACCGTCTCGACGGCCGAAAGGATCGCCACCCGCGGCGTGCCAAGGCCGATCTGCGTGAAAAGGTCGATGGCGTTCTGGATAATGTCCCGCTTGGCGTCGAGATCCGGCGCGATGTTGATGGCTGCGTCGGTGATGAAGAGCGTTTCCGCATGATGCGGGACGTCCATGACGAAGACATGGCTGATCCGCCGCGCTGTCCTCAGTCCTGTGGCTGATGAGGTCACGGCCCGCATGAGCTCGTCCGTGTGCAGACTGCCCTTCATCAGCAGTTCAGCACCGCCTTCGCGGATGATTTCCACTGCCTTTGCCGCGGCCGCGTCGCTGTGCGGCGTGTCGATCAGTTCGAACGGCGAGATATCGAGGCCGTGCGATTTTGCGACCGCACGCACCTTTTCCACCGGCCCGACAAGGATCGGATGCATCAGCCCGACCTCGGCTGCTTCGACAGCGCCGCGCAGCGACGTCTCATCGCAAGGATGGACGACGACCGTTCGCATCCGCGGAACCTGCTTTGCTTTAGCGATCAGCCGCTCGTATTTCTCATGACTCTCGGCTTCTTCCCTGGCGTTGTTCAGATCCGGCATCTGCGTCTGCTCCATGTTGAAAAGACCGGGTTCAAGCCCCGCGTCTGACAGCCTTGACCGGGGTGGGCTTCATCGGCGGCGTTACGGGCTCGGCGACGGTCTCGCTGCCAACGTCGAAGAGCCCGATGATCCTCTGCCACCGCTTCTCGGCTTCTTCCGAAAGCGGACCCCGCGCATTCAGAACCTGCCGAAGCGAATCCAATGCTTGGCGGCGAACGCCCTCCTCCGCCGGCAGCAGGCGGGGGATCGCGTTCACGGCGTCTTCCTCATCGATCAGCAGCATGAAGAACTGATCGCGGATTAACGCCTTGAATTCGCTGAGCGTCATTGCCGGCATTCCGTCCTCGGCGCGCCGCATCCGGCGGATGGCGGCAAAGCCACGCTCATCGGCTGCGCCACTCGCCATCGCGACGTAAAGCAGGCTGCGCGCCATGCCCTCCCGAAGCCCGCCGTTGCCGATTTGCGCCTTGAGTTCCTCGATCCTCGCCTTGAGCATCTGGACATGCATGCCGGTCTTGGCCGCGCGCCGATGTGGCGTTGCATCGGACGGATCGATACCGACAGCCGCCTGCAGCAGCGGAGACCCATAAATGGTGAGAAAGGTCGCCTCACTCAGCGCCTCCATCCCCTCGCGCCAGGCGTCCAGCCCCGCTACCATCTGGCGCGAGACGGCCTGCTCCATGGCCAGAAACGGATTGTCCGCAGGAACCGGACGACGTTCGTCCGCCACCTCGACAGCGAGATCCGCAATCGGCGCCATCCAGGGATTAACGTCGGAGAAGAGCTCATATTGCAGCCGCAGCGGGTGCGTTGCCCGCAATTGTTCCGCCGCCCAGTCGGGCACCATGGCGCGGACGAAAGGCTGGAGGAACGTCTTGTAGAGCGACAGGTTGATGTCCGAGACCTTTGCGACGGTCGCAAAGCGGCGATCGTCCTCGGCGTCATTGCAACCGAGCTCACGGATATCGTCGAGCGTTCTTGCCTCGCATCGCATGATCCAATCGCCCTCGACCAGGTCTCCGCCGATGGTCTCGTCTGTCCTTGCTTCGAAGGTCGCTTCGTAGAGACCGGGCGGCAGCGCATCGATCAGGTCGATATTGCTGGAGAACTCGCCGTGCTCCTTGCGGGCAACGCTCGCGGACACGAAGATCCCGAGATGGCCGATCGTTTCATGTACCGTGTAGACGATCGTCTGCCCGTGCGAACGTATCTCGTTCACATCGTCGTAGAGGTCCAGCACCCAGCCGAGCGCCTGCGCGGGCGGCGTGATGTTGTCCCCTTTCGAGCAGAAGACGACGATCGGCGCGCGAATATTGCGTAGGTCGATCGCCTCGCCATTCGATGTCTTTATGCGGCCCGCCGCCAGATTATTGCCGACGAAGAGCTCGTCCACGATGAATTGGATCTCTTCGGCATTCAGGCTGACGTGCCCGCCCCACCACTCTTCGAAGCCGAGATAGCGCGGCGCCTCGGTGTCGATCTTGGAGTAGAGGTTGTACTGCTTGGTCCAGAGCGTGTTGGCCGGGTTCTGGTTCTCGAAATTCTGCACCAGCCATACGCCGTCGAACTGCCCGTGTCCGAGGTCGCTGGTAAGCGCCGTCAGCCAGCTGCCGCCGAGCAACCCACCCGAGTAGCGCATCGGGTATTTGCCGCGTTCGCCGGCCCAATAGGACAGCGGCGCGCCGGCAATGATGACCGAGCCGAACAGTTCCGGGCGCATGGCGGCCAGCATCATGACGGCCCATCCGGCCTGGCAATTTCCAATCACACAGGGCTTGGCGTCCGCCTGAGGATGCAGGGAAATCACCTTTACAAGAAAAGCAGCCTCGGCCTGCGCGATGTCTTCGATCGTCTGCCCCGGCACTGGCTGTGGGAGGAAGCCGATGAAATAGCAAGGATGCCCAGCCTTGAGCGCGACACCGATCTCGCTGTCCGCCTTGAAGCCGCCGATGCCGGGCCCGTGTCCGGCTCTCGGATCGACGACAACGAACGGCCGGCGCGTGTCGTCAACCTCGATCCCCTTGGGCGGGACGATCCGAACCAGCGCGTAGTTGACGGGTCTCGGGAGGGAACGTCCATCAATGACGATCTCCGGCGTGAAGCTCAGTACATGCGGCGCCGTCGCTTCGGCGTGAGCCCGATATTGGTTGCCGCGCTTTCGCATGACATCCCAGAACAGCACGCTGCGCTGCGTGGCATCCATGGCATAGTCGAAAAAGAAGCCCGCAGGACCGAAGTGAGTGGCGAAATCAGCTGTCGGAAGATACGAAGGGTACCGCATGCCAAATCTCCTCGTTCACCCTCTCGGCGAGAGGTCAAAGACTTATGCTCGGAGTGTATTCGCGATCTGCGTCTGCTCTGTGAATAGTTAACCGCACCGTCATTCATGCGCTTTGTTCGCACATGCAGCATAAGTCCATTCGGTCCACGGCACCAACGTATTTTACGGTAGCATACGGAATTCGACGCAGGTCGGGCGACACCGCGATGGAGCGACGTGCAAAACGACCGCAGCGCGTCACGAAGATTATTTGCTGCCCCAACGTCAGGTCACAAGCATTTTATAGGTTGGCAGCATGGCTACAGCGTCACCCAGCCTGAGGAACCGTCGCGCTCAATTACCTCGAGGGACCGGCGTCCGGTCAACGGTCGTGGTTAACCTCAGCGCCTGGGTTGGCTCGGTTGCAGATCCTGAAAGCCGATCTCAGGACATCCTCGCATGTTGGCAAAGGTGATATCGCGGCGCTCACCCCATTCGGTCAGCCCTCTCAGCGTCACGACGTTCTCGTCGCGATAGACCAGGTCAGTCCGACGGATACCTGCTCGCCGTGCCCTGTTTTGCGCTTGGCTGACGTTGCAGGTGCCTTCCGATGGCGACACTTGCCAGGTGGTCGTCCCTCTGCCGTCGGATTGCCAGCCGCCTGACTGAGCTGAGGCCACCGACGGCGCTAAAGCGACGAGGATCATCAAGGTCTTGTGGAAGGCGGCTTTCATGATCCTTGCCCCGGTTGCACTGCGCTTGAGCACTCAGGGCCAAGATAGACGGACCTGCGCATAGCGCAATCACCAGTGGGCGGACCCGCGCTCCATTTGCTCGCAAATGAAGCTGAAGTCGTGCGCCAGCGTTAATAACCGCCTAACGCTGGCGCCGATCGTCTGAGTTATCGAACCCGCAACCACCGCGCAAGCTCGCCCTCGGGACGACCGCGTCCAAGCTTGTCAGGGAGCGGCTGCCCTTTCGGCGTGAACTCGAGCGACCCTGAATTTATGCAGAAGCGCTCGCCTGTCGGAGGCGGGCCGTCGAGAAAGACGTGCCCTTGATGCGCGCCGCAGCGTGCGCAAACGATCTCTGTTCTGACCATGCCGTAGCGGGTATCGCGAATGCGCCGCAGGTGATCCTTGACGGCAGGCGCAGTGAAGCTCGGCCAGCCTGTCCCGCTTTCGAATTTGGAAACGGCCTTGAACAGGGGAAGACCGCAGAGGCGGCAAGTATAGAGCCCCTCGCGTCGCTCGTGGAGGAAGACGCCACAAAACGGCGCCTCCTCGCCATGCTCCAAGAGCAGATGACGGTCGTCCTCACTGAGATCCGCCACAAGCTGCTGCATCTGTTCTTGTGTGGGAGGGGTGAGATCGAACTGCAATTCGACGACATCACGCATTCCTGTTTCTCCTTGGGTGCTCCGGCGGATTGCCGGAACGTCACATGAGTTTACCTCAGCAGGGCCGGCGCCGATGTAGCGCTGCGCCGGGCGCGTTCTTCATCCGTTCAGATGAGATTGAGCGCCACGTCGATATTGCCGCGCGTTGCCTTGGAGTACGGGCAGATCTCGTGCGCTGCGTGGATCAGTTCCTCTGCGACATCTCGGTCGATGCCCTGCAGGCTGACGTTGAGCCGCGCGCGCAGAAAATAGGATCCGCCGTCGGCGTTCAGATCGATTTCCGTGTCGATCTCGGGCTCGACGGGCAGCTTGATCTTTCTCTGGGCTGCAGCGAGCTCGATGGCGCCAATGAAACAAGCAGACCATGCGGCGCCAAAAAGGCGTTCGGCAGCCGGGTGCGGCTGCGACAGGCGAAGATCCAGCTCGCCATCGCTGCTGCGTGTGAAACCGTCGCGACCACCCTTGTTATGGGTCTTGCCGGTAAAGAGGAGCTTCTCAGTCATCGTAAAATCCTTTCGGGTTAGCTTTCATTCGCATCCGCTTTAATCGAATACGATCTACATATGTTGCTCGAAAGGTGTCGTCAATACCATTGCGATTTAATCGGATACGATTTATATAGAGAGAAGCGAAAAGCAACCGAGTAGGATCTCCCATGTCCGCATCCAAAACCGCCAAAACCCTGGAGATAGAGGCGCCCGTTTCCGGCGAGGCCGACAGCAAGAACAACAAGCTTTCGAACTTCCTATGCTTCGCGGTCTATTCCGCAAACCTGGCCTTCGGCCGTGCGTACAAGCCGATCCTGGACCAGCTGAACCTGACCTACACTCAATACATCGCGCTGGTTGCCCTCTCCGATAAAGACGACCAGACGGTCGGAACACTGGGCGAAAAGCTATTCCTGGAATCGAACACGCTGACCCCCATGCTCAAGAAACTTGAATCTCTGGGCTATATCCGCCGCAAACGCGATCCCGCTGATGAGCGGCAGGTACGATTGAGCCTGACGGCGGCTGGACGCGACCTTGTCGCTGCGGATCCCGGCGCGCCACTGGTCGATGCGACCGGCCTCGGAGAGGACTTCCCAGTCGTGCAGAAATCCGTGGTACGCCTGCGCAACAACCTCCTGAAGGCAACGCAGGACGGATCGGCAAAGGATTGATCTCTACTGCGCCCGTGAGCGTCGATGTATTCGGCGCTCCGCCGCCTCAGGTGCAGATGCCACCAAGGAGAACTTCCATCCCGGCGATTGGCATGGCGCTTGGCAACTGCGCGCGTGAAATCGCCTGCATAGGGTGGAGAAAGACGGGTTGCCCCTTATCTGAGGAAGGAGATCCGAAACGGAGACCGAAAGGACCCGCGCAATGGCAAAGAACACGATCTGCCTGTGGTACGACAAAGATGGTGAGGCTGCCGCCCGGTTTTACGCCGAAACTTTTCCCGATAGCGCAGTGGACGCCGTCATTCGCGCACCTGGAGACTATCCAGACGGCAAGCAGGGAGATGTATTGGTTGTCGAATTCACGGTTGCGGGCATTCCGTGCATAGCCTTGAATGGCGGTCCAGTATTCAAGCAGACCGAAGCCTTCTCATTTCAGATCGCAACGGAGGATCAGGCGGAGACCGACCGCTATTGGAACGCCATTGTCGGCAATGGCGGTCAAGAGAGCGAGTGTGGCTGGTGCAAGGACAAGTGGGGTGTGTCCTGGCAGATCATACCGCGCATCCTGACCGACGCGCTTGCGGCAGGCGGTGATCAGGCAAAGCGTGCTTTTGATGCGATGATGACCATGAAGAAGATTGACGTTGCGGTGATCGAAGCCGCCCGGCGTGGTTGAGGTGCCAGCGCGGCGCGCCACATCCTCTCTCCGCCCGAACGTCCATCTAGCGCGCAGCCACGGTTAGGGGCTGCAGTGGCAGTACGCCGGCAATTCTCCTGAATGGGACGCGCGTCGGGCAGCGTTTACCCTAGCGAGCTGACACCATCGGAAGCTCGTTTGCCTCCATCATCTCGGCCGCCTTGGCGTATCCGCCACCCATGCCGTCCAGAAAGTGCAGATGCGAATCTGGTTTGCCCGAAGGCACGAAGCAGGTCATGAGCGCGTGAGATTGGCGATGCAGTCCGAAGTTGACCTCACCCCGCGCCTTTGCTGCAACCAGGATGGCTTCGACCGCTTCAATCTGTTCGCGTGTGCAATCCAACGTTAGACGCAGGCCATCGTCATATTTGCGGAAGTCTGAGTTGGAGGCGACCGCCAACCAGGTTTCGAGGTTGACCGACCTCGCCCTGTCCTTGGTGATGGCGGTGTCCCGCGACAGGGGATGGGCTTGCCGCGTGCCGGCGTCGAGAACGGAAAGCACGCACTTCGCCAATGCCGCGAAGGCTTCGGGGCTCCGGCCCTCGGATGGCTCGACCAGTAGCGACAGGATCTCGCCCCTCTGGCTCGGAAACGGCTCCCAATCGCAGCTCAGGCCGGTCAGATCGGGCTCGGTTGTGTAGCTGCCTGGCTTCACCAGATATCGGCCGTTCTTGATTTGCCGCTCTGCCCACTTGAGACCGCCGCCGGCAAACATCGCGTAAGTCGCGTCTTCAGAGGCGGCGTAGCGCGCGACGCGCACGTCGCGTCCGTTGGCACGTATCTCGCCCACGGACAGGTGGCCGGCCCGGAGAGCAAGGTTGAGATTGGTCTTGGCAAAGGCGACAACCTGCCGCAACGCTGATGTCGCGGTCATGATCCCCTGCGGTGGCAGCGCGAATGCCGCACCGTCTCCGCGAAACACAAAGGGGAAATCAAAGTCGCCCCAAGCATTCCCAACCGCGGCAATCACCGATGCGCCGGCATAGTTGACGTCTTCATAGCGCCCGGACTTGATCGCGGACGTCGAACCGACGACGTCTGTTATGCCGACCAGCCAATCGTCGGGCAGCGCCTCATAGATAGACGGGTCAAGCACTCGCGAAAACTCACTATAGGCCTGGGGCGCGTTTGGGTGTTGGCCGCCCATCGCGCGTTCATCGGTTTGCACGGCATCGACGGCTGGCTGCATGAACCTTTTCCCTTGCCTCATAGCAAATCTTTCTGTTGATTTACTTCGTACACGAATAACTCGGATGCGCTTTAAGTACACGAACAGGATCGCAAGGTCAATACATTTGCGATTTAATCGTATGCGATATATGCGTCGCGGAAAATTGCGAAGATCACTCGGCGCCAGTAGGACCGAGACAGTCGCCGCGGCTTTCTTCGAAAATTCGGACCTGGGACATCCTGACCCGCAGCGGAAAGAGCATCATCCGAATTGGGGTCGGCTACGAACGGCGGATCACCATTCGAGCCCGGCATTCCCCGAAAGGTTCATAGCGGACATCCGCGAAACTGGTGACAGCTCCCAAAGTTCATGTGGATTACCGTATGTGATAAATTCCCTATTTCCATACTTCAGGTAGCATGTGCTTGGATGATTACATTTCCTAGTCATCAAGAGGTCACTGCAAAACTCACATCGTCTGTTTTGCGGTGACCTCGCCAAAATCCCAGCCAAAATCTCAGCGGACCGACGCTTAGAGACGCCCTCTCAGAGTTTGGCCGCAATGTCGCCCGCAACATAGAGCAAGCAGCGTCGACGGCGTAGGCGACGGGCGTATGACGCAACGAAGCCTTGCAACGCATCGCTCGCGTTCCCATCTTATGGTGGTCACCCGAAAAATTCGAACCTGACATGGTCGACGCATCGTGCGTCCCATCTCACTGCGTTTCCTCCGGTCTGCGTGATGGAAACAAAGGTCGCCATGTCGAGCATGCCGCCAGTGCGGCAAAGGACTTCAATTGAACAAACCCATTACCGCCGCCGCCCCAGCGGCGAGTCCGCGCGAGCGCGATGACGCCGCTCGCCGCCCGGACAAGAACTGGAAACCTTACCCCTGCCTTCTCACCCGTCGTGAGCTGCAGGAGCTGATCGCCGAGCAGCTTGGCTGAGAGGCACTCAATCGCAACAACAAGGAGAAAAAGATGCAGGTCATTGTCAGAGACAACAACGTCGAACAGGCCATGCGCGCATTGAAAAAGAAGATGCAGCGCGAGGGTGTTTTCCGCGAAATGAAGGAACGCCGGGCTTACGAGAAGCCATCGGAGCGACGCGTGCGCGAACGAGCACAGGCGATCGCCAGACAACGCAAGGCCAACCGCAAGAAGTTGCAGCGCGAAGGTCTCCTGGCCTCGCCCAAGCTCCGCTCATCCGGCCGATAACTTTATAAGATGACCGCCGGGAGTCCTCGGCGGCATTCCACCCCAAGAAAGGGTCGATTATGGAAGAACTGCATAGCTTGACTGTTTCGGACGAACGACTCGAAGACTGCCGGGAGGTGATCGAGCCGGATCTTCAGGATCTGATCCGAACGACGATAGCATCCGGCTTTACCGCTGAAGAGGTTCTGATCGCAATCAGCGAACTTGTGGCGGAGGACTTCGCCGTATCGGCAAGACTGCCAAATGTCCACTGACTCGCGTCGAGTTGGCTGCCGAAACAGCCTCGCATCAATATGTTGTCGAGGCATCGTCTTGAGGGCGGGATAGGTGTTGAACGGCTCCCGCGAACACCTACATCCCGCTTATCGTTTGTTGGCAGAGAGGAGGTTCATCATGAACACGATCAGCCATGCAACCGAACCAAGGTGGGCCGCACCGGTGGCTATCCGGATTGGAACGCGCCCCTCTGAACATATTCATGGTCCGGCTGAAGCTGTTGACTATCTGGAGCACAGGTGGCCACTCCAAAGCAGCATGCACGTTGAGGCGGCGAAGCGTCGGTGCGTGGAAGCCATGAACCACCTTGCACACCTGGAAGCCGCCAGAGATGCCTTTGTCGCAGCCGCGGTCGAGGCCAAGGTTTTGGCGTGACTTGCTCCGAGGCGAAGGCCGCTGATGATCACGGTCGTCTTCGCCGCCCAGTTGCGCAAAGTCCAACAGCTGCGCCCGACATCCGAACGCCCTGTGTCAAACCACGTTGGCCCGGGCGGGGAAGGCGCTGACGATTAGTGTGTCGTGACGGACTTTGGAGAACGCGTGCGACGGGGCTTGTCTCCGGGCGCAGCCGTTATCGCGATCGCGGCCGCCTTTGTCTTCTTCGCCGCAGGCTTGTCGGCAGCGGGTTTCGGCGCGGCGCGCGGCTTGGCGGATTTGGCCTTGGCCGTCGGCTTGCTTGCATTGTCTGCCTGCTGGCCGAATTCCTTGAACGCCTGTAGCCAGTGTTTCATATCCTGGCCGTGCGGGCGCCCCTCCTGCTCCCAGATTTCATAAGCACGACGACGGATTTTCTCTTCACGCTCGTTCATGATGGGACCCTGCTTTTGGTTGAAACCCAATCTTAATTGGAGCAAGCGGTCCAATAGGCAATGGAGATACCAGCGGTCGATTGATCGAACGAAGCAGGCTTGGCGGCGAACTAAAAGCAACAATTGTCTTTTCCGAAATCGCTCTATCTACCCTCGCGCGAATTAAATCGAACAGGAAGGAAAGCGAGATGAAACGCACGTCGATTTTGCTGCTTCTGGCAGGGGCCACGATTGCCGGATGCACGCCCACCGAGCAAGGCGCGGGAATTGGTGCAGCCTCCGGCGCGGTCATCGGTGGCGTGGCGACCGGCAACGTGCGCGGTGCCGCCGTGGGCGCAGCGATCGGCGGTGCCACTGGCGCGGTCATTGGCAACGTCGCTGGGCGGCCTGGTCAGTGCTACTTCCGTGACCGTTACGGTCGGCGATACATCGCCAGCTGCCCGCGTTGAGCGGGCGCTCGCGGCACGGGCTCGAGGATCAGCTCTCGCTGCTAAAGATCTCGACGGCCGCCGCGACAAGCTCGGCATTGTTCGCGGCGATCATCCCGCTGGGAAGGAGCTTTCCATCTTCCAGGCCGACGCGGGTGGAATAGCGTCGTTCCTTCGCCAGCCGGACAAACGGCCAGACGGTCGCGTCGAAGC
The DNA here is from genome assembly GCF_056398905.1 of Rhizobium sp. 01T417. Classification (NCBI taxonomy): domain Bacteria; kingdom Pseudomonadati; phylum Pseudomonadota; class Alphaproteobacteria; order Hyphomicrobiales; family Rhizobiaceae; genus Rhizobium; species Rhizobium sp. 01T417. Next base: position 57,784 of record NZ_JBFTQH010000013.1, on the reverse strand, counting down.
CATGCATCAGGACGGACCGCTGCACATTCCCACGCTGTAGCGTGCCGACGATCCCCTCCGCGACATCGAAAGCGCCCCTCAGGTCCTGTTCGTTGTCAAGTTCGATGAGGATGCGCAAAACGCGCTCATGGGCTTCAAGTCCGATGTACCGCTCCGCATCCGCGACTGACGCCAACCCGACTTCAATCCCAACTCCCTTATCGCGGAGCAATGCCATGACGGCGGGGGCATCGTCCTCCGAGAGGTTCACCGACGCATAGTCGGGCAGGACACTCCAGCAACGAATGGCCTCAAGGGTGCAGTGCGCGTCGCCTTCAATCCAGGCACCGGTGGATATGCCGAGAAACGAACCCGGACAGGAGCCCCGAACCGCAGCAATGGTCTCATCAACAGCGCCGAGACTTTCCTTCCCGTCAACGGCACGCGGATGAATGTGGAGTTCCGCGGCACCGGCAGCGACCACGGCGGCGGCATCCCGTGCGATTGCTTCAACCGTGACAGGCAATTGCGGATGATAGTCGATTGGCCGCGCGCCGTTGATACAGGCCTGAACGATCATGGAAATTGAACCTCTTTCGTGTCTGCCTGGCGCAGTTGATACCTGCTGACGAGAAATGGCAACAAACGCGATCCGTCGTCGACGATCCGCATCTCCGTCGTGAGGAGACGATGGCCACGTTCCGAAGACGCTACCGGTTGACGGTCTGGAGTGAGGACGCCCCATCATGAGGCCCTCGCCCCCTTAGCGCGGAATGTCCGTTCGTCGTCATCATCGTAGGGCCGCTTCACATCGGACTCGGCTTGCGAAAAAGCGCACGTTGCGTTAATGACTGTCCAGTCAGTCATAATTGGATGCAAGAGAATGGCAGAGAGAAAGCGGGAGAAACGAGACCCCGAGCAGCGCCGCGCCGAGATCCTCGCCGCCGCCTTCGCCTGCTTTGCGGAGCACGGTTTCGCGGCGACCCGCATGGAGGACGTCGCGGCGCGGGCGGGCATCGCCAAGGGCACGGTGTACTTGCATTTTCCCGACAAGGAGCGGCTGTTCATCGATCTCGTCTCCGGCATCGCCTCGCCGATCCTCGGCGAGGTCGGCGGCATGGTTGAGAAGGATGCGATCCCGGCGCGGGCCGCCGTTGCGATGTTCTATTCCATCTTCAAACGCGAGGTTTTGGAGACAGAGCGCCGGCACCTTCTGCGGTTGATCCTCGCGGAAGGACCGATGTTCCCTGTCGTGACCGAATTCTATTACCGCGAGATCATCACCAAGGGTCTAGCGATCCTGCGGATCGTGCTTGCCCGCGCCGCCGCACGCGGTGAACTGCGCAATCCCGCCGTCGCAGACGTTCCGCAACTGGTTATGGCGCCTGCTTTGATGTCGATCGTCTGGGCGACGCTCTTCGAAGGCTACGAGCACCTCCACGCGCAGAAGCTATTCGACACATTCCTCGACACGCTCTTCGTGCCCCAAGGAGGCGCGATATGAGACGAATCCTTACCGTCGCTCTCGTGGCCGCCGCGGCACTTGCCGCTCTGCCCCTCCTGTTTTCTGACAGGTCTCAACGTGCCTACCAGGGGTGGGTCGAGGCCGACACACTTTTCATCGGCGCCGACACCGGCGGGCGGCTGGTCAAGCTCGACGTCGTCGAAGGCCAGGCGACTGCGCCCGGTTCGCCGCTCTTCAGCCTGGATTCGCGGAGCGAGGAGGCAGCCGTCGGCTCCGCACGCGCTTCGCTGGCGCGCCTGCAGGCAGAACTGGAACTCGCCGAGGCCGCGCAAAAGCGACCGGAAGAGATCGATGTACTGCGCGCGAGCGAACGTGAGGCGATCGCCCGGCTGGAGCTTGCCGCACAGGAGCTCGACCGCACCCGGGTGCTGGTCCAGCGCGGCACCGCGACAAAGGCGGACCTCGATACGGCGACGGCCACCGAAGCCGCCAACCGTGCCGTCCTCGATAATGTCCGCGGCCAGATCACGCTCGCCAACCTGCCTGCCCGCATCGAAACGCTGCGCCAGTCGAGGGAAGCAGTCGCGGTCGCAAAGGCCGATCTCGCCGCTGCGGAAGCCGCGCTCTCCCGTCGCTTCGTCTCGGCGCCGGCAACAGGCAGTATCGAGACCATCTACTATCGCGCGGGTGAGGTCGTCCCTGCCGGCCGGCCGATCGTGGCGCTCCTGCCGCCGGAGAACATCCGTGTCCGCTTCTTCGTACCCGAAACCGAGCTTGCGCTTTTCTCGCTGGGCCAGCCGATCCGCGTTGCCTGCAGCGCGTGCCAGCCGACCGACGCGACGATCAGCTTCATCTCAAAGAACGCCGAATACACGCCGCCGGTAATCTACAGCCTCGATGAGCGTGCCAAACTCGTCTACCGCGTCGAGGCGATCCCGACCGATCCCACGGCGCTGCGTCCTGGCCAGCCGGTGGATGTCACCGCGGGAGCGCGACCATGAGCGACACAGCCATCGCCGTCGATGCTCCGGAGACCGTCATCGACGTCCATCACCTCACCAAGAGTTTCGGCAGCCGAAAGGTGGTCGATGACGTGTCGATGACGGTCAAGAAGGGCCGCATCCACGGCTTTCTTGGCCCCAACGGTTCCGGCAAGACCACGACAATCCGTATGCTCTGTGGTCTGCTGACGCCAGACAGCGGCAATGGCACATGTCTTGGCTTCGACATCCTGACCGAGAGCGATCGTATTCGCCGCCGTGTCGGCTACATGACTCAGAAGTTTTCGCTTTATCAGGATCTGTCGATCCGGGAAAACCTCGAGTTCGTCGCCCGCGTCTACGGTCTGGCCGATGCCCGCGGCAAGGCAAGCGCCGCCATAGACCGCCTTGGCCTGAAGGGCCGCGAACAGCAGCTTGCGGGGGAGCTCTCTGGCGGCTGGAAACAGCGTCTCGCGCTCGGCGCCTGTATCCTGCCCGAACCGGCGCTACTCCTCCTCGATGAGCCGACCGCCGGTGTCGACCCCAAAGCCCGCCGCGACTTCTGGAACGAGATCCACGCCCTCGCCGCTGACGGCCTCTCTGTCCTGGTCTCCACCCACTACATGGACGAGGCCGAGCGCTGCCACGAGATCGCCTATATCGCCTACGGCAAACTGCTGGCGCAGGGAACGGTGGACGAGGTGATTGCCGGCACCGGCCTCGTGACATGGACCGTCTCCGGGCCCGAGGTGCATCGTCTCCAGTCCGAACTTGAGAATGTGCCGGGCATCGACATGATGGCACCGTTTGGGACCAGCCTGCATGTTGCCGGCCGCGATCCGAAGGCGCTCGAAAAGGCAATCGCGCCTTATCGCGAACGGCCCGACCTCAAGTGGCAAAAGGGTGAAGCGACGTTGGAAGATGCCTTCATCGACCTGATGCGTCGCGCGGAGGATAATTTCCAATGACGACGCGACCGGCAAACCGCAACGGCATCTCATTCGGGCGCTTCTGGGCGATGACCATCAAGGAATTCATCCAGATGACCCGCGACCGCATAACGTTGGCGACGATGGTCGCCTTGCCGATCATGCAGTTGTTCTTGTTCGGCTTTGCGATCAACACGACGCCGCACAATCTGCCGACCGCTGTGTTGATGCGCGAGAACACGGATGTCGGCCGATCTATTTTGGCCGCCCTCGAGAACACCGATTTCTTCCAGATCCGCTCTGTCGTTACCCGAGCCGAAGACATGGATTCGCTTCTGGAATCCGGCAGGGCTTTGTTCGTCGTGGAAATTCCGGAAGGGTTCGAACGCTCGCTTCGGCGCGGCGACACGCCCTCGCTACTGGTCGCGGCCGATGCCACCGATCCGGTCGCATCGAGCTCGGCGCTGGGTGCGCTATCAGGCATCGTGACGTCGGCGCTCGCCAATGACCGCCAGGTCGAGTTCTCCGAGCCGACCAGGCCCGCATTCTCGATCGTCCAGCACCGGCGCTACAATCCGGCCGGTTCGTCGACTTTGAATATCGTGCCCGGCTTGCTCGGCACGATCCTGACGATGACGCTGCTGATCTTCACGGCTCTTTCGGTCACCCGGGAATTGGAACGCGGCACCATGGAAAACCTGCTTTCCATGCCGATCAAGCCGCTGGAAATCATGCTGGGCAAGATCGCGCCCTATGTGCTGATCGGCCTCATCCAGTCGCTGCTCATTATCACGGCCGGCCTGTTTGTGTTCGGCGTTCCAATCCTCGGCAGCCCGGCTTCGCTCGCGGCCGCAACCGCGCTCTTCGTCATCACCAATCTGTCGATCGGCTACACCTTCTCGACGATTGCGGCCAATCAGCTGCAGGCGATGCAGATGGCGATGATGTTCTTCCTGCCGAATATCCTGCTGTCTGGGTTCATGTTTCCGTTCGCCGGCATGCCGCAATGGGCGCAATGGATCGGTGAGGCACTACCGCTGACCCACTATATCCGGATCGTCAGGGCAATCATGCTGAAGGGCGCCAGCATCCAGACCCTTGCCTACGACACCACTGCCCTGGCCTGCCTGATGGCGGTCGCCATGTTCATCGCCGTGCGCCGCTTCCGCAGGACATTGGACTAGTCACAGGCCGAACTCGCGGTTTCCCGCGCCGACCGCGCACATGCGCGAGCACGGTCTGACTATTTCGGCCGGCGGACGGCCCGGATCTTGCCGCTGTTTCCACCGCCGCAAAACAGCCGGTCCGCGCCATCGGACTCAAGTCCCGATACACCGATACCAGCCGGCATCTCGACCCGTTCCAGGACCTGCCCGGTCTCTGGTTCAATGTGCCTGATATCGCTTTCGTCGCCCTCCCAGGTGGCATGCCAGAGCTCATCGCCGATCCAGGTCACCCCGGTAACAAAACGGTTGGACTCGATACTGCGAAGGACAGCGCCGGTTTCGGGATCAATCTGATGGATCTTCCGGCCGCGATACTCTCCGACCCAAAGCGTTCCCTCCGCCCAGGCGAGCCCGGAATCACCGCCATTGCCGGGGGCCGGAATCGTCGAGACTATCTCGCCGGTCTTCGGGTCGATCTTCTGGATCCTGTCCTCGGCAATCTGGAAAAGATAGCGCCCATCGAAAGCCGTTCCGGCGTGTGCCGCAACGGCGATCGTATTCACGACCTCACCGACATCGGGATCGAGGGCATTCAGCCTGTCGCCGGACGCGAACCAGACATTCCGACCGTCAAAGGTCACGCCGCCCACCTGCTTCACATCTGGAAAGGGGCCATATTCACGAAGGATTTCAGCTTGGGAGTGTTTCATGGGCTTATCCTAGTCGTTGAGCAGTGGACCTGGGAGTAACAAAGTTGACGGGAATCCCGGTAGTGACGGGATAGTCCAGCGGCGTGCTGGTCCTCGTCCGAAAAACTGCACCTTGCCCGTTTCAGCGAGGGCATCAAGCGCGCGTTGCACGGTGCGCGCGCTCGCACCAATCGCGATTGCCAGCGCCGAACTCGACCAGGCCTCCCCATCGGCCAAAAAAGCAAGGATCTCACCATGCTGCTCCTCGACCGGTGGAGCCAGGATGACCACCTGGTCGGCACGCCGCGGCGCGAGCACAAAGCCGTCCTTGGTTGCCTTGATATCTGCTATGCGGTGAAGCTCGCCGCGCAGCCGCCCGATTTCGACGCGCAACCTGGCGCGATGCGATTCATCGGCATCCTTCGCCCTGAATGCACGGGCAACGAGCGCGTTCCTCGATACATCCGCCGGCCAACTCTCCGCCAGTGCACGGGCGAGCGCGAACAAGACCGGGCGCGTTGTCAGCGACACGAACGCGTCGCCCTCCCGCACGACGTAGCGGCACGCGTCGACGACAAGCGTGCCGGACGACAGGACTGTCTCGACTTCTTGCAGCAGCAGCAACCGCTCCTCGCCGCGGCTGGTCAGTCGCGCCGCCGGCGCCTTCAGAACCTCGGAGACCCCTTCGACCTCCGCACGAAGCGCGGGGATTCCCGCCTCCCTCGCCGCATTTTCCGCCCGGAGCAGTGCCGCGCGCGCAACGCCCGTCTGGAGCCGGCGGATGGCGATCCCTGCGACGACAAGCTCGTTCGCCGTTCGCAAGGGCGGCGGGAGCGGTGTTGGATCGACCCCGGCGAGCAGCCGTTCGGCTTCGTCGAGATGGCCGATGAGCAGCGACCGCCTGGCTTCGAGATGTCGCGCATGTGCGGCGTTCAAGCGGTCATCATGCGCTTCGAGCACTTCCCGCGCGGAGCTGAGTGTCTTGGCAGGCCAGGTTAGATCGCGCGAGACCAGAGCGATTTCCGCCTCGGCGACGAGACAGCGCGCCCGTGCGACCGGCTCCCTTGGCCCAAACGCACGGGCAGCCGTCTTCAGCAGGACCTTTGCCCTCGCGAGATCCCCGAGCTGGGCCATTGCGATGCCGCGAAGGGCGAGCGCGGGCGCGTCATTCCGCAGCGCCACCCTCTTCAGCGCACCGAGAAGATCGCCTGTCGCAAGCAGCCTCGCCGCGGCGATGATCATCGAGTCCATCGAAATCCCGTCAAACTTGTAACTCCCACCCTCGCCCACTGCGGTCCTAGTCTGCTCACGATCACCAAGCAGCCGCAAGGAGCGGCATGCTACGTCAACAGGCACCAAGAGGAGAAGTATGATGACGATGCACATGACAGGCACACGCGAAGAATGGCTTGCGGCGCGGCTCGACCTGCTCGCAGAAGAGAAGGAACTGACCCGTCGCAGCGACATGCTGGCACAACGCCGTCAGGAACTGCCGTGGGTACGGATCGACAAGGACTACAGGTTCGAGACCGACAGCGGCAGCGCTTCGCTGGCCGACCTTTTCAAGGGCCGCTCGCAACTGCTCATCTACCACTTCATGTTCGGTCCTGACTATACAGCCGGATGCCCCTCTTGCTCCTCGATCGCGGACGGCTTCAACGGCGTTGTCGTTCACCTCGAGAACCATGACGTCGCCTTCACCGCCGTTTCCCGCGCGCTGCTTCCCAAACTACAGGCCTTCAAAGAGCGGATGGGATGGACCTTCGACTGGGCCTCTTCCTTCGGTAGCGATTTCAACCTCGACTTCAGCGTTTTGTTTAGCCAGCAGCAGCAGCGCGAAGGCGGGATAGAATATAACTACCGGCGTGAACCGCCGGCACCGGGGCCGCAGGAGAGCGAAACCGTACAGGAATGGAAGTTGCGCGGCAGCGAGACCCCGGTCGGCCAGATCGCCGCGATGACTGGAACCGACATCGCCACCTATACGCGCGACAGGCCGGGCCTCAGCGCCTTCGTGCTCGAGGACGGCGTGGTCTACCACACCTACTCCAGCTATGCCCGCGGCCTGGACGGTATTTGGGGCGTGTATCAATGGCTCGACCGCGCGCCCTTCGGCCGCAATGAGCAAGGTATCTGGTGGCGGCATCATGACGAATACGGCCGGAGGTAGAGCCGATGCTTTCCTCCGACCAGACAAGGCGCAGCGCATCGGTCGAGAAGCCGGCCGACAATGCAGCAAACATCGCCGACTGGCTGTGTATTGCGGCAGCGCCCACCTTCGCCATCATGGCGGTTGTCACCATGGCAAGCGGCGGAGCAGAGACAATCTGCTCCGCAATGCAGGATGTCTTTCCCATGGATGGCATGGCCATGATGTACCTGCTGATGTGCGCTTTCCACCTGCCGCCGTGGCTGCGTCTGATCTCCGGGCGCACGGTCAAGTCTGAACAGTCCTGACTTGCATTGCTCCCTGCCCGCTCCACTTAAGGCCCGAGCAAATCCACCTAACAGGCAATCGGGAGAAGATCAGTGCCAGGCAATTCCACGATCTCAGCGGCTGCATCGGGCCAATTTTCGATCGGTAGCATCGCGATCAACCGTCTCGGCTTCGGCGCCATGCGCATTACCGGACCCGGCATATGGGGACCGCCTGCGGACAAGGCCGGAGCACTGGCAACCCTGCGTCGCCTGCCCGAGATCTCGGTCAACTTCATAGACACGGCAGATTCCTACGGTCCCGACGTTTCGGAAGAACTCATCAGCGAAGCGCTGCATCCTTACAAGGGGCTGCTGATCGCGACCAAGGCAGGGCTGACCCGCGAAGGACCGGATCTCTGGACGCCAAACGGGCGGCCGGACTATCTTCTCGAGCGCGCGAAAGGCAGCCTCAAGAAACTCCGTGTCGACCGGATCGATTTGTGGCAATTGCATCGCATAGACCCGAAGGTTCCTCGCGACGAGCAATTCGGCGCGGTCAAGATGCTCCTGGATCAGGACATCATTGCCCATGCCGGCCTAAGCGAAGTTTCGGTTGAAGACATAAAGGCCGCCCGAAAGGTCTTTCCCGTCGCGACGGTCCAGAACCGCTACAACCTCGTCGATCGCGCCAGCGAGGACGTGCTTGACTACTGCGAGCGCGAGGGCATTGGCTTCATACCGTGGTACCCGCTGGCCGCAGGCGAGCTTGCCCGTCCAGGGTCCATCCTCGACAGATTGGCCAAGAGGTACGACGCGACGCCAAGCCAGATTGCTCTGGCGTGGATGCTCAAACGCAGCCCTGTGATGTTGCCGATACCGGGAACCTCCAAGGTAAAGCATCTTGAGGAAAACGTAGAGGCGGCAAGCATCGCTCTCGATGAAGCGGATTTTATAGCGCTGGACACAGCGGCTCGCCAATCCGGCTCCTAGCGCCGACCTGGCCTCTAGTAGCATGTCCAACCGACGCACGAGGTGGTTCCTCACCTGCCTCTTATAGTCGGACGGGGTACCGCAACGAGCAGCGATCGCTTTTCTTGTGAAAGATCGCTGCGGTTGCATTCCCGCTCAGGTTTTTGTCATCAGGACGTTTTATCCCGATGCCACCGCTCTATATCGTGAAAGAGTTGCCTCCACCTAGGACTGTGCAACCGAGCGGAGAGGTAATTGGCAACAGAAACAGAACTGAAACTTGAACTGAGCGCCGACGCGGTGGACACATTGCTGGGATCCGGCTTGCTGGGAAGCCCGATCTCTGTCGATTCCATGACCTCCATTTATTTCGACACGCCCGACCGCCAGGCATGGGAGGGCGGCTATTCTCTGCGAATCCGTACGGTTGGCGAAGCGCACGTCCAAACGGTCAAGGCTGCGGGACCGAACAGAGCCATCTTTGCGCGCTCCGAGTGGGAAACGCCGCTCACGGACAACACACCTGTGATCGATTACACGACCCCGCTGAGGTCCGAACTTGATATCGAGGACGGCACTCTCGTCCGGCAGTTTTCCACCCTGGTAAAGCGACATCGTTGGAACGTCGATCAGGACGGGAGCCAGATTGAAGTTGCCCTTGACATGGGCTCGATCGTTGCCGGCGATCGCGAGATGCAGATCCGGGAATTGGAGCTGGAACTGAAGGACGGCAAGCCATATACGCTGTTCACCCTTGCCCGCAGAATCGAGGCGCTTGTCCCGATCCGTTTCGGTGTCGCTTCGAAAGCGGAGAGAGGATACCGCCTGCTCCGCGAGCAACAAACGGCATACAAGGCGGAACCCGTGCATCTCGACCGCGACCTGCGGGTCTCGGCCTCGTTCCAGGTCATTGCTGAAGCATGTTTCCGGCAGTTCCGGCTGAACGAATCGATCGTCATAAATCGCCCGAACCCATCGGCACTTCATCAGGCCCGCGTGGCACTCAGGCGGCTGCGATCTGCCTTCTCGCTCTACAAGGTGATCCTGGTCGACGCCGAATCTCAGCGGTTGAAGGAAGAGTTGAAGTGGCTGGCGGGCGTTCTCGGAGAGGCACGCAACATCGATGTACTGATTGCCAGGGTTGGAAACAGCGACGTAAAAAGTCGTTTGCTCGAAGCACGCGACAGCGCCTATGAGCAGGTGCTGAACGCGCTTTTCAGCTCGCGTGCCGAAGCCTTTATGCTGGACCTTAACGAGTGGCTGCATTGCGGAGAGTATCTCGCGCTGGTGGAAACGGCAGAGATTCGGAACGGACCGGTGGTCGATTTCGCAATCGACATCCTTGACCGTCAACGCAAGAAACTGAAAAAACGCGGCAAATCTCTGGTCGAAGCCGACGATGAGCATCGGCACGAAACCCGCAAGGCGGCAAAGAAGTTTAGATATGCGAGCGAATTCCTAAGGTCCCTGTTCTCCAGCAAGCAGGCCGAGCGACGGTACGAAAAGTTCATCCAAGCGATGGAGAAATTGCAGGACGAACTCGGTCTCCTGAACGACATGGTAACCGCGCCGACTGTCATTCACAATTTGGAGCTGGAATCACATCCCGGCGTCGAATCCCTGATGGTCGCTGGCAACAGCGAAAAACTGATCACCGCCGCTCAATCGTCGTTGGACGAACTGATGGAGCGAAAAAGGTTCTGGCGGGGATGAAGCAGCCGCTCCGCGCTGCCGGGATGCTCTCCCACGCCGCGTGCCGAGATCGCCTGGCGCCGAGCGTACTCTTCTCATGTGAGATATCAGGAACAGAATATAAGCACTTTGCGGACGGCGAGAGTTAGTGCAATCTGCGATATCAGTTCAGGTCGATGAATCGGGGCTATTGTGACCTGAACGCGAGAGGGGACAGGTTCATCATGAATAGCAGGATTTCACTGATCGCATGCGCCGCTGCCGCAATGGCGTTCGTCACACCCACGCATGCAGCAGATCTCCTGCCCGCCACGGCGCCACAACCTCAGGCCGTGCAACCGAATGGCTGGACGTTTTCCTTCGCACCCTACTTCTGGGTTGCGGGCCTCGACGGCAAGACTCAGGTGTTCGGCCTCCCGACCGTCGACATCAATCAGAATTTCAGCGACATCTTGAAGGATCTGGACTTTGCCTTCATGGCAGCCGGTGACGCCCGCTATGACCGGTTCAGCGTCTTCACTGACATAATCTATGCTCGCATAACGACGGATGCGGCAACACCGCGGGGCGTCGTCGCTGACGAGGTCGATGTCAAGTCAGTCACATTCAGCGCACTGTTGGGCGTCGGATACACCGTCTACGAAGATCCGAAGACTCGCTTGGATGTGGTTGCCGGTGCCAGATACTGGCATGCCGAAACAACGATAGGGCTAAGCGGTGGCCTCATCGGCAACGTGTCGCGGACCGATAGCGCCAATTGGGTGGACGGGGTCGCGGGCATCAAAGGCAACTACTCGCTGACCGACACGGTCTATCTCACCGGCTGGGGCATGATCGGCGGCGGAGGTGCCGACCTGGACTGGGACGTGCTGGCGGGCATTGGCTATAAGTTCAACGACACCGTCTCGGCGGTTGCCGGTTACCGCGCCCTCGGCGTCAACTACAGCAACGATGGCTTCACCTACGACGTGATCGAGCACGGCCCGATTTTCGGAGCGATCATCCGCTTCTAATCGCCGTTTCCTGATATACCGCCCCGGAGGCCTTTCACCCCGGGGCAGTGCCCGCCGGCATCAAACCGAACGGGTTAGTCCGCCGTCAACGCGAATATTCTGCCCCGTCATGTAGGCTGCACCGGTCGATGCAAGGAACGCAACCGTCGCGGCGATTTCCTCGCTCGTGCCATAACGCTTCATCGGAACGCTGTCGCGGCGCTCCTCCGTCGCCGGCAGGCTGTCAATCCAGCCCGGAAGAACGTTGTTCATGCGGATATTGTCGGCGGCATAGGTGTCGGCGAATATCTTGGTGAAGGACGCCAGCCCGGCGCGGAACACGGCCGACGTCGGGAACATCGGGCTCGGCTCAAACGCCCATGCGGTCGAAATATTGATGATCGCGCCGGCCTTCTGCTTCTGCATGTGCGGCGTCACCAGCCGTGTCGGACGGATGACGTTCAGAAGGTAGACCTCCATGCCCCGGTGCCAGTCCTCGTCCGATATGTCGAGGATGGGCGCGCGCGGACCGTGGCCGGCGCTGTTCACGAGCACGTCGATGCGTCCCCAAGTGGAGATCGCGAGATCAACGAGCTTGCGGAGATCGTCATTTGATTGGTTGGAGCCGGTGACGCCGACGCCCCCCAGCGCCTTTGCAAGCTCTTCGCCCTTCCCCGACGATGATAGGATCGCCACCTTGAACCCATCGGCTGCAAGACGCTTCGCCGCGGCGGCGCCCATTCCGCTGCCGCCGGCCGTGATCACCGCTACCTTTTCTACTGACATCATACTCTCCTGCCTTAAAGAGGACCCGCATGCAATTGCGGTCTACAGTTGCCTGCAAAGCGTGATATCACTCGTGTGGCATCGGTGCGAGCCAGTTTCGTTCTCAGAAAGCAGTAGAAAATCTATTGAATGGCAGAAGGTATTAGACGTCTTCCCTCGCTTAATGGCCTTCGCATGTTCGAGGTCGTCACACGGCACCTGAACTTTCGCCTGGCAGCCGAGGAAATCGGGGTCACCCAGGGTGCTGTCGCCCAACAGATACGGGGCTTGGAAGCAGAGTTGGGCCTGAAGCTGTTCGACAGGCTTCCGCGAACGCTGGCGTTGACGGAGGCTGGCCAGAGCTATGTGACCAACATCCGCCGTGCTTTCGAGCTGATCTCGGAGGCAACCGAGACATTGAAACCAGAACCGCTTCACCTGACAATCAGCGTGACGCCGACATTCGCCTCGAAATGGCTGATCCCTCGCCTGCCGGATTTTACCGCGGCTCACCCCAACATTGATCTGCGCATCTTGGCGAGTGATCGCATTGCCAATTTCCAAACCGATGCGGTGGATCTCGCCGTCCGTCATGGCCGGCCACCCTTCGGACCGAACTTGAATGCGGAGCTGCTGTTCGATCACGTGATTATTGCCGTCGGCAGCCCGCTACTGGTGGAGAAGCTCGGCTTCCCCGACCAAGAGGACAATTTCTCGCGCTACCCGCGCCTTCACGATGGCCACGATCTCTGGCCGCAGTTTCTGGAATTGGCGTTTCCGAACGGAGCGCCGGCGACCGCCAAGAATATTCGGTTTAATCAGACCTCCCTGGCGATTGAGGCCGCGATTGCTGGCCAGGGCCTTGCTCTGACGAGCACGTTTTTTGTGGACGAGGACATTGCGTCGGGCCGCCTTCTCCGTGTGTTGCCAACCGAACTTACCGCTGGGTCGGATTTCTACGTCATCTCGCCACGAAAGCCCCGTCATGCGGCATCCGTGGCTGCCGTAAAAAGCTGGCTCGCGGACGCTGCGCGCCAGAACTGATAGGCCAGACGACGATCAACCGGCACCCGCGGGGCCGTGAATCCGCAATCAACGGACTAGAAGGTCACCCGGCGGGTCGGGATGGCCGGGCAGCATCGTTGAACGCCGACTTGGGGCAGGCGCGCAGTCGGTGGAACTCACAAGCAATGCGTCGGAATGAACGGAACTGGCTGGCACTGCGCCCATTTCTATAGTAGTTCCTCAGGTAGCTGTCAGAATTGCACGCTACGATGCGGGAGAACTATCATCGGAAAGTCTAGATGACGCGAAAGAACATAGGCGTGATGCAATTGGCCCTCGCGGCCTTGCTGTTGGCGGGATGCACCAAGGTAGAACCCTTGGAAACCACCGCGATCCCGCAGTCGAGTCCGACGCCTGCGAAGACGGATCAGGCGGTCATCGCAGATACGGTCAGTCGCGGCGCGGTCGGAGTGAACCCCCTTGCCTGGGCGAATCCGTCGACGGGAAGTGTGGGGGTGATCGAAGAAATTGGCGTTGATCCTGAAAGTTCATGCCGCGCCTTTGTAACGACCCAGCGGACGCTGGAGGGAGAAACCCGATTCAAGGGTCTCGCCTGTCCGTCTGGCGACTCGGATTGGAAGCTCGGACCCGCGCGATAGCCGGAATGCCACGCGTCCTCGCGTGGCCAAATCAAGCGCCGCCCGCTAGCCGAACAGACCCAACCTTGTTCTTGTGAGCCATTGCCGGCGGTCGACGACACGCCGGGATCTCTGCCTCGAACACCTAGCGGATGCAGTCCCTACGGACTGATGACCGGCTTACGCGTGGATTTGATCTGAGATCTCACCGCGAGGCTTGATCGTGCTTTGCGTGGTTGCACGGTCAACTGCCTTGCCTGCGGGCGCTCGACCAAATCCGCCTGGATTGGTGATCTCCTCTTGTGCCTGGGTGGAGCTCGACTGTCCGAGCGACGGACCGGCCTGGTCGGGAAGCGATTGTGCGCCGCAAGGCGCAAACAGCCAGACCAACAGCAATGCGGATAAGGCAAGAGAAATACGCATCTCCATCATTGGATTGTTGGAGAGCCGTTCGAAACGCTTGATGTTCCGCGCGTGCACCCGTCCAATTCGGCAAGCGCCACAAATTGCATGGGCCCGCCAGAATGCCTGACGGGCCCGAGACGCAATACAAGCGGCCGCATCTGGCCGGCCCCATAAAACCACAACCGCGCATTGACTGCACGTACCTCATTGGCGGTAAAGCGGCCTACCTTTCGGTGATTTTCTGGTGCGAGCGCTTCAGCACCGTCACGTCGTCATAGACGTTCTACGCTTCGCACTTGGCGTGCTAACGGGCGTGACTCATTGGCGGCGGTGCCGTCCTGCATCGAGGAACCGGCGTCACAACGGCTGATGCTGAATTTCTATATCAACCGTGCAGGTCAGCAACTCTCCAAGGCACAGCGAACAAAGCTGGAGAAGGCGAAGGACGAGCTTCGCAAGGATTTCGGGCGGAAGCCCAAGGGATGAGAAAGCAGAAAGCTGCTCAACCGGCGACCGAGACCTTCACCACAGCCGAGCGCGGTGACAATGAGGACGGATGCATGGACGCGGCTTACCGCCGCGCCCACCAATATTTTTATCGATCAGGCCAGATCGAAACGATCGGCGTTCATCACCTTGTTCCAGGCTGCGACGAAGTCCTTGACGAACTTCTTCTTCGCATCGGACTGGCCGTAGACTTCTGCAAAGGCGCGGAGCTGCGAGTGCGAGCCGAAGATCAGGTCGACGCGGGTGCCGGTCCACTTAAGTTCGTTCGTCTTGCGGTCGCGTCCCTCGTAAACGCCTTCCTTACCCGCAACCGGGGACCACTGGGTGCCCATGTCGAGGAGATTGACGAAGAAGTCGTTCGTCAGCGCCTCGGGACGAGACGTGAAGACACCATGCTCGGGCTGACCAGCCTTCAGCACGCGCAGTCCGCCAACGAGAACGGTCATTTCCGGCGCGGTCAGCCTCAGCAGTTGGGCGCGATCGACAAGGGCCTCTTCCGGCTTCATGAACTGCCGGCCGCCGACATAGTTGCGGAAACCGTCAGCACGCGGCTTCAGCGCGGCGAAGGACGCCACGTCGGTCTGTTCCTGCGAGGCATCCATGCGACCAGGCGTGAACGGCACGGTGACGTCATGACCGCCAGCCTTTGCCGCCTTCTCGACACCGGCAGCGCCGGCGAGAACGATCAGGTCGGCGAGCGAGATCTTCTTGCCACCGGTCTGGGCGGCATTGAAGTCCTTCTGGATAGCTTCGAGGACACCGAGCACCTTGGCGAGCTGCGCCGGCTGGTTCGCTTCCCAGTCCTTCTGAGGCGCAAGCCGGATGCGCGCACCGTTGGCGCCGCCGCGCTTGTCGGAGCCGCGGAAGCTCGAGGCAGAAGCCCAGGCGGTCGAGACGAGCTCCTGCACGGACAAGCCGGTCAAAAGAACCTTCTCCTTCAGCGCGGCGATGTCAGCATCGTCGACAAGCTTGTGGTCGACGGCCGGAATGACATCCTGCCAGATGAGGTCTTCCGCCGGGACTTCCGGACCGAGGTAACGGACCTTCGGACCCATGTCGCGGTGGGTCAACTTGAACCAGGCGCGCGCGAAGGCATCCGCGAACTGATCAGGATTTTCGAGGAAGCGSCGCGAGATCTTCTCGTAKAYRGGRTCGAAGCGCAGCGACAGGTCCGTGGTCAGCATGGTGGGAAGCTGCTTTTTCGACGCATCAAAAGCATCAGGAATGGAAGCTTCGGCATTCTTGGCCTTCCACTGCTTCGCACCGGCCGGACTCTGCGTCAGCTCCCACTCGAAGCCGAACAGATTCTCGAAGAAGTAATTGCTCCACTGAGTCGGCGTCTGCGTCCAGGTCACTTCAGGACCGCCGGTGATGGCGTCCTTGCCGACGCCGGTACCGAAGGTGCTCTTCCAGCCGAGGCCCTGCTCCTCGATCGCACCGCCTTCCGGCTCCGCGCCGATCAACGAAGGATCGCCGGCACCATGCGTCTTGCCGAAGGTGTGACCGCCGGCGATCAGCGCCACCGTCTCTTCGTCGTTCATGGCCATACGGGCGAAGGTTTCGCGGATGTCGTGGGCAGCCGCGACCGGATCGGGGTTGCCGTTCGGGCCTTCGGGATTGACGTAGATGAGGCCCATCTGCACGGCGCCAAGCGGTTCAGAGAGTTCACGCTCGCCGCTGTAGCGCTCATCGCCCAGCCAGGTTCCCTCAGGACCCCAGAAGAGTTCCTCGGGTTCCCATACGTCCGCGCGGCCGCCGGCGAAACCGAAAGTCTTGAAGCCCATGGATTCCAGTGCAACGTTGCCCGTCAGGATCAACAGGTCGGCCCAGGAGATCTTGTTGCCGTATTTCTGCTTGATCGGCCACAGCAGGCGGCGGGCCTTATCGAGGTTGGCATTGTCAGGCCAGCTGTTCAGTGGCGCGAAACGCTGCTGACCGGCACCGGCGCCGCCGCGGCCATCAGTGATGCGGTACGTGCCTGCGCTATGCCATGCCATGCGGATGAACAGGCCGCCGTAATGACCGAAGTCGGCCGGCCACCAGTCCTGCGAATCGGTCATCAGCGCATGAAGGTCCTTCTTCACCTCATCGAGGTCGAGCGTCTTGAATTCCTCGGCATAGTTGAACGCCGTCCCCATCGGATCGGACAGGTCGGAATGCTGGTGAAGGATCTGAACGTCCAGCCGGTCCGGCCACCAGTCGCGGTTGGATCGACCACGGGGCGTATTGCCATGCGCAACAGGACATTTGCCCGCGCTGTCGGTTTTCTGGTCCATAACGTTCTCCTTGATTACCTTGAATTTTCTGCCGTCTAAAGGGGGATCTGCCAAACCAGTCAACGGCGCTGCGCCGTTTCCAAATGAGGTTCAGCACTCAAGCCAAGGGTACACCGATCGACATACATCCTCCCTTTCCTCCTTCATATCGGAAAATGGCGATAATTCTAAGTTGGATTTACTGATCGTTACGATAACCAAAACCTATGAGTTGGATGGATTACGCTCCCCGCAGGATTTGCTGAACTTGTGTGGCAGAGATGGGGAAACAAGGAGATCCTGGCTCCAATCCCTCGGCCAGCCCCCCCGAGCGGGCGGCAAGGCCACGGGCGGAAGACCAAGTACCAAGCCTCTTTGCCGAACCCTACGACAAACCTCCCTACGGCGCCTTCGTTGACATGTTCATTTGACAGATATCCTACAAGTGGATATGTATCTCGGCATCTGGAATTTCTGCAGCGAGACCCGGCATGCCCCTAAAGACCATGAAGCCTTTGACAAGAGCCCCCCTGCTGCATGTGTCCGTGCAGGAGAGCCTGCGTGCTTACATCAATGACAATGGCCTGAAGCCCGGAACCCTTTTGCCGGCAGAGAGCGAACTTGCGACCCAACTCGGCGTCAGCCGCAACTCCCTGCGAGAGGGCATCAAGGCGCTGGAATCCCTGGGCGTCCTGGAATCGCGCCGCGGCGTCGGAATCTTCGTGAAGGCCTTCTCGTTCGAGCCGCTGCTCGACAACCTTGCCTATGGCCTTGGCGGGGCGCTTCGCCAGATTGAGGAAGTGATCGAGATCCGCCGGACGCTCGAAGTCGGCCTGATCGGCAAGACCTTGGAGACGATCAGCAAGGACGACATTGCCGAGCTCCGCGCCACCGTCAACCGCATGAAAGCGCACGCCGAGCGCGGTGAATCCTTCGCCGAGGACGACCAGCTATTTCATCGTCTGCTCTTCCGCTGCCAGGAGAACGAAACGCTGAGCCGGCTAATCGACGTGTTCTGGCTCGCTTTCTACAAGGCCTCGGATTTCGTCAATCTCGATAACGTCGACCCGATGGCCACCTGGCGGGATCACGCCGCCATCGTCGATGCCGTCGAAGCCCGGGACCTGGAGGAGGCTCGCCGCCGCCTCGACCGCCACTACGAAGGCATCGCGCAGGTAATCACAAACAACAAGACAAGTTCAAATGTGGGAGGAACGCAATGAACACTCTGTCCCGACTTTCGGCGATCGCAATCGCCGCGATGATGGCAACAACAGTCGCGTCAGGCCTCACCCGCCCGGCGCAAGCCGCAACCCTGTCGGGCGGCTTCGACGTCGGGCCTGGCGGATTCCAAGGCAATTTCAATCCGCTTGCAGCCACCGCCGGCTTCACATGGCTCAGCATCTATTTCGAGCCGCTCGTGACTTACGATGCGAAGCTGCAGAAGCCGGTCGGCGTTCTTGCATCGTCCTATGAAGTGAGCCCCGACCAGCTGACCTACATGTTCAAGCTCGTCGACGCGAAGTGGCACGACGGAAAGCCGTTTACCGCCAAGGACGCCAAGTTCACGATGGAGCTTGCCAAGAACGCCAAGACCGGCTCCGTTCTCGCGGCCCGCCTGACGCCGGTTTCATCCGTCGAAGCTCCCGATGAGCACACGCTTGTTCTCAAACTCAGCGCCCCATCTGCAAGCCTCATGGATACGCTCACCAAGGTCATGATGCTGCCCGAGCATGCGCTCGCCGCAATACCGGCCGACCAGCTCGCCAAGAACCCATGGTGGTCGACGTCACCGATCGGCACCGGCGCATTCAAGTTCACCAAGTATGTCAACGACCAGTATGTCGAACTCGCCGCCAACACGGACTACCGCGGCGGGAAGCCGGCCCTGGAGAAGATCATCAATCGCTACTTCGCCGATCCGGCGGCGGCGATCGCCGCTCTTCGCGCCGGCGAAATCCAGTTCACCTATGTCGATTCCAATGAGGTCCCAACATTCAAGGAAGACAAGTCTTTCCGCGTGATCGAAGGCAATTCCTTCGTCGTCAACTATCTGGGATTCAATCATGAATCACCGATCTGGAAGGATTTGCGTGTTCGTCAGGCGGTGATGCGCGCCATCAACCGTGAAGCAATCATCCAGAGTCTCTACGGCGGTGCTGCGAAGCCGGCCAATTGCGCCTATGTCGCTGACCAGCTCGTTCCGAAGGACATCGATCCCTATGCTTATGATCCGGAAAAGGCAAAAGCGCTCCTGAAGGAAGCTGGCTGGGACCAGATCAACGGCGGCAAGCCGATCACGCTCCTGACCTACTACACGACGCCCTTGGCGACCAATGTGCTGGCCGCCGTTCAGGCGATGCTGGCGCAGGTCGGCATTAACGTCGTGCCACGTGCCGTCGATGCGCCGACCTATAACAGCATCGTCCTGAAGCCGGACGCGGATATTTCGCAGTTTCAGCTGGTTTATGCCGGCCTGCAAAACGGACCGGACGCCGGCAGCATCAATGTCGGGCTAAACGAAAAGCAGATCCCGCCGGCCGGCCCGAACGTCGTTCGCGCCCGGATGCCCGATCTGACGGCCGCGCTCGATGCCGCCCTCGGCGAGCCAGACGCGGCAAAGCGCGACGGGCGCTATCAGCAGGTCTGCAAGGTCATGAACAGCCAGCTCCCGTGGGGCACGCTCTGGGTGGCAAACCGCTATGGCGTCGTCTCCACCAAGGTCAAGGATTTCGTCTGGACTCCCGCTCCCGGAGGCGGTCCCTACCAGGCCGATCCGCAGCGCTGGTCGATCGCCGAGTAAAGACCGCCCATTGGTACGAGGGGGTGGCATCTGCCACCCTTTCAGGACGGAGTTGCAATGCTGAGATACAGTCTCCGGCGCCTGGCGATTGGGATAGGCATGCTGCTTGCCTTGAGCATGCTGATTTTCCTTCTGCTGCGCCTCACCCCTGGCGATCCGATCGACGCCTATATCGATCCGAATATTCCCATGTCGCCAGCTGATTTGGCCGAGCTGCGCAGCAGGCTCGGTCTCGACCAGCCGCTGCCCGTACAATATCTGGCCTGGTTGCAGCAGGCCTTGGCCGGCAATCTCGGCTACTCGATCAAGCGGATGGATCAGTCGGTGCTCGGCCTCGTCTTGTCGCGGATCGGCCCCACCGTCCTATTGATGGGAACGGCTCTCGTCATCTCGATCATCGTCGGCATCGCCACCGGCATCGTCAGCGCCGTACGGCGCAACTCCTTCGCCGACCTCTCGTTTTCGGTACTTGCCCTCACAGGCATTTCCAGCCCGGCTTTCCTTAGCGCGTTGATCGGACTTTACGTCTTCGCGGTGCGGCTCAAATGGATGCCATCCGGCGGCATGCTGACGCCTGGCGAGGCCTTCTCGATCCTCGATCTGGTGCATCACCTGATCCTGCCTGCATCTCTTCTTGCGGTCGCTCAAGCGGCTCTGATCATGCGCTATATGCGCGCCTCCCTGCTTGAAGTGCTCAATCAGGATTATGTTCGTACGGCGCGGGCGAAGGGTGTCGTCGAGTTCTGGGTGATCGTCAAGCATGCCTTGCGCAATGCGCTGCTGCCTGTCGTTACGCTCATCGGCTCGACCATCGGCCTTGCCATCGGCGGCGCAATCTTCATCGAGAGCGTCTTCAACTGGCCGGGTATGGGCCTGCTGCTGGTCGATTCCGTCGAGACCCGCGACTACCCGGTCATCATGGGCGCGACGCTCATTATCGGAGCCTGCGTGATCGTCGTGAACCTTCTAACGGATATTACCTACGCGGTGATCGATCCGCGCATCAAGGTGGCGTAACTATGCTGGCCAGAACCCCTAGCCGCAGTCCCGGCCCCCTCGCCCGTGCACTCGACCGCTTCCTGATCAACCGCGCCGCCGTTTTCGGTGTCTGCCTGGCTGTTCCTGTCCTGGCAATGATCCTCACCTATCCCCTTTGGTGGAGCTTCAAGCCGAACGACATCGACCTGTTGGCGATGAACTCGGGCCCAAGCCTGAAACATTGGTTCGGTACCGATGGCGTCGGGCGCGATGTGTTTGCCCGCGTCATGGAAGGCGGCCGCATCTCGCTCCTCGTCGCTATTGCGTCGACGCTGCTGTCGGCCGTCATCGGCTTTCTCTTCGGTGCTGTCTCAGCCCTTGGCGGCCGCTGGGCCGACGCCGTGGGCATGCGGTTCGTCGACCTCGTTATGACGTTGCCGCCGGTGATTTTTCTCCTCGTGCTCGCCTCCATCGCCGGCACGGGCATCTGGCCGACGGTACTCGTCATCTCGTTGCTGTCCTGGCCACTTCTGGCGCGAATGGTGCGTGCACGGCTTCTGGAACTCCGTGAGCGTGACTTTGTCATCGCCGCTCGGGGAATGGGCGCCGGCCTGCCGCATCTCCTCTTCCGGCATGGCTTGCCGAATTCGATCGATATCCTTGTTGTCTACGCGACTTTGCAGATTGCCAACGCCATCCTGCTTGAAGCCGGACTTTCCTTCCTTGGCCTCGGCATCGCCCCGCCGGCCGCAAGCTGGGGCAACATGCTGAATGCTGCCCGGTCGACGGCGGTCCTCGAACAATATCCCTGGCAATGGCTGTTCCCGGGTGGGGCGCTCATCCTTGCCGTGCTTGCCATCAACTTCATCGGCGACGGTCTTCGGGACGCTTTTGACCCTCGTGCTGAACTAAACTGATCATCCGAAAGAAAGAGACAATGACGAAATTCAAAGGTGTAATTCCTCCGGTCGTGACGCCACTCAATGCGGATTTCACGGTCGACTATCCGTCCTACACGCGGGTCCTGGAGCACCTCATCGAGGGCGGCTGTCACGGTGTTTTCGTGCTCGGCTCGACAAGCGAAGTAATTTTCCACGATGACAAGACCCGCCGCGAGATCATCGAGCATTCGGCAAAGGTGGTGAATGGCCGCGTGCCCCTGATCGTCGGCGTCATCGATCCGACAACAGATCGCGTCATTCATCACGCTGACGTTGCCAAGCGTGCCGGCGCCGACGCCGTCGTTGCCACCGCGCCTTTCTATACTGTCACCAGCCAAGCCGAGATCCTCGACCATTTCCGCTTTATCCGCGACGCCGTCGACGTACCGCTCGTCGCCTACGACATTCCGGTCTGCGTTCACGTCAAGCTGCAGCGCCAGACGACGGTGACTTTGGCAAGAGAAGGCACGATCATCGGCCTCAAGGATTCGAGCGGCGATGACGGCAACTTCCGCTATGCCCTGCTCGATCTTGCCGATCAGCCGGACGTGTTCCTGATGACCGGCTCGGAGATTGTCGTCGACAACGCCCTGCTGATGGGCGCCCACGGCGTAGTCCCTGGCATCGCCAACGTCGATCCGCATGGTTACGTGCGCCTGTGGGATGCCGCCCAGCGTGGCGACTGGGTCGCCGCACGCAAGGAGCAGGAACGGCTTTGCCGGCTCTTCGAAATCGTCTGGGTTGCCCAGGGCCGCGTCAGCGGCGGCGCCTCCGGCATCGGTGGCTTCAAGACCGCGATGAAGAGCCTCGGCATCATCGACAACGCCGTCATGCCGCGCCCGCGAGCAGCGCTCGACGAAGCTGAAACAGCGAGGATCAACGAGATCCTGCGTGCAACCGGTCTGCTTCGCGGGTGATCTCCATGCAGTCAACCGAACCGATCCTCGCCATTCAGGGCCTCAAGACCATCTTCCGCATTCGCGGAGGCGATGTCACGGCTGTCAACGACGTCGACCTGACCGTCGGCGCGGGAGAGACCGTGGCCTTGGTGGGAGAATCGGGTTCGGGCAAATCGGTAACCAGCCTTTCCGTCATGCGACTTCTGACCCGCAACATCGGGTCGATAGCGGCAGGCAGCATCCGGCTGCGCCGAAAGGACGGATCCGGGTGTAATCTGGTTTCGCTGACGGAAGACGAGATGCGCGACATTCGCGGCGACGACATCGGCATGGTCTTCCAGGAGCCGATGTCCAGTCTCAATCCCGTCTATACGATTGGCGACCAGATCTCCGAGCCCATTCGCATTCATCGCGGAGCAAGCCGGAGAGTCGCGATGGCCAACGCGATTTCGCTGCTGGAGAGCGTCGGGATTCCAGACGCCAAACGTCGGGCTGGCCAGTATCCGCACGAGCTGTCCGGCGGCATGCGTCAACGTGCGACGATCGCCATGGCGCTTGCCTGCGATCCAACCTTGCTGATTGCGGATGAGCCGACCACCGCACTTGACGTGACGATCCAGGCGCAGATCCTGGACCTGTTGCTGAAGCTCCAGCGCGAGCGCGGCATGGCCATACTGTTCGTCACGCACAATCTCGGCGTCGTCGCCCAGATCGCCCATCGCGTCGCCGTCATGTATACCGGCCGCATCGTCGAGGAAGGCCCGGTCGGCGAGGTCTTCAGCAATCCAAAGCACCCGTACACGAAGGGCCTCCTCGCCTCGATGCCCCGGCTTGGCGATGCGACCCGGATGAAACAGTCGGGCGAAAAGCTCGCGGCCATCCCCGGTGTCGTTCCGAGCCTCATGAACATGCCTTCCGGCTGCGCCTTCGCACCGCGCTGCCAATTTGCAATCGAGGCCTGCGGGAAAGCGGTTCCGGCACTCGAAGCCGTCGGACCGCTCCATAAGAGCCGATGCATTCGCTGGCGGGAGATTTAGATGACCGAGCCTTTGCTTTCCGTTCGCGACCTGTCGAAAAGCTACGCATCCCACGGTACGCAGCTGACAATCCTGAAGGACATTTCCTTCGACATCGGTAAGGGTGAAGTCGTAGGGCTCGTCGGCGAATCCGGCAGTGGAAAAACGACAATCGGCCGCTCTGTCCTTCGCCTGGTCGAGCCGTCATCTGGCAACGTCCGCTTCGATGGCATCGAACTGACCGGCCTTTCATCCACGGCGATGCGACGCATGCGTCCGCGCATGCAGTATATCTTCCAGGATCCCTTCGCCAGTCTCTCGCCGCGCATGACCATCGGTGAAATCCTGACCGAGGGCCTGAAAATCCAGCGCATCGGAACCCGCAAGGAACGGCTCGAACGCGCCCGTGTGGCTCTCGAACAGGTCGACTTGCCGGCAGAAGCGATCAATCGCTACGCGCACGAGTTCTCGGGCGGCCAGCGCCAGCGCATCGGCATTGCGCGAGCGCTGACCCTGGCCCCGGAACTGATTGTCGCCGACGAGCCGGTGTCGGCGCTCGACGTTTCCATTCAGGCGCAGGTCATAAACCTGCTGCGCGATCTGCAGCAGCGGCTCGGGCTGACCATGCTGTTCATCTCGCACGACCTGGCCGTCGTGGAGTACATCTGTGACCGGGTGATCGTCCTCTATCTCGGTCGCATCATGGAAATCGCGATGAGCAGCGATCTCTATGCCCGGCCGCAGCATCCCTATACACGCGCGCTTCTCTCCGCCATTCCCTCCACGGATGTCGGCGCCAAACGCGACCGGCAGGTGCTGAGGGGTGAAATTCCAAGCCCCGCCAATCCTCCGAGCGGCTGTGTTTTCCGCACCCGCTGTCAGCACGCAATCGAAGCCTGCAGCCAGGCCGTTCCGGAGTTGCGGGAAGTCGCGCCGGGGCATCTCAAGGCGTGCATTCGCGACGACATACCTTTGGGAGCCATGCCTTGACGACGCAGAGACGACATTCGATCGCCGGCAATTGGGCGAGCCTTCTCCTGCCGCTCATGGGGAACGACGCGATCGATTTCGCGGCACTCGGCGAAGAGATCGACATCCTGATCGAAGCGGGGGTCGATGGCATCTATTCGAACGGTACGGCTGGCGAGTTCCACAATCAGACCGACGCCGAGTTCGAGAGGATCCAGATCACCCTCGCGGAGCGTTGCACGAGTGCCGGCATGCCCTTCGTGATCGGCGCTTGCCAGCCCGATCCGCACATCGCTCTGTCGCGTGTTGCACGCGCATCCGCTCTGAAGCCGCTGGCGATCCAGGTCATTCTGCCGGACTGGTGGCCGGTCACGGATGTTGAGGCAATCGATTTCCTGAAACGCGCGGCGAATGAGGCAGAGGCAATCCCCCTGATCCTCTACAATCCCCCACATGCCAAGCGGGCACTGTCGCCGCGCGATCTGGCTGCCATCTGCCGCCCGTCGCCTGCCGTCGTCGGCATCAAGCTCGCCGATGGCGATG
Organism: Rhizobium sp. 01T417; assembly: GCF_056398905.1. Classification (NCBI taxonomy): domain Bacteria; kingdom Pseudomonadati; phylum Pseudomonadota; class Alphaproteobacteria; order Hyphomicrobiales; family Rhizobiaceae; genus Rhizobium; species Rhizobium sp. 01T417. Next base: position 32,781 of record NZ_JBFTQH010000013.1, on the reverse strand, counting down.
CCGCTTGGTATGCCGCTGCCCGCGAATACCTTGACGAGTTCGCACTTTTCATTCCCGGCCATCACCTCGCGACCGGCATGAAACACGGCGTTGCCGCCGGCGCCTTTTCCAACGTGGCCTGTCTCAGCCCGCGCGGCGCCCAGTGGTGGACCGATTTGATGGCAGAAGACATCGACGCGGCGCTGGCCATCGAGAAGCGGATTTGCGCGTTCATGGACAGCCACATCGTTCCATTCCGCCAAACTTACGGCTATTCGAATGCCGCGCTCGACAAGCTGCTCTGCGCAATCGGCGGCTGGGGCCCCGTCGGAACGGAGCTGCGCTGGCCATACCGCTCCATCGAGAAAGCCGAGGCAGACCGGCTCCGAGCGATCGCCCGAGCGGAGTTGCCCGAACTCTTCCGTTGAGCATGCGAAGATCCAACTTCAAGGACCGGACGGATTTCGCGGACCCTACGCACTGTGGCGCCAATGTATCTGACGGAAGAGCGCAAGCGCTCGACCGTCTGGATCTCGCCGTGCCATTTCGTCAATCGTCAGTCGGAATATGCGAGTCAGCCGCTATTGTCTCGATGTTGTTCCGGACATGCCGCACGCCATCGACAGCGAGTACCGCGAGTTCAACCTTGCGTGCCATTCCTATCGTTTCGACTTGTCCCTCAAGGGTCACGGTATGGCCGTCCGCATGAACGTCAATACTGTCGATATCAAGGTCAGGGATGTTCTCGAGGTTCTCAGTCACCTTCGCTTCCAGTTCATCGCTGTCGTCGCGATCGATCATACCTGGGCGCAGCGAATCCTTGAGAGGATTCTCATTGCCATCCTCGTCCACACCGTCCACCCGGAAGCCACTATTGTCGTCTCGGCCGGAGTCATCTGAGCCATAGGCGCGATTTGCCGAAGCGGCTCCTTTTGGCCCCTTATCGGCATAAGGCCAGCCTTCATCGATATTGCGCTCTTCGAGATCGCGATAGTCTTCTTCACGCGACAGTTCCTTGTCCTTCCCGGGCATGATGATCTCCATCGGTTGYGCTGTCTTGAAGAAACTCATCGGTCCCGAGATTGTTCAGGACCCGGTCCGGCGCTCAATACCGGCGGGACACAATGGCACGCTGATCGCATCGCACTGGATATGGCGGCGAAAAGGTGATTGCATGGCGCCGTTTTCACAGGCTGCTTCGGCGCGTTGAGCCGGACGACGCAGAGCGCCGTTTGCGAAGGGAGCAGCAATGTCCGTATCATCTTTCAGCCTTGAGGGCCGTATCGCCGTCGTGACCGGTGCCAGCCGTGGGCTCGGCCAGGCGATCGCGCTGGCGCTTTCCGATGCAGGCGCGGATCTGTGTGTGACGGCGCGCGAGGAAGCTGCACTTGCTGAGACCAGAGCGCGCATCGAGGCGCGCGGCAGGCGCTGTTATATTGCGGCCCAGGACGTGACCGACCTCGCGTCGATCGAAACGACCCTGTCAGCCTTTGAGGATTCGGCCGGCCATATCGACATTCTGGTCAACAACGCCGGCGTCGAGCAGGTGTCCCCGTCGCTGGATGTCCATGGCGAGCTCTGGGACCGGATCATCGACACCAACCTCAAGGGCTCCTTCTTCTGGGCACAAGCGACGGCCCGGCAGATGGCGCGGCAAGTCTCGGGCGGCAGCATCGTGAATCTCTGCTCACTAACTTCCTTCGTCGGCATTCCGACCGCGGTGCCCTACGGGGCATCGAAATCCGGACTGCTCGGGATGACGCGGGCGCTGGCCACGGAATGGGCGGGAATGAACATCCGCGTCAACGCGATCGCGCCCGGTTATTTCCGTACCGCGATGACGGAGGACTTCTATCGTGACGAGGCCTGGCAGGCGCGCATGCTGGATCGGATCCCGCAACGCCGCTTCGGCGAAGCCGCCGACATCGGCGGCGCCGTGATCTTCCTCGCCAGCGACGCGTCCGCCTACATCACCGGCCACTGCCTTCCAGTCGACGGCGGTTTCCTTGCGTCAATCTGAGAGATCTTCCGCAGAACTCAGCCCTACGGCCGATCCTATCTGAACCGGTACGCGGCTTGCTCGGCTAATGAGTAGCGGGCGCCGCCGCCCAAGATCGGACTACCTTCCTGGCAATGCCGGCAGCAGCCTTTTGCATAAGTGTTTTCGCATGTTAGTGCCGTGGAGACCAAACCGGTGCGAAGGGCAAGGCGGCTGCGGCGACGATCATGGAACACCTCGCAGCTGTGCGAAAAAGGCGTTGAAGGCGCCGATGGCGAGAGGTACGTACATAACGGCTACGGTGAAGCGCAGAGACCGCATGAGCGAAAACCGTGCGAGGACTATCCGCGCCGTTTCCGGCGCAAACGAGGGCACCTGCAATGAGCGACGTTTCCTTTTACGACTATGCCAAGCTGAGTGCGGAGGCGAAAGCCAATCTCCTGCGCCGATCTGAGACCGATATTTCTGGTTTCATCGAAAAGGTGCGGCCGATCCTTGAGGCGGTGCGCGCTGAAGGCGACCGCGCGGTGGCGCGCTTCGGGCGGGAGCTCGACAAGGCCGACATCTCCGAGGATCGCATCAAGGTCAGCGAAGCCGAGTTCGACGCCGCCTTCAAGCTCGTCGATGACGCTGTCATCGACTCTATCAAGTTCAGCATCCAGAACATCCGCTCCTTCCACGAGGAGCAGAAGCCGCCGGCCATGTCGCTGAAGGAAATCCGGAACGGGGCCTTTGCCGGTGACCGGTTTACGCCGATCCGGTCCGTGGCACTCTACGTGCCGCGCGGCAAGGGCTCGTTTCCGTCGGTGACGATGATGACTTCGGTGCCGGCCGTGGTCGCAGGTGTTCCCGAGCTTGCCATCGTCACGCCACCGGCACCTGATGGCACGGTGGACGCGGCAACGCTGGTGGCCGCCCGCCTTGCCGGCGTCGAAACGGTCTACAAGGTCGGCGGCGCACAGGCGGTTGCCGCCGTCGCTTACGGCACGGAGACGATCAAGCCGGCGCTCAAGATCGTCGGTCCCGGCAGCCCTTGGGTGGTCGCGGCCAAGCGCAGCCTTGCCGGCGTCATCGACACCGGCCTGCCCGCCGGCCCCTCGGAAGCCATGATCTTCGCCGACGATACCGTGCATGGCGGCCTTGCGGCACTCGATCTCTTGATCGAGGCCGAGCATGGGCCGGACTCCTCCGCCTATCTCGTCACCCACAGTCGCCGCGTCGCGGAAGAGGCGCTCGCGGCCCTGCCGCAGCATTGGGCGCGGATGACCGAACAGCGCGTCGCCTTTTCCCGGACGGTCCTCTCGGGCACCTGCGGCGGCATCGTGCTGACTTCGTCGCTCGAAGAGAGCTACGAAGTCGTGAACGCCTTCGCGCCCGAGCACCTGGAAATCCTGTCGCGCGACGCCTTCGCCCATCTCGGCCATATCACCGAGGCCGCCGAAATACTGCTCGGCCTCCACACGCCTGTCAGCATTGCCAACTTCTGCCTGGGGCCGAACGCCGTGTTGCCCACGAGCCGCTGGGCGCGCACCTTCGGGCCGCTCTCGGTCACCGATTTCGTCAAGCGCAGTTCGATCGGCTACGTCACGGCGCCGGCATATCCTGAGTTTGCCCAACATGCCCACCGGCTCGCCGTCTACGAGGGCTTCTCCTCGCATGCCCACGCGGTCTCGCCGGTCCGCGACGCCTATCTGCGAAGGGATGGCGAACGCTGAAGATAGATAGCAGTGGCGTTGCCGATTATGCCTAAATCAACAACTCAAAGGACAAAGAGAGGGTAACCATGACAGACCAATCCATCAGACACCAATTCTCTCGCCTCGCCTTCGCCGTCGGCCTCGTCGGGCTGCTGACGCAGGCGCTGCCTGCCGGTGCGGCCGACATTCCAGCCAAGCCGGAGGCGGGCAGCTTCAAGCTCGGCATCGAGCCCTGGCTCGGCTACGGCCAGTGGCACGTGGCAGCCGCCAAGGATCTCTTCAAGAAGCAGAACCTCGAAGACGTCCAGATCGTCAATTTCACCGAGGACAAGGACATCAACGCAGCGCTGGCGAGCGGCCAGCTTGATGCGGCCAACATCGCCACCCACACCGCCATGGCGATGGTTGCCGCAGGCCTGCCTGTCAAGATCGTCTCGCTCCTCGATTTCAGCCTCTCGGCCGACGCGATCCTCGCCGGCGGTGACATCAAGAGCGTGGAAGACCTGAAGGGCAAGAACATCGCCTTCGAAGAAGGAACGACGAGCGACATCCTCCTCAACTACGCGCTGGCCAGCCACGGCCTCACCATCGATGACATCACCCGCGTGCCGATGCCGGCCGCCGATGCGGGCTCGGCGCTGATTGCCGGCCGCGTCCCCGTTGCCGTCACCTACGAGCCCTATATCTCCGCCGCCCGCGCCCAGGACAAGAACATCAAGATGCTCTTCGAGGCCGGCAAGGATCCGGGCCTCGTCTCGGACGTCTTCGTGGTGCGCGAGGAAGTGCTGAAGTCGAAGCCCGGCCAAGTGCTGGCGATGCTGAAGGCCTGGGACGCCGCGCTCGCCGACTACAAGGCCAACACGGCGGAAGACCGGACGATCATCGCCAAGGCAGTCGGCGCCTCGCCGGAAGATCTCGCGACCGCCTTCGACGGCGTGCAGTATTACTCGACCGCTGAAGCAGCAAAGGCCTTTGCCGGCGACTTCACCAGCAGGACCTTCGGCGACGTGCTCAAGGCGGCCAAGCAGGCTGGCATTCTGACCGACGACGTATCGGCCGAGAAGATCATTGATCCCTCCTTCGTCGACGCTGCCAACAAGTAGCGGCGCTTCAAGAAACGGATAAGCCATGTCTGCTCCCGAAGCCTCCTCCACATCCAAGGGCGGCTCCCGAGCGCAACCGCGCGCGGGCGTCGGCCGACCGCCGAGCGCCTTCCGCATCGGCGATCCGCTCGGCGCGCACGCGTTCGTGGCGATTGCAGTCTGCGTCTTTGTGCTGCTCTTTGCGTTGTGGTGGGCGGCGACGGGGACGGGCTGGGTCAAGCCGATCTTCCTGCCGCACCCTGGCGCTGTTCTTTCCAAGATGGTGGAACTGGCGCTGGACGGTACGCTCTTAAGCGACGCCGGCGTCAGCCTTTACCGTATGGCGGTCGGCTTCGCGCTCGCCTCGGCGATGGCGATTCCGATCGGCATCATGATCGGCTGCTTCAAGACCTGGGAAGCGGCGATCGAACCCTTCGTCGATTTCGTGCGCTACATGCCGGTCGTAGCCTTCGTGCCGCTGACCATCCTGTGGGCCGGCACCGGCGATATCCAGAAATTCGTGATCATCTGGATCGGCACCTTCTTCCAGCAGGTGCTGATGGTGATGGACTGCGTCAAGCGCGTGCCGCCCGATTTCATCGGGCTCGGGCGCACGCTCGGCCTCTCGGAAACGCGCATTCTGACACGCATCGTGCTGCCCTCGTCGCTGCCCGGCATCTGGGATACGCTGCGCATCAGCCTCGGCTGGGCCTGGACCTGGCTGGTGCTCGCGGAACTGGTCGCCGCCACGTCGGGGCTGGGATACCGCATCGTCGTCTCGCAACGCTATTTCCAGACGCAGACGATCATCGGCTACATCCTTCTGCTTGGCGTGCTCGGCCTGATCACCGACCAGAGCATGAAGGCGCTGGAGCGCGTCCTCTTCCGTTATGCGTCGAGGCATTGAGATGAGCGAGCCGAAACTGAAGCTACAGTCCCTCAACAAGTGGTACGGTTCGAAGAAGAACCGCATGCACGCACTGAGCGACATCGACCTGGAACTGGCCGATAACGAATTCGTCTCACTGGTTGGCGCGTCCGGCTGCGGCAAGAGCACGCTCCTGTCGATCGTCGCGGGCCTGCAGGGCTTCGACGACGGCGTGCTCCTGACGGACGGGGTGCCGATCGTCGGACCGGGCCTCGACCGCGGGGTCGTCTTCCAATCCTATACGCTTCTGCCCTGGCTGACGGCGCAGCAGAACGTGGAATTCGCGCTGAGCGCCGCGGGGCTCACGGGTGCGGAGTGCCGCGACGTCGCGCGCCACCATATCGAGTTGGTGAAACTCGGTCGCTTCGCCGACAGCTTTCCCTCCGAACTCTCCGGCGGCATGAAGCAGCGCGTGGCGATCGCTAGGGCCTTGTCTTATCGGCCCAAGATGCTGCTGATGGACGAGCCGTTCGGCGCACTCGATGCCCTCACCCGCCACCAGATGCAGGAGCTTCTGACCCAGATCTGGGAAGAGCACCGCCTGACCGTGCTCTTCGTCACCCACGACGTCGAGGAGGCCGTCTACCTTTCGGACCGGATCGTCGCCATGAGCATCAATCCCGGCCGCATCAACGCGACCTTCCACGTCGGCCTCGCCCGGCCACGGCATCAGGACATGATCGCCACGCCGGACTTCATCGCCCTGCAGAAGGACGTGCTCGCCGCCATCCGCGCCGGATCACAACAGGACGACGGCCACTGATCTCGTTCGCGGTGCTTTGTCGAGCATCGGACGGGGGACGAACCAGCAGGGTCAGGGCCCGCCGTCCTTACCCGCGCGGCTCCAATCGCCGATGAACCCTCTTTGGCGCGGCGTATCGGTTCCAGACCTCTCGGCGTCTTCGCCTAATCGGCGACCGATCAATGTCGGCGACGTGTCAGCGCAATGCGAGACAACTGCCTCCTTCCAACTTCTCGTCTGACGGCAGGAGCGCGTGGTAGTGGAAAACCATTGCAGGGAGCCTTCCGAGGAAAAATCTTTCACCCTATGACCGCACACACGAAAAAATAAAATCTATGTAATCTATATACTATGTGCCAGTCTTTCCCGACTTGCCCGCCTGCCCGTCCGGCAGCAGCGTGAAGCAGAAACGGGAGATTGAAAATGACGCGACAGATCAAGCTTGGTGCATTCCTTCCCGGTGGCGGGCAGCACATTGCGTCCTGGCGTCATCCGGATCAGCCGCTCGACGGGGCGACGAGCCTGAAGTTTCACATCGAGCTTGCGCAGGCGGCCGAACGTGGTCTTTTCGATGCCTATTTCCTGGCGGACGGGCTGGCGGTGGCTTTCGGCGGCGGCATCGAAGGCGGCAATGCAAAGGTAGCCGGGTTCGAGCCCGTCACGCTGTTTTCAGCCCTGGCGCCCTTCACCGAAAATCTCGGTTTCATAGCGACGGCGTCAACCACTTACGAGGAACCCTATTCGGTCGCCCGCAAATTCGCTTCGCTCGACCTGATCTCCGGCGGGCGCGCCGGATGGAACGTGGTGACCACCGCAACCGAAGCCGCGGCACGGAATTTCAACCTCGACAAGCAAATCCCTCATGCCGCACGCTACCGCCGGGCCGAAGAGCATCTCGCGGTGGTGAAGAAGCTTTGGGAAAGTTTCGAGGATGACGCCTTTATCCGCGACCGCGAAAGCGGTGTCTATTTCGATGTTGACAAGGTGCATCGCACCAATCATCGCGGCGAGCACTTTTCCGTCGAGGGGCCGCTCAATGTTCCGCGTTCGCAACAGGGACATCCGGTGATCGTGCAGGCCGGACAATCCGATGACGGGCGCGGACTTGCGGCGGCGACCGCCGAAGTCATCTTCACGGCACATCAGAAGCTCGAAAGCGCGCGGGAATTCTACCGGGATGTCAAGAACCGTGCCCGCGCCTTCGGCCGCGATCCGTCCCATGTCCTGATCATGCCTGGTGTCTCGCCTTTCGTCGGCCGGACAGAGGCCGAGGCGCGTGAAAAATACGAGCGACTGACGAGCCTGATTGTGGAGGAGGACGGACTGGCGCTGATCAACGCGCTGACCGGTGGCGAACTCGACCTTGCCGGCTGCGATCTCGATGGTCCGCTGCCGCTGGCGCCGCCGACAGAGGGGATGAAGAGCCGGCAGGAGCTGATCCGCCGCATCGCGGACGACAACGATTTTTCTATTCGCCAGCTCTATCAATGGATCGCGTCCGCGCGCGGCCATTTCACGATCGTCGGCTCGGCCGAACAAGTCGCCGATACGCTGCAGGAATGGTTCGAGAACGAGGCTGCGGACGGCTTCAATATCCTGCCGCCCTGGCTGCCTACCGGCCTCAACGATTTCGTGGATCTCGTCATTCCCGAACTGCAGCGCCGCGGCCTGTTCCGGACTGCTTATGAAGGCAAGACGCTGCGCGAAAATCTCGGGCTGCCATTTCCCCACACGAGGTGGAGTGCCGCCTACACCGAAGCCGCCGAATAAGCGAAACCGCAAAAGGAGCACTGGCCATGGCCCTGGATACGGAACAGCAGATCGCCCTGCAGAGCTATAACATCACCTCTTTCTGGCGGCAGAAGCCGGTGCGGGAGGCCCTGGCATTCTTGCGCAATTTCCTGTCGCGCTATGGTCTGCTGATTGTCTTTGCGCTCTTTTGGGAGATCGCACCGTCGCTCGGCTGGACCAATCCGGCTGTGTTGCCGCCGCTGGGCGCGATTTTGCGGGCCCTCTGGAACGGCGTTACCGTCGGCACCTTCTCCGGCGACATTCTCATCAGCCTGCAGCGCGCGGGCACAGCCTTTGGCGCGGCAGTCGGCGTCGGCATTCCGCTCGGCCTGTTCATGGGGCATATCCGGATCATCGAGCGCAGCCTCGATCCCATCCTGCAACTGTTCCGCCAGACCTCGGCGCTCGCGCTTTATCCGGTCTTCATCCTGCTGCTCGGTCTCGGCGAAACCTCGAAGATCTTCGTGATCTTCTGGGCGACGCTCTTCCCGATCCTGCTCGCCACCATCGGCGGCGTGAAGCAGGTGGATCCGAAGTTGATCGAGATGGCACGCGTCTATGGCACCAAGCCGCTCACCGTCTTCCGCCGTGTGGTTTTGCCGGCGGCCCTGCCGCAAATCTTCGTGGGCCTTCGACTCAGCGCCACGACCGCACTTCTGCTGCTCATCGCCGCCGAAATGATCGGCGCCAATTCCGGCATCGGCTTTCAGGTGATGAACGCCCAATACAACTTCCAGATTCCATTGATGTTCGCCGCCATCCTTTTGCTCGCCCTCCTCGGTCTGTCGGCGAATTTCATTCTGGAGACCCTGCAGGCCCGGCTCTGCCGCTGGTCCAAGGTCAAGAACTGATCATCCGCATATCTCAGCCCTTCCACTCCAAACTTTCCACGGAGACTAACATGCAGATTTCCCGTCGCTCCTTCGGCCGCATGGCCGCCGCCGCTAGCCTTCTCCTCGCGGGCACGGCTGGCACCGTCTTCGCAGCCGAGCCCGAGCAGGTCACCATTCGCTATCTCGCAAGCCAAGGCGGCCTTTCCGGTCACGAGCTTGCCGAAGCACTCGGCTATTTCAAGGATACGGGCATCACCTTCAAGAATGTCGGCTATGCCCAGGGCGGGCCTGCCTCGCTCTTCGCGCTGGCTTCCGGCGACGTCGAACTCGGCAGCGCGGCGACGGCCGCCGTCCTGAACTCGATTGCTGGCGGCAATGATTTCGTCGCCGCCTATGCGTCGAACGGCATCAACAAGACCACCGAGAGCATTTTCTACACGCTTGAAGGCAACCCGATCAAATCCATCAAGGATCTCGCCGGCAAGACGATCGCTGTCAACACGCTTGGCGCCCACCTCGACTATACCGTACGCGAGGCGCTCCACTCCGTCGGCCTGCCGGAAAACGCCGCCAAGCTCGTGGTCGTGCCCGGCCCGCAGCTGGAACAGGTCCTGCGCTCAAAGCAGGTCGACATTTCGGCTTTCGGCTATTGGCAGAAGACTTTTGAAGGCGCCGCCCTGAAGAACGGCCCCCTTCAGAAGGTTTTCGGTGACACGGATGTTCTCGGCGAAATCGCCGGCGGCTTTGTCGTGCTGCGCCGCGACTGGATCAAGCAGCATCCGGCCGCCGCCAAGACCTTCGTCGAGAAGTCGCAGGCCGCGCTCGAATATGCCCGCCTCCATCCCGAGGAAACGAAAGCTGTCATCGCCAAGGTTCTTGCCTCGCGCAACGAGAACCCTGATATCGCGCAGTATTTCACCGGTTACGGCGTGCGCGAGGGCGGCAAGGCCGTTCCACGCGACTTGCAATTCTGGATCGACATCCTCGCCCGCGGCGGCGTCCTGCAGCCGGGACAGCTGAAGGCCGAGGATATTCTTTACGATCCGGCGAACTTCGCCGTCGCCGCGAATTGAGGAAGCAGACAGATGGCACTCGCTGAACTTGCCACGCGTGGAGAGGTGACGATCCGGAACCTTTCCAAATCCTTCTCGATCAACGGGCGCCATCTCAATGTGCTCCAAGCGGTCAATAACCAGATTCGCGCCGGTGAGAGTCTGGCTATTGTCGGAGCCTCTGGCTCCGGCAAGACGACCCTGCTCAGGGTTCTCGCCGGCCTCGAAGAGGCCGACCGAGGCGAGGTATTGATCGACGGTCAGCCGGTCCATGGTGTGGGCACCGATCGTGCCGTGATCTTTCAGGAGCCACGGCTTCTCCCTTGGCTGAGCGTGCTCGACAACGTCGCCTTTCCGCTGGAAAACCGCGGATTGCGAAAAGCAGAGGCTCGGGATCGCGCCCGACACTACGTGGAACTCGTCGGTCTCGGCGATTTCACCGAGGCGCTGCCGGCCCAGCTCTCGGGAGGCATGGCGCAGCGTGTCGGCATCGCAAGGGCGCTAGCGGTGAAACCGGAAATTCTGCTTCTCGACGAGCCCTTCGGCGCGCTTGATGCCATGACCAAGATCACGATGCAGGAAGAGCTGGCGCGCATCTGGCGGGAGGAAAAGGTCACCATGATCCTGGTAACCCACGATCTCGAGGAGGCCGTCTACCTTGCCGACCGGGTCCTCATTCTCGCCAAGGAGAAAGGCGGCCGCACACGCGAGATCGACATCGACCTGCCACGCCCACGTAACCGGAGCGAGGCGCGTTTCGTCAAGTTCCGCGAGCAACTCTTGAACGAGTTCGGGCTGCACTGACCGCGGGCCTGGAACACAAACAGAAGAACGTTATCCAGCAGATCAGCGACCGTGCGGCGAACGCCGTCCGCCCACGATCGAGGCCGAGGGTCGGGAGGCTGTTCGCGAGATCGTTGCGGCCGGCGGCTGTGTTGGTTTGTTTCCCGGGCCGAGTTTGGACGGGGCCGATGCTTTGTTCCTTTGGAAATCGTGGGGGCCGACGACATGCTTATGGACGAGGCCCTGTCTGTCTCAAGGAGCGAACCGGAGCCAAGCCAGTCAACGCCTTCTTCAAGATCGCGCGGTCGGAGGACCTCGTCAAACATTGATGAAGGCGGGTGCCGGCCGTTCTATTCCGCGACGGCGTCCCTCAACGATCGACAACACCTTATCGCAAACTCCGAAATGCCGCCCTGATCTCTTCGCTGAACAGTTTCGGTTCCTCCCAGGCGGCGAAGTGGCCTCCCTTCGAGGCGCGGTTATAGTAGACCAGCTTGGGATAGGCGCGGGAGAGCCATTCCTTCGGGGGCTTGTAGACCTCGCCGGGGAAAACAGTCACGCCGACGGGCACCTGAATCGCCGTAAGCTTCGCGCCTGAGACCGTGTTCTCCCAGTAGATGCGTCCGCTCGAAGGCCCGGTGTTCGTCAGCCAGTAGAGGGTGATGTTGTCGAGGATCATGTCCTTTGTCAGAGCCTTTTCAGGTTCACCGCGCGTGAAGACCCAGTCTGCGATCTTGTCATAGAGCCAGGCAGCTAGGCCGACTGGAGAGTCCGCAATACCGTAACCGACAGTTTCCGGACGCGTATTCATGATGGCGGCGTACCCGAAGCCATTATTCAGAAAATCCCTGGCATCGTCGAAGATCTTCTTCTCGTCGGGAGAAAGAGTCGCGGGGGCCGGGGCGCCGTTCTTGAGCGCCTGGGCAGCGTCCGGCGGAAAGGTGGTGCCCCGCTCGATCCGGTTGACGTGAATGCCGAGTAGGCCTTCCGGTGCCCGCCGGCCAAGGGCATCGGAAATGATCGCGCCCCAGTCACCGCCTTGGGAGACGTAGCTTTTGTAACCTAGACGCTTCATGAGCACGTCCCAAGCGCTCGCGATGCGCTGGGGGTTCCATCCGGTCGTGTTCGGCTTCTCCGAAAAACCGAAGCCCGGGATGGACGGCAGCACGAGGTGGAAGGCGTCTTCGGCCTTGCCTCCGTGCGTCGTTGGATCGGTTAGCGGGCCAATCACATTGAGGAGTTCGAACACTGAGCCCGGCCAACCATGCGTCATGATCAACGGCAGCGCGTTCTCGTGCGGGGAACGCACGTGAATGAAATGAATATCAAGCCCGTCGATGTTCGTCAGGAACTGCGGAAAGGCATTCAGCCTCCTCTCGGCGTTGCGCCAGTCGTAGCCGGTCTGCCAGTATTCGACGAGACCGCGCAGCTTTTCCGGCTGGACGCCTTGGGATCGATCTGTGACGGTCTCACCGTCAGGCCAGCGCGTGGCGGCGAGCCGCCGCCGCAGGTCAATCAATTCCGCTTCAGGAACCTCGGCCTTGAAAGGGCGAATTTCGCCGTTCCAGCCCGGTTTCGCCATTCTGGTTTCTGCCGCTTTCGCAAGCGACGGCAACACCGCGGTCGACAGGGCGATAGCCGTTCCCCCGAACAACAGCGTCCGACGAGAAAGGTCGATGGCTTCTACCTTGGCACTTGCTGTCATGACGTATCCTCCTCCTTTGTCGGACTATTTCACGGTCTCAAGGAGCTTCGCATTCTTGGTGACGATGTATGTCGCCAATTCCGAAGCCTTGCCTTCGCCGACGTTGCGCGCGGAATGGACAACGCCATCGGGGATGAACAGGGTCTCGCCAGCTTTGAGCGTCAGGGCTTCCCTGCCCTCTAGCTTGTATTCGAGTGTCCCTTCGAGAACGTAGGCAACTTCCTCGCCAGGATGTCTATGATTCACTGCGAAAGCGCCGGGATTGAAGTCGACGCGCACCTGGACGACTTCCTTGCCGGCGACGCTGATGTCCTCCTTCACCAGATCGGTCCGCTGAATTTCGGGCTGCTGGGCCTGCGCGGGCTGGTAGATGACGGCGGCAGCGACAAGAGCCGCGGAGACGATAAACCGTGCGTTCATGGATTGCTCCTTCGTTGGCACTAGCAGGCGCAACCAATGCCCCATGCTTCCGAGCCAAAATCGGACCGTTCGGTATCCCGGATATTTCTGATGCCGGTCGCAAATGTATCGGAACCAAGCCAACCGAGGGTCTGGATACAATGCAATACAAAATCGTCCGCCGCAGATTCTGCGTGGCTTGACGATATGTTGCATATGCATCATTATGCCTTACAGGGAATGAGCCCAACGGTCTCTCCTGTACAATATCATCATTCTAGAACAAACATTCTGTTGCGTACGCAACATACAGGCAAATTGGTACGGAACTGGTTGGCGACGGTCTCGCCAAGCTTCCGCAATCACTATCGTCGCCTCCAGAGGCGAGCAACAACACACGAAGGAGCCTTGAAATGTTGAAACACTCGATACCCCTCCTTTCCTCGCTCATGCTGAGCGCGGCATCGGCTGGTTCAGCCGGCGCTTCTCCCAGCAGCATCCATGCCGAGATCGGATACATAGAGGTAGCCCCCGACATCACGCTTCGACGCATGGTCGCCCACAGCGCCGCGCCTAAGGGGACTGTTCTCTTCCTCCACGGATTTCCGGAGACGCTACTCGTCTGGAAGGATATCGCGAACGCACTTGCGCGGGACTACGAAGTCCATGCTATCGATTGGCCAGGCTACGGAATGTCATCGCGACCCGCAGTCGCGACGTTCTCGTATTCGCCACGAGACTATGCCGACATTCTGAGAGCCTACATCAAGTCTGCGCATGTCGATCGCTCAAGGCTGACAATTTACGCGACCGATATCGGATCGCTTCCCGCATTGCTGGCAGCGATTGAGGAACCTGATATCGCCAAGAACATCGTCGTCGGAGACTTCGCTCCGTTCAACAGGCCCGAATACATGTACAAGAGCCTCCAGAACCTCAAGAGCGAGCCGGCGGCATCCAAAACCCGTATCCACATGAACGGGACGAGCGCGGAAATCCTCGCAAACGCCTATCGCCGCGGCCTGCCACCCGAGGAACAGTTCGACCTTCCGGCCGAGGTGCTGAAGGACATGACGGAGGGATGGGGGCACGGCGACATCACGTCCGCTGACGCGTTCTACCAATACTACTCGCACTTCACGCGCGACCAGGACTATCTCGAAGAGCACCTCGGTGAACTCAAGACTCCCGTCAAACTCGTCTGGGGCGAAAAGGACCTCTACATCAAGAAAGAGATGGGAGAGGAATTTGCGCGGCGAACCGGTGCGCCCATGACTGTTTTGCCGGGTATCGGCCACTACCCGCACCTCCAGAAACCTCAGAATACTGTCGCTGAAATACGGGCGGCGAAGTAGCGCCGACGAAGCGTGGTCTGTAAGACAACGGCCCTGCCCGATGAGCGCAAAGGCTATCGTGCAGGACTGGGATCAACGGCGTCGCCGAGGCTTTGCTTCACGTTGAGAAAGTTAAGGAACCGAGGCGCCGAGATCGTCTTCACTTCTGCTCGTCTACTCTCGGAAGACTCTCGGCAACGCCAATGATGGCTTTTGCACCAACATCGCCAACGAGCTGGCTGGCTTTCCGCTGCGCCTCGCGCCAGGCAGGCGCGGCGTCATTGAGGAGCTTTTTTCCAGAATCCGAAATGACGACCGGTCTACTGCGGCCGCCATCCGTCGGAAGCTCTTCGATCCAACCTTCTGCAAGAAGCGGTGCAAGACTGCGGGTCAAGGTCGTCCGATCCTGAAAGTTTGCGCGGCCGATCTCGGCGCGGCTAGCACCACCCAGTTTTGCAATCATGATCAACATCGAGAACTGCGATGCATTGAGGCCGTAGTCACGCAATTCCTGATCATAGATGTTTGTAATCACCCGGGAGATGCGCCTGCTCCTCGTCATCAAGCACCCGGATACGACCTCGCTGACGATATCAGAGTTGGAATCACGTCGATCCATGGCCATCTCGCCCCAGCATTCAATCGGATCTCGTTTTGTAGTGCATATGCAACATTTCGTCAATTGAACTGCTTTGTCGACATGTCCATTAGACTTTCAGATCGCCAACCTACTCCGGCAGACCCGCTAGTCGTAGGCCTTCGATGTATTTGGCCATGAGCGTCTTATCGAGATAGGGTGCACGCGAACTGTAACGCTCGATCGAGAAGTCAGGATTGACCTTCAGAAGTTCGCGCGCGGCCTGGCGCGCCTCTTCAAGCCGCCCCAGTTGGGCGTAGGTCGCTGCAAGCAGGCGATAGGCGGGCCCAAGCTCGGCCATTTTCTCCAGAAGGGACAGTGCCTCCAAATATTTTCCCGAAAGAAATTTGGCTGCGGCGATATCCCAGAGATACCAGTCGGGGCGGCTCGGATTGAGGCGAACGGCAAGCTCTCCCATCCTAACGGCATCGTCAAGGCGCCCAAGATAACCAAGGGCATCGCAATATTCGGCGAGGAGGTCACAGTTGCTGGGAGCCAGTTCTCGGGCACGCTCATAGCAGGCTACGGCTCGCTCGGCCTCTCCCCTCCAAAGGTGAACGACGCCAAGAGCCCAGTGGGTATCAGCGTCGATCGGGTTTAGCTTCAGGGCTTTGCTTAGCAGGGCCGATGCGGTCGCAAGCGCGGTATCGATTTCAACGATTTCGTTCCATTTCAGCTTCCGAAGCTCGATCCAGGCCAACCCGATGTAAGGCCGCGGAAACTCCGGATCATCGGCTATCGCGGCGAGATACATTTCCCGCGCAAGTCGCACATCCTCTTGGCTCGAGCCCTGATGAAGATGCCGGCCCCGCAAATACAGATCGTAGGCTTTCAGCGATGTAACAGGCTTGCTCAGGGCGCGTTGACGCTCCGCCTCTTCTATCTTGACGCTCAGCGCGGCCGGTATGGAGCGGGACAGCTCGTCCTGAATGTGAAAGATGTCGATAAGGTCGAAGTCGTATTTTTCCGCCCAGATTCGTTCACCCGAAACATTGATGAGGTTGGCACTCACCCTGACACGATTGCCAAGTCGCCTCACGCTCCCCTCGAGGACGTAGTGCGGGATTGACTCGGCGTGCTGTTGCTCTGAGGGCGGTTGTTGAGCGACAACGATCAGCCTGGAGAACCGCGCCAAACCTGCCGCGACATCTTCTGTTAATCCCGCCGCGAAATAATCCTGGTCTGGATCGCCGCTGAGATTTGAGAACTTCGAAACGTACAGCAATGTTCTGTTCGGCGAAAACTCCGGCCCAAGGCGCGTTCCGACCGACTGCACGGCAGGCTTGGGTGTCGCAATAAACTCAGGATTCGCCCCTTCTGCACCGTCGTCGACGATGATGTTGAAGATGCGAATTGGCCGCTCGATGTTCTTCAGTGCGTGCTCGCCCACATCTTCGAAGCGGATGCCCAGACGCTTGCCTAAGGTGTCGCGCACCGATGCGGATATCGCTATGCCTCCCGGTTTCGCGACATTCTCAATGCGAGCTGCAACGTTCACGCCATCGCCGTAAACATCGTCGTCCTCGAAGATAAGGTCGCCGATATTTATACCGATCCGAAATTCTATCCTGCGATCGCCGGGGACACGCGCATTGCGTTTCTGCATCTCCGATTGGATCTCGATCGCGCACAGGACCGCCTCTTCAGCAGTCTGAAACTCCGTCAGCATCCCATCGCCAACAAGCTTGATTGTATGGCCCTGATACAACGCGATTTTCACGTCCCAAAGTTCGTGTCGGTGCAATTTTAGAGCGGAAAGTGTGCCTTTCTCGTCGATCCCCATCAGTCGACTATAGCCGACCACGTCAGAGGCCATGATGACAGAAAGCCGTTGCTTCATTGTCGCCCACCCCCATCAAGTCAGCCAATGGCCACTCAGATTAGCATATACGCAATGTCGAGACACTTCCTGGCGCGCTCAAGAATTCGTCTTCGCTCGCCCCGTGGCGGACGGTGTCCACTTCGCGCCAGAAGCAGCCTGCGCTATAAGTTACAACCTGGACATGGACCTTGAGGTCTGCACCCACGTCGAATGTTAGTAGCCTCCGTGTCAGGGCGAGTGATACAGAAATTCGAGGTGCCCATATGAAACTCATAACGGGTTGGCTCACCTGCAAGCAGGGAATGCGAGAGGCGTTCCTTGCCGCTATGGAGCCGCATGTTGTGTCCACGCGCGCTGAGCCAGGCTGTGTGTTTTTTGAGTATCATCGGCACAAGGATGAAGACGACGTTGTGGTTCTGATCGAAGGCTTTCGCGATGCGGAGGCACACGAGTTCCATAGGCGAACCCCGCACATGATCGCGATGCAGGCCGATGTGCGGCGGCTCCTGGCAAGATTGAGTTTGATCGAGACGGTCTCGGATGAAGTCGCACGTTATGATCTCGATTTCATCGCAAATCCGCCGGGCCCCTATCGTCCTTAGTCCTGCAGGCAGCTTGCACGTCGATGTGCGTGCTCCCACAGCACCGTTCGCACCCGCCGCTGTCGTTGGCAATCGTAAAACACCCAAGCCTGTTGATGTGCTACATTGTCACCACGTGCTTTTGTGGCGGGAGGGATCGAGAATGCAGCGCAAGCTGGCCACGATCATGGTCGGAGATTTCGTCGGCTCCACCCCTGCGATGGAAACGGACGAGGAAGGAGCGATCACCCGGATTGACGCTGTCCTCGACACTGTTCGCATGGTCATCCAGCGCCATGATGGCCGCGTCTTCGGCACCGCGGGCGATGCCCTGCTCGCCGAGTTCGGCAGCCCAGTCAATGCGCTTAGGGCCGCCATCGAGGCGCGCGCCGAGATCGCTGCCCTTCCTGGCTCGAGTGGCGGCGACATGCGTTTCGGCCTGCATGTCGCGGATGTCGTCGTCGTGGGCTCGGACTTGCGCGGCGATGGCGTGAACATAGCCGCGCGAATTGAGGCGTCTGCGCCACCTGGCGCAATCGAGGTTTCGGGGGTGCTTTACGACCAGGTCCGTCGGGTCTCGCCTTGTGGATTTGAAGACATCGGCGAACGTCGACTGAAAGGAATTTTCGAGCCGATACGGATTTACCGGGTTACTGAACTGGTGGACCGCCACCTCTATCAGTTCGCTCCAACACGATCCTCTCCCAATGCTGCACAGCCTCCCCGGACAAACTCGATCGCCGTGGCGCGGTTCGACATTGCGCCCGGCGCCATTGCGGATCAATCCTTCCTGGCGGACGGCATCACCGACGACCTGACTCTTGAACTGAGCCGGCTGAAGGGGTTGTTTGTCAGTTCCCGTTCGGCCGCGACCGCACTGACGACCAAAGACCCGGTCGAGATCGGCCGCCTTCTCGGCGTCGGCTACGTCGTCAGCGGCTCGATCCGGCAAGCGGGCGACGACCTCAGGGTCAACATCTCGCTGACGGAAACCGGAGAGGGCCTCGTCATCTGGTCCGATCGCATAACGCGTCCGTTTCGCGAACTGCTTGATGTCATGGATGAAATCATCGCGCGTGTCGCAGCAACCGTGTCCGGACGGGTCGAGCAGTCGTGCGGCCGCGCGGCTAAAGCGCCCGGAGAACATGACGGCCTATGAGTATTACCTACGGGGACTGGACCATCATCGCTTGGTTGGCGTTTCGGACACCCACATACACGAAGCCATGACCTGGTTCGAGCGGTCAATGACCGCTGATCCCGGTTTCGGCCGCCCCTTCGCCATGCACGTCTGCTCGTGGAGCAACTTGCCAAGCTTTGACCTTCATGAGGCCGAGAAGCAGGTTGCGCATGCGCTTGCACTCGACCCGACCGACCCGGAAGCCCATCGCATCATGGGCGCGATCAAGATGAAATCGGGCGACTTCGCCTCGGCGCGTTACCATCACATACGCGCCAAGGAACTCGCTCCGAACGACGCCTATATTCTCGGCCGCAGCGCCGCGTTCTATGTCTATGTCGGAGAGGCTGAGCACGCCCTTGGAATGCTTGATCGTGCCGAGACACTCGATCCCTTTCTGCCGGTCTGGATCACTGAAGAGCGGGTGGCGGCCCTCTACGCGCTGGACCGCTTCGAAGACATGATGCGCGTCGCCCTGACACTACCGTTTCAGACCAGGCGGACGTTGCTTTATCAGATCGCGGCTAGCATGGCCTGCGGCAACAGCGGAAAGGCTGAACTCTTGGTTCGGCAAGCGCTTTCCCTCGATCCGGGCCTGTCTGCGATATACATCCGGATGCAGGAGACCTATGCCGACGAGTCCGTCACCGAAGCCCTGATCGAGCGGAACTGCGATGCCGGCCTGCCGCCAAAGCCGCGGAAGCCTACACCCCGCAAGAAATCAACTTTGCTGAGATGACGAACGGCCGATCAGCCACCCACGCGGCGCAGAACAGGTGGCGTCACGGAGCTTCACCTGGCTCAGCATGGAGCGCGGAAGCCCGGCCGCCCCGCACTGGACCGGCAGAGCCGCCACGGTCGATCACTACTTAATCTGGCGCCCCTACTCTCCAGCCTGCCTGAGGGGCGTGAAGCCGATCTGCATGCGCTGCGGATTTTCCTGGCGGAGCGTGCGCAGCATCTCCTCATACTCCCGTTCGGCTTCTGCCGTGACCGACGGTCGAACCTCCTGCAGGGCCATGGCGAAATTCTCCTTTGTCACCGTCGACGCAGTCAGAGACTGACGCAGTGCAATCAGCCCTGCTCGCCGTGTCAGGTCTTCGAGATCTGCCCCTGTAAACCGCTCCGTCTTGTCGGCGAGTTCATCGAGATCAACATCGTCGGCGAGCGGCATCTTCTTCGTATGGATGCCAAGGATCTTCCGCCGCGCTTTTGCATCCGGCACGGGAACATAGACCAGTTCGTCAAAGCGCCCCGGTCGCAGCAGTGCCGGATCGAGCAAATTCGGCCGATTGGTCGCTGCCATCACGACGACGCCCTGCATGTCTTCCAACCCATCCATTTCGGCCAGTAGCGTGTTGACGACCCGCTCGGTCACCGCCGGCTCACCCAGCCCGCCGCCGCGGACGGGGGCCAGCGAGTCGATTTCATCGATGAAGATGACGGTCGGGGCAACCTGTCGTGCGCGTTCGAAGAGCCGCGAAACCTGCTGCTCGGACTCGCCGTACCATTTCGAAAGCAGATCGGACGATTTGGTTGCCACGAAGTTCGCTTCGGCTTCGCGCGCCACGGCCTTTGCCAACAGTGTCTTCCCGGTCCCAGGAGGTCCAAACAAGAGAAATCCCTTTGCAGGGCGAATGCCCATCTGCCTAAAGGACTGCGGTGACCTGAGCGGCAGTTCCACCCCTTCCTTCAGTCTCATCTGCGCTTCGTCCAAACCTCCGACATCGTCCCAACGGACGTTCGGCGCCTGGATCATGATTTCGCGCAACGCGGAAGGTTGAATGCGCTTCATGGCGGACGTGAAATCGTCCTGAGAGACCGTGAGCTTTTCAAGGATCTCGGTTGGGATACCCTGCTTCAGATTGATATCGGGAAGAACACGGCGCAGCGCATCCATCGCCGCTTCGCGAACCAACGCACCGAGATCCGCTCCGACAAAGCCGTAGGTCGTCCTCGCGATCTCATCGAGATCGGTGTTCTCGGCGAGTGGCATGCCCCTGGTGTGGATCGCGAGCACCTCGCGCCGGCCGCGCTGGTCCGGTACGCCAATGACGATTTCGCGGTCGAAACGCCCGGGACGGCGGAGCGCCTCGTCAATCGCGTCTCGCCTGTTCGTCGCGCCGATGACAACAATATTCTGCCTCGGCTCCAGCCCATCCATAAGGGTTAGCAACTGGGCGACAATTCGCCGTTCGACTTCTCCGGTCACCTGCTCGCGCTTTGGCGCGATGGAGTCGATTTCGTCGATGAAGATGATTGATGGCGCATTCTGCGAGGCTTCCTGAAAGACCTGCCGCAAACGTTCCTCGGACTCCCCGTAGCGGCTGCCCATGATCTCGGGACCGGCGATGTGGTAGAAGTTGGCTTCCGTCTCATTGGCGACAGCACGGGCCAACAGCGTCTTGCCGGTGCCCGGGGGGCCATAGAGAAGCACGCCCTTTGGCGGTTCGATGCCGAGGCGCTGAAACAACTCGGGATGGCGCAGTGGCAGCTCCACCATCTCGCGGACTTGCTCGACAGAGGTGCCGAGTCCGCCGATATCGTCGTACGTTACGTCAGCTCGGCGTGCTTCCTTCGGTTCCTCAAACTGCGAACGCAATTCGACAACCGTCTGCTCGTTCATCTGGACGATGCCTCTCGGCTGTGTCGAGACAACGACGAGCCTGATTTCCTGCAGACCGTAGGCGGGAAGATCGAGTACGCTCCGTAGCAGCGGGTCCGCAGCGCGGGGATCTCTTACGCGTTGCTGGACTGAGGTCGATACAACGTCGCCGGCCACCATTGGGCGGTGAAGAAACGTGCGCTGCAAAGCTTCACCCGGTCCCTGCAACACCAGGTTCTTCTGCGCCGGCGCGAGGACAACCTTCGTCGCCGGCCTGACCTCCGCCTTGCGAACTTCGATATGGTCGCCGCTTGTTGCGCCTGCATTTACGCGCTGAAGGCCGTCGAGCCTGATCAGGTTCAGGCCCTCATCATCGGAATAGGGCCCCATCGCGATCGCGGCCGTATGCCGCTTGCCGATGAGCTCAATAAGCTCGCCTTCTCGTACGCCGAGCTTGGTCATCGCCTTCGTGGAGACGCGGGCGATGCTCGCTCCCGTATCCTGCGGTGGCATATTGGCAACCTGCAGCGTGAGGATCTGATCGTCGGGGACAGACATGATACCTCCAAAATCGCTTGTGATGAAACGCTGCGCTGACAGCTAGAGAGCTTACGGAAAAGACAAGCGGTTTTCATGCGAACACGTAAAAAGACTTGCGCTTCCTTGCCGCCGACACGACGGATCCGCCTACTGATATTCGAAACGCATGATGGAGCGAATTATACAGAGGTATAGGTGAGCGACCGTTTCAGGGTTGGACAAAGTGCTCCAGTGGTCCACCGGTTGAGCCTCGGTGGAAAGCCGCAAAACTCGGAAGCTTCACAATCCCCTCGAGTTTTACGCAGCCTTCGCCCCCAGGCAGCCATCCAAGCTCTCCCCAAGCCCGTTATTCCGCCAGGCTATCGACGAATGCGCGGATGCCGCCGACTACTACAGTGGTTTAGCGGACCGGACTGACCGTCGAACAGGTGCGGACCCGTATGGACACAAAAAGGGCCGGCTGGGATAGCCGACCCTTCTTTACTGTCAGGTTTACGCTGAGTTAGAGGCCGTTGTCCTTCATGATCTGGCCTGCATTTTCCTTTGTCACCTTGAGCGTCGGCAAGACGACATTCTTTTCGACTTTTTCTCCGCCGAGATACTTGATCGCCYGACGCAGGCCTTCCGCGCCCGGCGTTGCATAGAGGAAGGTCGCACTGAGTTCACCATTGTTCACCCAGGTCACGCCTTCTCCGGGAAGCGCATCGATGCCGATGAACTTGATGTCCTTCTCACGTCCGGCATCCTTGGCAGCGAGGTAGGCGCCATAGGCCATCGGATCGTTGTGGCCATAGACGAGGTCGATCTTCTCATTGTTGCGGAGCGCGGTGGCCATGATGTTGTAGGCCTGGTCCTGCTTCCAGTCGCCCGACTGCTGGTCGAGCAGGTTCTTGATGCCCGGCTCCTTGTCGGTAAATTCGTGGAAGCCGTCGTGCCGGTCGTGTGCCGGCTGGGTTCCCATGCCGCCCCAGATCTCGACGACATTGCCCTGCGCCTTACCGGGCCCGCCGAGAAGTTCAACGGCATATTCCCCCGCAGCCCGACCGATCAGCTTGTTGTCGCCGCCGACGAACTGGACGTACTTGTCGGTTTCGACGTTGCGATCCAAGACGAAGACCGGAATCTTGGCGTCGATCGCCTGCTGGACGACGCCGGTGAGGCCAGCGGATTCCTTCGGCGAGATCAGCAGCGCATTGACTTCCTGGCGGATCAGGTTTTCGACATCCGCAACCTGCTTTTCAGTCTTGTCCTCACCGTCGGTGATGATCAGCTCGACTTCGGGATGCTTTGCGGCTTCCGCGATGATGTCCTTGTTGAACTGCGCCCGCCAGGGCTCGATCGTGGTCGCCTGGGAGAACCCGATGCGCCACTTCTTGTCTTGCGCCAGCGCGCCATGCGTAGCGAAAAGGGATGTAGTGGTGAAAAGCGCGGTAGTGACGACCGCGAACTTCAACATGTCACGACGTTTCATTTCCGTTTCCTCCAGTGTTGAGAGACATGGTCTCCTTGCGCGGACGCTCCTCCCCGGACGCCTCCGATCTCGCGGGCCGCGGCAGTGTCAGCCGCAACCGCGCCAGAATATCGCGGGCATTGCGCTCCTGAACGAGCACGGTGCCGATGATGATCAGTCCCTTCAGCACCAGCTGAAGGTTGGAATTGATGTTGTGGAGCTGCAGGATATTCGACAGCAGCCCGAAGATCAGCACGCCGCAGAAGGTGCCGGCAAGGCTGCCGCGTCCCCCCATCAGGCTCGTGCCGCCGATGACCACCGCGGCGATGGCGTCGAGCTCCAGCCCAGCCCCGGCATCGGGCTTGCCCTGGCGATACTGCGCAACGTAGAGGATCGCGGCGATGCCCGCGAGCAGGCCGGAGACGGCATAGGTGACGATCTTGACCCGTCCGCTGTCGATGCCTGAAAGCCGCGCCGCCTCCTCGTTGCCGCCGATCGCATAAACGAAGCGGCCGAACGGAGTGAACTTCAGCACGACCGCATAAATCGCAATCGCCGCAATGAAAAAGATACCGGGCATGGGAATGATGCCGAAGACCAGCGAGCGGAGGATATCGAAATCGGCCGTGGCGTTCGACCCGGTATAAACCGGCAGGACCGCATTGTTCTGACCCGCCGTCAGCCGAGCGATGCCGAGCGCAGTCACCATCATCGCCAGGGTGACGATGAAGGGCTGCAGGCGGCCGACGACGATGATGATGCCGTTGATGGCGCCAAACAGAAGGCCGACGGCCGGTACGACGAGCAGCACGCCGAGCACACCGAACTTGGTTTCGCTCTGCGGCACGATATAGAAGAGCAGCACGGTGCAGAGGGCGATACCGACCAGCGCCGGGACATAGATGCCCCGCGTGCGGTCGAGCGTCAGGTCGCGGCTATGGCTGAAGCCAGTGCGGCTCTTTTCAAGATTGGAGAAGATGAACCGGGTCACGGCGGCCCCGATGACGAGGGCGGCAAGCAGCACCGACGGCACGCCGAGCAGGAAGGCGGGTGTGTCCCCCGGAACCGTCAACAACATGGCACAGACGACGCTGCAGATTGCCATCAACGAACCGACCGACAGGTCGATGCCGCCGGTGATGATGACGGCCGTCATGCCGGTCGCGATAAGCCCCGTCGTCGAGACCTGACGCAGCACGTCGAGCAGGTTGCCGCTGGAAAGAAATATGTTCCTGCCCGACGACGTCACCGGCGACCAGGCGACACCGATCAGGAAAATCGCGATCAGGCCCCAGTACAGTTTCGTGCGGGAAACAAGCTTTATCACATTCATGCGGATGCCTTCTCCTGCCTGTTGCCGGATCGCGGTGCCGCCAATTGCATGATCCGCTCCTCCGTCGCGATCGCGCGGTTCAGGATACCGGTCTGGTGTCCTTCGGACATGACGAGGATGCGGTCGGAAAGATGCAGGAGTTCCGGCATTTCCGAACTCACGACGACGATCGACATACCCGCTTCGGCCAGGCGGAAGATCAGGTCGTAGATGTCGCTCTTTGCCCCCACATCGATGCCGCGGGTCGGCTCGTCGAGCAGCAAGATGCGCGGCGTCGTGGCGAGGCACTTGCCGATCACGACCTTCTGCTGGTTTCCGCCGGAAAGCGTTGCCGCGACCTGTTCAATGCCCGAGGCCCGAATACCCAACGTCTTGATGGCGTCGGCGGCAACCGCCGCTTCCGCCGCAAAGTCGCGCAGGCCGAAGCGCGCCATTCGGCTGACGAGCGGTAGCGCGACATTCTCCGTGATCGTATCGTGCAGGTGAAGTCCCTGCATCTTGCGGTCCTCAGTGACGAAGGCAATGCCCAGTCGGCGCGCGTCCGTCGGCGAGCGGATCGTGACCGGCTGCCCGTCGATCAGAATCTCACCGCCGGCCTCCCCGTTGCTGGCGCCCGTTATCGCCTGCAGGATCTCGGTACGCCCGGCCCCGAGCAGGCCGCCGATGCCAAGGACTTCACCTGAGGCGACCTCGAAATTGACGCCGGTCACGACCTGCTTCCAGCCGTGCCGGTTGGCCACGGACAATGACAGATTTCTCACCGACAGGACTGCACCGCCAACGGCGGTCGCTTCGTGCCTGATGGTTTCGGCACGGCTTCGATTGCGGCCAACCATGCCGGCGATGACCATGTCTTCATCGATCTCCGACTTCGGCCTGGTCCAGACGTGCCGGCCGTCCCGGAACACCGTGACGCGATCGCTGAGTTGCATTACCTCGTCGATCCGGTGCGAGATGTAGATGATGCCCACCCCTTCCGATGCGAGCTGGCGCATGATCGTGAAAAGCCGCTTGCATTCATTCGGTGACAGCGCCGATGTCGGCTCGTCCATGATGAGCATCCGGGCGTCGAGCGACAGCGCCTTTGCGATCTCGACCAGCTGCTGTTCGCCGATCCTGAGCGACGACACCCGTGCTTCGGGATCAAGATCGATGCCGAGCCGCGTGAGCAGGGTCCGGGCGGCATTCATGCTTTTCCGGCGATCGACAAACAACCCGGCGATCAAGGGCTCCCTGCCGAGGAAGATATTGTCGGCAATCGACAGCTCAGGGACGAGATTGAGTTCCTGGTGGATGATGGCGACACCGGCAACCTCTGCGTCGCGCACCGTCGCGAAGTGAACCGGAGCCTGGTCGATGATGACGGCGCCATCATAGTCGGCGTAGACACCGGACAGGATTTTCATCAGGGTCGATTTGCCGGCGCCGTTCTCGCCCATCAGCGAGTGGATCTCACCGGCGAACAGATCAAATTTCACATGATTGAGCGCGGCAATTCCGCCAAACGACTTCGAGACGTCGACCGCTTCCAGCACAGGCGCGGTGGACGAAGGTGGCGCGTCGGCGCGCGAAGACAAATGGCCCACTTCTTCCTGCATGACAATGACGGCCTCCCTTCCATCTTTGTCCGCGGCTGTAAGCGACAGTAGAAGCTAATCTAAACGTTTCGAATCTGTCAAGAGATCAGTCGCCCTCCAACGCTTTGATCTTGCTAAGAACTTGCCATTTTCGTAACATGTTGGACAACGCATCGATCTAAACGTTTTGAATTATGGACCGGATTTCTTCCAAAAGACGAAAATCCCAGCCGACCATGCTAGACGTCGCTGCGACGGCAGGCGTCTCGGTTGCCACGGTCTCGGCGGTCGTCAACGGTACCGCGCCGGTCAGTTCCGAACTGCGTGGCAGAATCGAAAATGCGATTGCGGCCATCGGCTATAAACGCAACGCCATTGCCCGAAGCCTGAAGACGGGCGCCACCAAGACGATCGGGCTCGTCATCGCCGATATCACCAACCCGTTCTTCACGGATGTCGTCGCCGTCATCCAGGATGTGCTGCATCGCGCCGGTTACGCTGTGATGCTCTGCTGCACAGACGAAGATCCGGTGCAACAGGAGGAGCAGATTTCGCTTCTCCTGGACAGGATGGTGGACGGCCTGATCATTGCGCCGGCTGGCGACGACCATGCGCTTGAGCGCGTCCTCCAGCGCGCCGGTGTCCCGACCGTACTGATCGATCGCATCAGCCACGGCATCGCGGCGGATGCAGTCGTCCTCGACAACCAGCGCGCGGTACAAGACGCGATCGACTATCTTGTCGGCCTCGGCCATCGCCGGATCGGCTACATCTCGGGTTCGCTTGATACCTCCACCGGCCTCGGCCGGCTGGCCGGCTATCGCGGCGCGCTTGACAATGCCGGCATTCCCCAGGACGACGCATTGGTGCGCATCGGAAACTTTCGCGAGAAAGACGCCTATAATGCCGCCATGCAGTTGCTCGTGATGCCGGAACGGCCGAGCGCCATTTTCTCGGCAAACAACCTGATGGTCATCGGCGTGATGAAGGCGATCCGGGACATGGGGCTGCGTTGTCCCGATGACATCTCGGTGTCGAGCTTCGACGATTTTCCCTGGGCGGATGTTTTCCAGCCGAACCTGACGACCATCGCCCAGCCGGTACAGGCCATCGGTGAACACGCAGCCCAGCTCATTCTTGACCGCCTTGCCAATCGCTCCGACCGCCCTCCCCGGCAGATCGTACTTTCGGGCCGCTTGACGATCCGCTCGTCCTGCCGGCCTTTCTCTGCAGCTGACGGAGGTTAAAGATTTGCGCGAGATGGGCGGACGAGCGGAGCTCCCGACGGGCCTTGTTCTAGCTCTGCATCAGTTGCTCGCCCGCTTCTCTACTCGTCACCAGCCCATCGGCGCCGCGCAATAGGCTTCCCGGCCGGCGACCCAGGTGCGCCGAACCACGGGGGCGCCGCCCTCTGGCCAATCGACCAATATGAGGTCCGCCCGCTTTCCGACTTCGATCACGCCGCGATCGAAGAGCCCCGACGCACGCGCCGGATTGCCGGATACGAGCGGCCAGAGCGCGTGGACCGGTGCCACGCCATCGGCCTTGAGCCTGGCCAGGCCAAGCAGCATCGCAGGATAATAATAGTCCGAGGCGAGAATATCGCAGAGACCCTCGCGAATCATATCGGCGGCACCGATCGAAGCAATGTGGCTGCCGCCGCGCGTGGCGTTCGGCGCGCCAAAGACGATGAAGTCACCAGCCTCACGGGCGGCCCGCGCCACCCGCTTGTTCATCGGGAACTCACTGATCCGTGCGCCACGGACGCGGAAGAAGTCGCGCGTTTCAATCTGGCTATCGTCATGCGACAGCATCGGTGCGCCGGCGGCCTGGCCGAGGGTCGCCACCTCTTCAATCGCGGCTGGTACTTGCGGACGGCGATCCCACATGTTCCTGACGAGCGCGACCATGTCAGACACCGGGATCTTGGCCCGCTTGGCGCGTTCCGCCATCTTCTCCGCGAACGCAGGCGTTTCGGGATCGACTGCCGGGAAGGCCGGATCGAGGTCAAACGGCCGCTCCTGCAACGGTGTCGAGGGATGCAGCATTGCCATCGATGTGTGGTCGTTGAAGGCAATCGACGGCAGGCGCGGACCGGCGAGCGCCTCGCGAATAAGCTCGATCGCCTCGAAGCAGAAGGTTTCCCAACGGAGCTGGACACGATTGTCCACCGTCAGACGCGGGCCGAGTGCGTCGAGAGCGCGAACGACGGCGTAACCGTTTTCCATAGATCGAAGCCCCGGCTCCCAGCTCAGCGTCAGGGCGTGGTAGGCAGTCGCTATCCCATTGGCGGCAAGCTGACGGTCTGTGTCGAGCAGCGCAGGAGCGACAGGGAGCATCGTCCTCGGCCGCGGCATGATCTGCCGCTCGAAGGCATCGCCATGAATGTCTACGAAAGCCGGAGCGAGGAGATAGCCGCGTCCATCCACAATGTCCGCTCCGTCGCGTGCACCGTCGATCGCCGTGATCCGGCCGTCTTCGATGCGCACGGAAGCGGGCTCCAGACGGTCGCCAAAAATGACGGTCGAGCGCTCGATAATCACTGCCGAATTGTTCTGCATCGGTGTCATTCCACGAAAAGGAGAGTGCAGCAGCCCAGTTTCATGCGGGGCTGAGTGCCACGCCGCTTCTAACCAGCCGATATGACAGATTTGAGAATGTCGCTGTGCACAGGCATACGTTGACTGACACGGTAGCGCAGGTCCCCAGCGGTGTAATCCGTCCACAGTGGAGGTGCGTTGCATGTGGCGCGATGGCCAACCTCCGCCAGTCCGTTCTGGCGATTTCTTCGTCTACAACCGTATCGTTAGTTGCGAAACGATAGTACCTTGCGTGGTGGGAGCAAATGCCTTGGACCAGACGGGAGACGACAAGTATGTACAACCATATTCTCATTTCTACCGATGGATCGGAAGTAGCGCAGAAGGGTGTCGATCATGGGCTGTCCCTTGCAAGCAGCCTCAAGGCCCGCGTGACGATAATCATGGCAACAGAGCGGTTCCCTGTCTACGCGCATGCAGGGATTGCCGGCGCCTATATTCCCGGGCCGACAGAGATGGCCCAGTATGAAGCCGGTCAAAAGGAAACAGCCGAGAGAGTGCTGGCTGGGGTCAAGAGAGCAGCAGAAAAGCTCGGCGTGCAGGCGAACACTGTCCATATCCCGCAGGCTTATCCGGCCGAAGCGATTGTTGAGGAGGCCAAGGCTCTCGACTGCGATTTGATCGTCATGGCATCACACGGCCGTAGGGGTTTAAGAAAGCTGGTGCTCGGGAGCCAGACATCGGAAGTCCTCGCGAGCAGCCCGGTGCCTGTCTTGGTGGTCCGGTAAGTCGTCACTTCTGGGAGGCGGTGTCCCGCGGGGCCTGCGCCGAAACCGACCAGCGCGGCAGACTCCAAGTCTCGGTCATCGGCGAGCGAAATCGCCTTCAGGTTATGAGCCTGACGAGCTACCGGGCTGCTCCACCCCGCGCCAAGTGCAAAACCCTTTGGGTTTTGTCACGGTGCGTAAACTGCGAAGCAGTTTACGCTACTGCCCGAGCAAATTGCCGAAGGCGATTTGTCTCGTGTAAGGGACGCACTGCATRTTTCCGGRCCSATTATAGCACAAAGGCCGCTTTGTGGGCGGCCCTTTTGATCGGCTTRGGGCCGTTTTCGTGATGAGAAGATTTGTTTGTTTCACATGCAGCTTTCGAATGACTTCGACATTCGGCGCATGTGTTGTTGCGTTTAGCAGACCTGGCAGCGACCGACTCTCCCGCGTCTTAAACACGTCTAGGCTAGAACCGGACGAACACTTCGGGATAAGCGCGGTGCGCTTACCCTGGGTTCGCCGGCCTGTCGCAAAGGCTTGCGCCTTTGCTCTGTCGGGACAAGCGCTTACGCTTGCCCTATGAGCATTGATCAATGAGAACGATCAAGCCAATCGAGCTATTAGTACCGGTAAGCTTCACACATTGCTGCGCTTCCACACCCGGCCTATCAACGTGGTCGTCTTCCACGGCTCTGATAGGGAATACTCGTTTTCAGGTTGGTTTCCCGCTTAGATGCCTTCAGCGGTTATCCATTCCATATGTAGCTACCCTGCTATGCCCTTGGCAGGACAACAGGTCCACCAGAGATATGTCCATCCCGGTCCTCTCGTACTAGGGACAGATCCTGTCAATATTCCTACACCCACGGCAGATAGGGACCGAACTGTCTCACGACGTTCTGAACCCAACTCACGTACCGCTTTAAATGGCGAACAGCCATACCCTTGGGACCTGCTCCAGCCCCAGGATGCGATGAGTCGACATCGAGGTGCCAAACAACCCCGTCGATATGGACTCTTGGGGGTCATCAGCCTGTTATCCCCGGCGTACCTTTTATCCGTTGAGCGATGGCCCTTCCACACGGGACCACCGGATCACTATGACCGACTTTCGTCTCTGCTCGACTTGTCAGTCTCGCAGTCAGGCGGGCTTATGCCATTGCACTCGACGACCGATTTCCGACCGGTCTGAGCCCACCATCGCGCGCCTCCGTTACTCTTTCGGAGGCGACCGCCCCAGTCAAACTACCCACCATACACTGTCCCGGATCCGGATAACGGACCGCGGTTAGACATCCATGACGATAAGGGTGGTATTTCAAGGATGGCTCCACAGAAACTGGCGTCCCTGCTTCAAAGCCTACCACCTATCCTACACATGCCGACACGAATGCCAGTGTAAAGCTATAGTAAAGGTGCACGGGGTCTTTCCGTCTGACCGCAGGAACCCCGCATCTTCACGGGGAATTCAATTTCACTGAGTCTATGTTGGAGACAGCGGGGAAGTCGTTACGCCATTCGTGCAGGTCGGAACTTACCCGACAAGGAATTTCGCTACCTTAGGACCGTTATAGTTACGGCCGCCGTTTACTGGGGCTTCGATTCAAAGCTTGCACCTCTCCTCTTAACCTTCCAGCACCGGGCAGGCGTCAGACCCTATACGTCGTCTTGCGACTTCGCAGAGCCCTGTGTTTTTGATAAACAGTCGCTACCCCCTGGTCTGTGCCACCCCACTTCACTTGCGTAA
The DNA here is from genome assembly GCF_056398905.1 of Rhizobium sp. 01T417. Lineage (NCBI taxonomy): Bacteria > Pseudomonadati > Pseudomonadota > Alphaproteobacteria > Hyphomicrobiales > Rhizobiaceae > Rhizobium > Rhizobium sp. 01T417. The sequence goes on along the minus strand of NZ_JBFTQH010000013.1, from coordinate 1,675 downwards.
AATGGGGTCACGCTTCTTCCGAAGTTACGCGTGCAATTTGCCGAGTTCCTTCAACATAGTTCTCTCAAGCGCCTTGGTATACTCTACCTGACCACCTGTGTCGGTTTCGGGTACGGTCTATACGGTGGAGCTATTTCCTGGAACCGCGTCCCTGCAAGATCAATCCAATAAGACCTCACAAGTTGAGCAATCCGTCACTACCACCAGGCCCACGAATATTAACGTGGTTCCCATCGACTACGCGTGTCCGCCTCGTCTTAGGGGCCGGCTAACCCTGCTCAGATTAACTTTAAGCAGGAACCCTTGGTCTTTCGGCGAGAGGGTCTCTCACCCTCTTTATCGTTACTCATGTCAACATTCGCACTTCCGATACCTCCAGGAGCCCTCACGGGTCTCCCTTCATCAGCTTACGGAACGCTCCGCTACCACGTGTATTGCTACACATCCTCAGCTTCGGTGCATGGCTTCAGCCCCGTTACATTTTCGGCGCAAAGACCCTTATTTAGACCAGTGAGCTGTTACGCTTTCTTTAAATGATGGCTGCTTCTAAGCCAACATCCTGGTTGTTTTGGGATCCTCACATCCTTTCCCACTTAGCCATGACTTGGGGACCTTAGCTGGAGGTTAGGGTTGTTGCCCTTTTCACGACGGACGTTAGCACCCGCCGTGTGTCTGCCGACTAGTACTCCTGGGTATTCGGAGTTTGGTTAGGATCAGTAAGACGGTGAGTCCCCATAGCCCATCCAGTGCTCTACCCCCCAGGGTATTCGGTCGACGCTCTACCTAAATAGATTTCGCGGAGAACCAGCTATTTCCGAGTTTGATTGGCCTTTCACCCCTAGCCACAAGTCATCCCAATCTATTGCAACAGATGCGGGTTCGGTCCTCCAGTTGGTGTTACCCAACCTTCAACCTGCTCATGGCTAGATCACTCGGTTTCGGGTCTAATGCAACAAACTAAATCGCCCTRTTCAGACTCGCTTTCGCTTCGCCTACACCTACCGGCTTAAGCTTGCTTGTTACACTAAGTCGTTGACCCATTATACAAAAGGTACGCCGTCACCCTTGCGGGCTCCGACTGTTTGTAGGCATCCGGTTTCAGGTTCTATTTCACTCCCCTTGTCGGGGTGCTTTTCACCTTTCCCTCACGGTACTTGTTCGCTATCGGTCATGCACGAGTACTTAGGCTTGGAGAGTGGTCTCCCCATGTTCAGACAGGATTTCTCGTGTCCCGCCCTACTCTAGGACAATCATGCTATCTACGCGTACGGGGCTGTCACCCGCTACGGCCAAACTTTCCAGAWTGTTCCGCTTTAAACACAATTGCCACTGGCCTGGTCCGCGTTCGCTCGCCACTACTTGCGGAGTCTCGGTTGATGTCCTTTCCTGCAGGTACTTAGATGTTTCAGTTCCCTGCGTTCGCTTCTTACACCCTATTTTATTCAGGTGCAGATACCTTATCACAATGCTTRGAAACCTAAGCCGTACCGAAGCACAACTTAGATTTTCYAAGCATTTAAGGTGGGTTGCCCCATTCGGAGATCCATGGATCAAAGCTTATTCGCAGCTCCCCACGGCTTTTCGCAGCGTATCACGTCCTTCATCGCCTGTGCATGCCAAGGCATCCACCAAATGCCCTTACGACACTTAATCGTTCTCATTGCCAATGCTCATC
>NZ_JBFTQH010000012.1:0-155733 GCF_056398905.1 Rhizobium sp. 01T417 | reverse complement strand
TCATAAGAGGCAGTCATGCTTCCAACTCCCTTGTTGAGATCCGCAAAACCCCAACAGGATAAGCCGAAAGGCCGGAAGTGTGACTGTCCCTCAATCATTCGCAGTGATCCGTTCTCTCCGGAGGCGACCTCTTTCATGTCACCTCCCTTGTTGTCTCAGGACTTGCATGCTCAAGCGAACACCACCTGGATGTCCGTGTATTCCTCTAGCCCCTCTACGGCGAACTCGACGCCGAAGCCGGAGGCCTTGACGCCGCCGAAGGGCGCGTTCGGCTGGATTGCGCCATGCTTGTTGATCCAGACCGAACCACATTCCATGCGAGCCGCGACCTTCTTGGCGGCGGTGCGGTCGGAGGACCAGACCGAGCCGCCGAGGCCGTTCGGGCTGTCATTGGCCATACGGATCGCATCCTCGATGTCCGAATACTTGATCACCGGCAGCGCCGGGCCGAACTGCTCCTCGTCGACCAGCGCATCGCCATTCGAAAGGCCCGAGACGATGGTCGGCGGGAAGAACAGGCCCTCGCCCGCTTCACCGCCGAGCAGCACCTTGCCGCGGCCCTTGGCGTCGGCGACGAGGCGGCTCACCTTGTCGAACTGCATGCGGTTCTGGATCGGCCCGAGAACGCTCGTTTCTTCAAGGCCGTTACCGACCGGGATATTCTTCGCATAGGCGACCAGCGCCTCGCAGACGGCGTCGTGGATGGACTCATGCACATAGAGGCGCTTCATGGCGGCGCAGGTCTGGCCGTTGTTGATGAAGGCGCCCCAGAACAGACCTTCGGCGATTGCCGCCGGATCGGCGTCCGGCAGCACGATGCCGGCGTCGTTGCCGCCAAGTTCCAGCGTCAGGCGCTTCATCGTTTCGGCAGCCGAGCGCATGACCTTCTGGCCGGTGGCGCAGGAGCCGGTGAAGACGATTTTGCGGATGTCCGAATGGGCTGCCATGGCGCCGCCGAGGTTGAACTCGCCCGTATCGTCGCCGGTAACGACGTTGAGCACGCCGGCCGGCAGCACTTCGTTCATGATCTCGACGAGGCGCAGCGTCGAAAGTGGGGTCAGCGGCGACGGCTTGACAACCACCGTGTTGCCGGTGCGCAGCGCCGGCATGATATGCCAGATCGCGATCATGACAGGGAAGTTCCATGGCGTGATGGACCCCACGACACCGAGGGGCTTGCGGTGCAGCTCCACGCGGCCCTGCTCGTTGTCCTGAAGCACCTTGACGGGCAGCGAAAGCCCGGTCGTGTAGCCGGCCCAAGCAACCGTGCCGCCGAGTTCCCAGCGCGAGCCCAGGCCGTTCAGCGGCTTGCCCTGTTCGCGGGTCAGAAGTTCCGCGAGTTCTCCGGCATGCGCTTCGATGCGGGCGGTGACGGCGGCACAGGCGGCCTGCAATTCTTCGTCGCTCTTGGCCGACCAGGCCGGAAACGCGGCCTTGGCGGCGGCGACGGCGGCGTCAAGCTCGGCCGCACCCATGTTCGGCGCGCGACCCACTTCCTCGCCCGTCGCCGGGTTCAATACGCTGAAAGTCTTTTGGCCGATGACCGGCTTACCGTTGATCGTCGCGCTGTGCAGCGTCATGATCGCCTCCTCCCTTCAAGCCCCACCTCATGCAGGACTATTGGCGGGATAGCCTATACGAAGTGCTCGAGCCCCACTTGGACGGGGCCGTCCAGCGCATTGGACAAATCCGTCAATGGCAGCGCTCGACAGGGCTGCGGACAACTGCGCCCGGCGTGATGCCGTATTTTTTGCGGAACTCGCGGTAGAAGTAGGAAAGGTCGTTAAAGCCGGCATCGAAGGCGATGCCCGCGATTCCCTGTCCGCCCTGGCCTTGCTGCGGCGCGCCAAGGCGCGCACGCGCAAGCTCCAGCCGGCGACCGAGCAGCCGGTGGCCGGGCGTCTCGCCGAGCGTCTGGAAATGCCGCTGCAGCATGCGTTCGGAGACATTGAGGCGGCGGGCAAGTTCGCTCGGGCCGAAACCAGGATCGGCGCAGTGGCGATCGATCAGGGCGAGCGCCCGCGACAGCAGCGTTTCGGCCGGCCGCGCCTTCTCCTGGGTCCGGATACCCTGGAGATACGCGCCCATCAGGCAGAAGAAGGCTTCGCCGAGCTGCGTCGTCGCGCCCGGCTCGGCGAGCATTTTCGTCAGCACCGCGCGCATGGCGACCCACAGCGGGTCGTCGCGGCTGATCGCGACGCCACCGGTGCATTCCTTGCCAAAGCGGTGCAGCATTTCGTGGCGCGGCATGTGCAGCGACACCTGGCTGGAGCGTACGCCGTCATAGACAAAGGAGGACGGCAGTACGGAATCGACAAGGAACATATCGCCGGGCAAAAGTGTGGCCGTCTTTTCGCTCTGCTCGACGCGGCAGTGGCCCTCGTCCTGGATCAGAAGGAAGAGATGCTCGCCCGGGTCCTGCCGGATCGAGCGGGTGCTGCGGCTGACATGGCGCGCGTCGAGCCCGACCACGGCCGTCTCGAAGTAGCCGATGCGGCGGCTCGCAACATCACCGGCCATGGTATCGTCGCGGCCCATCGGCTCGAGATCGAAGGCACCGCAAACCTTGCGCAGCTCCGCCTGCAGAATTTCCACCGGAACCGGTTTATGGACTGGTGTTATCAGTGACTGCATCATGCCCTCCCTGGCCTTTGCAGATGGCTTGCATGGGATCGTATCACGTTACCCGTCGCGGGCGCTGGATATACCTCCACCCCCTGCCGGCCATCTCCGCCAGAAGCCACGCCCAAGCGGCCGGCAATGCCACTTCCAGCGGCGCCCGGTGACGGTAGAACATAGTCTCGATGCGGATTTCCTCCCGCGTACGGCCCATAATTGACTGACCGGTCGGTTGATGCAAGTACTTTCTACTGGAGCCGGCTTTTCGAATGTGATTGATGCTCACCCTTGGGTACGGCCGCGACTCTCCCGCTTTCACCCCCTTCGATCGTGTCGGGACTGGATGGCCTCTTTTGGGTGGACACGGTGGCCAGGCGAGACGGCAGTGCAACCGGCTGGCAGCACTCCTGGGCGCGCCTTAGCAGCCGCCGTGTTTAAGCTATTGCAACTTCAGCGATCTACAGGAATATTAGTGTCTACTTCGCCGGGGGAGATACTGGTCGTTCAAAGGCGAGGCGCACGTGCATTACAGCTGAGGCGTTGAAGCGGTTGAGGCGGCAAAATGCGTGGTAAATTGTATCGAAGCCTACAATTATCGATCACGCTTGCTGCAACGGCAGCACTATCCGCGTGTGACGGCAGCAAGAACGAATACGTTCCGCCACCACCGCCGGTGGTCCATGTGGCCCAGCCGCTGGTGCAGCCGGTAACCACCTATTTCGAGCTGACCGGCAATACCGCTGCCTTTAACAGCGTCGACATCGAGGCACGCGTCCAAGGGTTCCTCGACACGATTGACTACCGTGATGGCGCGTCGGTCAAACAGGGTGATCAGCTCTTCTCGATCCAGAGCAATACCTATACGGCGCAGCGCGATCAGGCGCAGGCATCGCTGACTTCCGCGAAAGCCTCCCAGGTCGGGCGTCAGCAGGAGTACCAACGACAGCTGGCGCTCATAAAGCAGCAGGCCACCACCCAGACCAATGTGGACACCGCGACGGCCGCCTATGATGAAGCGAACGCGAACATCCTCAACGCCCAGGCGAGCCTGCAACTGGCGGAGATCAATCTCGGCTATACCCGTGTTCTGGCGCCTTTCGACGGCGTGGTGAGCGCTCATCTCGTGGATGTCGGCGCGCTTGTCGGCGTTGCCGGACCGACCAAGCTTGCCACGATCGTCCAGCTAGATCCGATTTATGTCTATTTCAACGTCAGCGAACCGCAGGTCCTGGCGATCAAGCAGGATTTGGCACGGCAGGGCAAGACATTCCGCGAAGTCGACCTTCCGAATGTTCCTGTCGAGATCGGCCTGCAGGGCGAAGACGGCTATCCGCATAAGGGTCGCCTTGATTATGCGGCGCCACAGGTCGATGCCTCGACGGGTACGCTGCAGGTCCGCGGCTTGCTCGACAACAAGGACCGCGCCCTGCTGCCTGGCTTTTTCGCCCGCGTGCGGGTCCCGGTCGGCCATCGCGACGGCGGCATATACGTCCGCGACGAATCGATCGGTTCCAACCAGCAGGGCAGCTACGTGCTGGTTCTCGGCAAGGATGACGTCATCGAGCAACGCCAAGTCAAGACTGGCCAGCGGCAGGGAAGATTACGGGTGATCGAGGAGGGTCTCGATCCCGGTGACTGGGTGGTCGCCGAAGGTATTCAGCGGGCAATTCCAGGCGCGAAAGTCGCGCCGGAGAAGGTCAAACTGGATCCCGGCGAGGACGCAACCTCTGCTCCCCATGCAACAGTCGTGCCCCGGACCGATACGCCTGCACCCTCTGCTGCGGAAGCAGCCAAGCCATGATCTCGCGCTTTTTCATCGAGCGGCCGGTACTGGCCAACGTTCTCGCTCTGGTCATGGTGCTGATCGGCGCCGTGGCGTTGATCCAGCTGCCCGTCGCGCAATATCCGAACGTCGTTCCGCCGACCGTATCGGTGACGACGCGCTATCCCGGCGCCAGCGCCAAGACGCTCGTCGATACCGTCGCATTGCCGATCGAGCAGCAGGTGAACGGCGTTCAAGACATGATCTACATGCAATCGACGAGCGCCAGCGACGGCACCTACTCGTTGAACGTCACCTTTGCCATCGGCACCGATCCAGACCAGGCGCAGGTGCTCGTCCAAAACCGCGTGGCAATCGCCATGTCGTCGCTGCCGCAGGCCGTGCAGCTGCAGGGTGTAACCACGCAGAAGAAATCGACGTCCATCCTCGGCTTCGTCACTCTGACCTCGCCGGACAACCGCTTCGACAGTCTCTTCCTCTCCAACTATGCGGTCATCAACCTGCAAAGCGAGCTCTCGCGTCTACCGGGCGTCGGCAGCGTCACGGTTTTCGGCGCGGGCCAGTACGCGATGCGCATCTGGATGGATCCCAATCTTCTGCAGGCACGGGGCCTGACGCCGAACGACGTGATCTCCGTCGTGCAGCAACAGAGCCAGGAGGTGGCGGCCGGCCAGATCGGCATACCGCCGGTGCCGACCGGCCAGGATTTCCAATACACGCTGAACGTCAATGGCCGCCTCAGCGAGGCGCCCGACTTCGAAAACATCATCGTCAAGGTCGATGCCGAGAACGGTGGCCGCATTACGCGCATCCGGGACATCGGTCGGGTCGAGCTGGGTGCCCAGACCTACAGCCAGACCTTCATGCAGAACGGTCATCCCGCGACCGGCATCGGCATATTCCAGCTGCCGGAAGCCAATGCTCTTACCGTCGCCCAGGAGGTGGGCGTCAAGATGGCCGAGCTCTCCAAGAGCTTTCCGCCGGGATTGCAATACCAGATGCCCTTCGACACCACAAAGTTCGTCACTGCCTCGATCGACGAAGTCTACAAGACGCTTATCGAGGCGGGTGTTCTGGTGCTGATCGTCATTCTCGTTTTCCTGCAGGACTGGCGGGCGACGCTTGTGCCGGCAACCACGGTGCCGGTGACGATCATCGGCGCCTTCGCGGCCATGGCCGCCCTCGGCTTCACCGTCAATCTGTCGACCCTCTTTGCCATCGTCCTTGCCATCGGCATCGTCGTCGACGACGCCATCGTTATCGTCGAAGGCGTCGCTCGCCACGTCGAGAGGGGCCTGCCGGGTCGCGAAGCCGCCGAGAAAGCGATGGATGAGTTGTTAGGGCCGGTGATCGGCATCACGCTGGTGCTGATGTCGGTCTTCATTCCCGCAGCGTTCCTGCCGGGTCTAACCGGGCAGCTCTATCGGCAATTCGCCCTTGTAATTGCCGCCACCGCCCTCATCAGCGCCATCAACGCCATGACGCTGAAGCCGACGCAGTGTGCCCTTTGGCTGCGGCCACCCATCCCGCCGGAACAGCGCAACTTCCTCTACCGGGCCTTCAACCGCGCCTACGATCCGATCGAGCGCCGTTACGCCGGCCTGATCGGCCGGATGGTGCACCACAGCGGCCTGATGGTCGTGATAGCGCTCGCGCTAATCGCGGTGGCTGGCTGGGGTCTGGCCCGCCTGCCGACCGCCTTCCTGCCGGTCGAGGATCAGGGCTATGTGCTCATCGGCGCTCAGTTGCCCGACGGAGCCTCCAAGGAGCGAACCGATCAAGTCTTGCAACAGGTCGGCACGATCGCCGCGGCGACACCGGGGGTCGAAAACGTACTGACCATCAGCGGCATTTCGGTGCTTGATAACAATGCCAGCCTGCCGAACGCAGGCGTTGCCTATGTCGTACTGAAGGATTGGGGCGCGCGCGAGAAGGAGAAGGGGCAGGACCTACTGTCGATCTACGAGCATCTGAACGGCGCGCTGAAGGAGGTGCTCAACGCCAATACACTTGTGCTCGTGCCGCCCCCCATCCAGGGCATCGGCAATGCCAGCGGCTTCACCATGCAGGTGGAGATCCGCAATGGCGACTTCGATTACCCCCTCCTCGAATCTCTGGCCAACAGTATCGTCAGCAACGGCAACAGCCAGTCCGCTCTACAACGGCTGAGCACCAGCTTCCGCGCCGGCGTGCCGCAATTAGCGGTCACCGTCGATCGGATCAAGGCCGAGACCCTTGGCATTGAAGTCGGCCAGGTCTTCTCCGCGCTTTCCGGCTATGTGGGCTCCAGCTATGTGACGCAGTTCAGCAAATTCGGCCGCACCTTCCAGGTCTATGTGCAGGCCTCGCCCGACGCGCGCGTCAGCCCTGAGGACATCCGCAGGCTGATGGTCAAGGCGGGCAACGGCACCATGGTGCCGCTAGGAACCGTGGTCGACGTCACTCCCATGCAGGGTCCGTCCCTGATCAGTCTCTACAACCTCTATCCCAGCGCCACGATCGTTGGCGGGGCGGCGACGGGCTTTAGCTCCGGCCAGGCGCTCGACGTGATGGAGCAGATCGCCAGCAATACACTGCCCCCGACCGCTGGCTTCGACTGGACGGCAATGTCCTACCAAGAAAAAGCCGTCGGTTCGCAGATCTACTTCGTCTTCGCACTCGCCATACTGCTCGTCTATTTCGTGCTCGCCGGCCAATATGAAAGCTGGATCCTGCCCCTCGCTGTGCTGCTGGCGGTGCCTCTGGCGCTACTTGGTACGGTCGGCGCACTCATGGCGATCGGCGTTGCCAATAACCTCTATACCCAGATCGGCGTTATCCTGCTGATTGCGCTCGCCTCCAAGAACGCGATCCTGATCGTTGAGTATGCCCGCGAGCAACGCATGCAGGGGATGGAAATCCTGGAAGCAGCCGTGGAGGCGGCGCGCCTGCGCTTCCGCCCGATCTTGATGACATCCTTCGCCTTCATCCTCGGGGTGCTTCCGCTGGTCCTTGCTACAGGCGCGGGCGCCAACGCACGCCGGTCGATCGGCATCTCCGTGTTCAGCGGCATGCTTGCCTCGACCTGCCTTGCAGTCCTCTTCGTGCCTTCCTTCTATGTCGTTCTTCAGCGCTTCGAGGAATACCTCAAGCGTCGCAAAGCTCCAGCGCCGGCGTCAACCGCCTCCTCGGAAACCGAGGCAAGGGTTACCTCGGCGGGCTCCGACGGTGATTAGAAGATAGCTGATTCGGATGGCAGCCCATGAACGCTGGTCGCTGGGTGGCCCTCTTCCCTGCTGGAATTCTACGTTAACGGGGGGCGACGCGTTTGCTCCAACGGAGCGAGGCGCTCTGTCCGCATTAGCGAAGCGGCAGCTCTGTCGACGCAGGTAGCGACAAACTCAGCCGTGGACCGGCCGCGGGCTGAACGGCGGACCTGACGGACGCCAAAGAAACTATTCTAGTAAAAACAAGTATCTTCAGAAGATATTTGGCGGACAGAGAGGGATTCGAACCCTCGGTACGCTTTCACGTACACACGCGTTCCAGGCGTGCGCCTTCAACCACTCGGCCACCTGTCCTTTGGCGGTCTGCATCGGCGAAGATGCAAATCGTCGGAACGGCCGCGATATATACCGATGAATTTCTGTCGATCAACCCAAATCTAACAGTTTTTTGACTTCTTCCGGTAAAAGTGCGCTCACGCCCTCCATTGCAGCTCCACCCCTCCATCATTATCTTTTGTAGAGGTTGACGAATGGCGCGGCTGGCCGGGAAAATGCCTGCCATGTTTGATCGCCGGAGAGTTCGATGCGTTTCCTTTTGCGTTTGACGAGTCTTGTCGCGCTGGCCGTTGCCGTCATCGCCGGAACGGTCGATTCCATCCAGTCCGTTGCCGCCTCTTCCGTGGTCATTACCCCCATGGGCGACGCATGGCAGGACCTCAGCCCCTCCTCGCTGGAAAGCCTGCAATCGAGCATCGCCTATTATATCCACCCGCGCTTTTACACGCTTGCCTTCCAATGGCTGATGCTTCAGCCAGCATTCGCCGTGTTCCTGGTGTTGTCGCTGCTGTTGTGGATGGCAGGCTACAAGAGATCGCCTGCGGCTGGCCGATTTGCAGCATAACAAATAGCGTCGACCAGTTCCGGGGTTGGCTAGAAAAATCGCAACCCAACGATGATTTTGTGCAAAAAACAGCCCGCCTGAGCTGATTTTTGGCAATTGCGGCAAATTTTTACCAGTCGAAAAATTTCTCGTGAATTTTTTTTTGAGCCATGCAAGGATGCGCCCAGCCAGGCCTCCGGGGGGAGGTCGGTGGTTCCGCAGACATGCCTGAAACAGGCTTGCGGGAGGACCCAAACAAATAGAAACAATAGGGCTGCAACTCATGAAAAAATCCCTTCTGACTCTCCTGGCCGTGGCTGCCATGTCCACGACGGCGCTGGCCGCGGACGTCAAGCCGGCGCTCGTTTACGGCACCGGCGGGAAGTTCGATAAGTCTTTTAACGAAGCAGCCTTTAATGGCGCTGAGAAGTTCAAGAAAGAAACCGGTATCGCCTATCGCGACTTCGAGCCGACCGGTGACACGCAGGGCGAGCAGGCAATCCGCAACTTCGCAAGCCGTGGCTTCAACCCGGTTATTGCCGTCTCCTTCGCCTGGACCTCGGCCATCGAGAAGGTCGCAGCTGAATTCCCCGACACGAAGTTCGTCATCGTTGACGCCGTCGTCGACAAGCCAAACGTTCGTTCGGTCGTTTACAAGGAAGAAGAAGGCTCCTTCCTCGTTGGCACTCTCGCAGGCCTCGCATCGAAGTCCGGCAAGGTCGGCTTCGTCGGCGGCATGGACATCCCGCTGATCCGCAAGTTCGAATGCGGCTACGAGCAGGGCGCACGCTCCGTCAAATCCGATATCGAGGTGTTCCAGAACATGACCGGCACGACGGGCGCTGCCTGGAACGACCCGGTCCGTGGTGGCGAACTCACCAAGAACCAGATCGATCAGGGCGCTGATGTCATCTACGCGGCAGCAGGTGCGACGGGCCTCGGCGTGTTGCAGACGGCCGCTGACAACAAGAAGCTCTCGATCGGCGTCGACAGCAACCAGAACCACCTGCATCCGGGCTCCGTCCTGACCTCGATGGTCAAGCGCGTCGACCTTGCCGTCTACAACGGCTTCAGCGACGTCAAGGGCGACAAGTTCACGGCCGGCGTCCTGGCGCTCGGCGTTAAGGAAGACGGCGTTGCCGCCGCCATGGACGACAACAACAAGGCGCTGATCACGCCTGACATGCAGGCCGCGCTCGACAAGGCCAAGGAAGGCATCATTGCGGGAACCATCAAGGTTCACGACTACACGACGGACAATGCTTGCCCGAAGTGATCCGTGACTGAGACGGGCGTATGGCGGAGTCGCTCCGTCATACGCCCTTTTCGTATTTGGAGCCTGCTGTGACAGACACGCCCGCTATCGAACTTGTGGGCATCGACAAGAAATTCGGTGCCGTTCACGCCAACAAGGACATCAATCTTACCGTCGCCAAGGGTACGATTCACGGCATCATCGGGGAAAACGGTGCCGGCAAATCGACCTTGATGTCGATCATCTATGGTTTCTACCATGCCGATAGCGGCGAGATCCGCGTCAACGGCAATCCCGTCACCATCAAGGACAGCCAGGCTGCAATCGCAGCCGGGATCGGGATGGTGCACCAGCACTTCATGCTGGTCGATAATTTTACCGTGCTTGAGAACGTCATGCTTGGCGCCGAAGGCGGCGCGCTGCTCGCCAGGGGCGTTTCTTCCGCGCGCGCCGAGCTGCGCCGCCTGGAGAAGGACTACGGCCTCGAAGTGAACCCGGATGCGCTGATCGAAGAGCTTCCGGTCGGGCTACAGCAACGCGTCGAGATCCTCAAGGCCATGTACCGCGGCGCCGAAATCCTGATCCTCGACGAGCCGACGGGCGTGCTGACACCTGCTGAAGCGGACCATCTTTTCAAGATCCTTCGCGTCCTTCGCGACCAGGGCAAGACCGTCATTCTGATCACCCACAAGCTGCGCGAGATTATGGCGATCACCGACACGGTGTCGGTCATGCGCCGCGGCGAGATGGTGGCGACCCGCAAGACCTCCGAAACCACGGTCGAGGAGCTTGCCGAACTAATGGTCGGTCGCCGTGTCCTGCTGCGCGTGCAGAAGGGTGAAGCCAATCCGGGTAAGGTGATCCTGTCGGTTCGCAATCTCACGGTCAAGGACAACCGCGGCGTCATCATGGTCGACAACGTATCCTTCGACGTCCGTGCCGGCGAGATCGTCGGCATTGCCGGCGTCGCCGGCAATGGGCAGTCCGAATTGCTGGAGGCGATAGCAGGCATCCGCAAGCCGCATTCCGGCGAGATCTTCCTCGACGGTCAGCCGATCGACAAAGCCGATCCGGCGCGGTTGCGCGAGCTCGGCCTAGCCCACATCCCCGAGGACCGGCATCACATGGGGCTGGTGCTGAAATTCGAGGAGTACGAGAATTCCGTTCTCGGCTACCACCGCAATCCCGGCTACAGCAAGGGCCCGCTGCTCGATCTCGACGCGATCCGTAGGGACGCCATGGAGAAGATCGAAAAATACGACATCCGCCCGCCGAACCCGCGGCTGAAGACCGCGAACTTCTCCGGTGGCAACCAGCAGAAGATCGTCGTCGCCCGCGAAATCGAGCGCGATCCGACGGCGCTGATCATCGGCCAGCCGACGCGCGGCGTCGATATCGGCGCCATCGAATTCATCCACCGCCGGATCATCGAGATGCGCGATGCAGGCAAGGCGATCCTGCTCGTCTCCGTCGAGCTCGACGAAATCCGCGCCCTTTCAGACCGTATCCTTGTCATGTTTGCCGGCCATGTCGTCGGCGAGAAGACGCCCGATGCCGGTGAACAGACCCTCGGCCTGATGATGGCCGGCATTGCCGCGTGAGGCCTTGATGAGCACTGCTTCAGTTCCACTTCCAAATTGGATCAACTACGGCCTCATTCCGCTGTTGAATCTGCTTGTCGCCTTCCTGATCTCCGGCTTCGTCGTCTGGCTGATCGGCGAAAGCCCGCTTGCGGCCCTGTCGCTGCTGATCGAGGGCGCACTCGGCAGCGGCGAAGGCATTGGTTTTACGCTCTATTATGCGACGAGCTTCATCTTCACCGGCCTCTCCGTTGCGGTCGCCATTCATGCTGGCCTGTTCAACATCGGTTCGGAAGGGCAAGCGTATCTTGGCGGTCTCGGCTGCGCGTTGGTTGCGCTGGCGCTCGACCACTATGTCCCCTGGTATGTCACCATGCCGGTGGCCGTGGTGGGTGCCGGCCTGTTTGGCGCCGCCTGGGCCTTCATCCCCGCCTTCCTGCAGGCAAAGCGCGGCAGCCACATCGTCATCACCACCATCATGTTCAACTATATCGGCGCGGCGCTGATGGTGTATCTGCTGGTGCACGTTCTGATCGTCCCCGGCAAGATGGCGCCGGAAACCCGCACCTTCCTGGAAGGCGGCCAGTTGCCGAAACTCGGCTGGTTGATGAACCTGTTCGGTGCCAAGCTCGGCGCAGCACCGTTCAACGTCTCTTTCCTCATTGCCCTCGTTGCCTCCTATTTCGTCTGGCTGCTGATCTGGCGCACCAAGCTCGGCTTCGAGATGCGCACCCTTGGCGTCAGCCACAGCGCGGCGGCCTATGCCGGCATCCCGTACGCCCGCATCGTCATGACCGCGATGCTGCTGTCAGGGGCGCTCGCCGGCATGATGGCGTTGAACCCGGTCATGGGATCCTCGGCCCGCCTGCAGGTCGAGTTCGTGGGCGGCGCCGGTTTCGTAGGCATCGCCGTGTCACTGATGGGGAGAAATCATCCGGTCGGGATCATCTTCTCGGCGATCCTCTTTGGCATCCTCTATCAGGGTGGCGATTGGATCTCCTTCGAGATGCCCAACATCACGCGCGAAATGATCCTGGTCATTCAGGGTCTTGTTATCCTCTTCGCCGGTGCGCTCGAATACATGTTCCGCCCCGCGATGGTTCGCGTCTATCAACAGTTCAAGGCCGCGTGAGGGGAACGGACGATGGATTATTTTGACATCTTCATCAGCGTTCTGAGCTCCACGATCCGTCTGTCGATCCCGCTGATCTTCACGGCGCTGGCTGGTCTGTTCTCCGAACGCGCCGGCATCTTCGATATCGGCCTCGAGGGTAAAATGCTCGGCTCTGCCTTTGCGGCAGCCTGCGTCGCCTACCTGACGGACTCGGCATGGCTCGGCCTCGGTGCTGGCATCATTTGCTCCGTGGCGCTCAGCCTCGTCCACGGCTTCGCCTCGATCACCAATCGCGGCAACCAGATCATCTCGGGCGTTGCGATCAACTTCTTCGTCGCCGGTATCACAATCGTCCTTGGGGGCGCCTGGTTCGGCCAGGGCGGCCGTACGCCACAGCTAACTCAGGAAGCCCGCTTTGCGCCGATCGTGCTGCCGGGCGCCGATGCCGTCCGTGAAGTTCCGATCATTGGCCCGCTCTACGCGAACGTGATCTCAGGCAACAATATCCTGACCTACCTCGCTTTTCTTGCGGTTCCGCTTTCTTGGTGGATCCTCTATCGCACCCGCTTCGGCCTGCGGCTGCGCGCCGTCGGCGAAAATCCGGGCGCGGTCGATACGGCCGGCATTTCGGTGGGCTGGCTGCGCTATCGCGCGGTCATGTGCGCCGGCATCCTCTGCGGCTTCTCGGGGACCTATCTGTCGATCGCGCAGTCGGCTGCCTTCATCAAGGATATGTCGGCCGGTAAGGGCTACATTGCACTTGCGGCACTGGTCTTTGCGAAGTGGAGACCGGTGCCCGTCATGTTCGCCTGCCTGCTCTTCGGCTTCCTCGATGCGCTGGCAAACTTCATGCAGGGCAAGCAGGTTCCGCTGATCGGCGAAGTGCCGGTACAGATCTTCCAGGCATTGCCCTATATCCTGACCTGCATCCTGCTCGCCGGCTTCATCGGCGTGGCAATCCCGCCGAAAGCGGGTGGTGTGCCCTATACGAAGGAACGCTGAGAACATGTCCCACGATCTTTTCGAGGCCGCTCGCGGTGCCATGGCTTTCGCTCATGCCCCCTACTCGAAGTTCCCCGTCGGCGCCGCGATCCGCGCCGAGGACGGCAAGGTCTACACCGGCGCCAATATCGAGAACCTGTCTTTCCCGCAAGGCTGGTGTGCGGAGCCAACCGCCATCAGCGCCATGATCATGGCCGGCGCCAAGAAGATCGTCGAAATGGCCGTGATCGCCGAAAAGCTGCCGCTCTGCCCGCCCTGCGGCGGCTGCCGGCAGAAGATCTCGGAGTTCGCCTCCAAGGACACGAAGATCTACCTCTGCGATGAGGTCGGCGTGAAGAAGACGATGACCATGGAAGAGTTGCTGCCGTTCAGCTTCGAGACCGAACTCGGATGAGTGCCGCTCTCGACGTGCTTGCCGGAAGGCTCGGCGGCCTTTCGCCGCGCTACGGCATCGTGCTTGGTTCCGGTCTCGGCTCGCTGGTCGGCGAGATGACTGATGCGCATCGCATCCCTTATCACGACTTGCCGGGCTTTCCTGTCAGCGCGGTTTCGGGCCACGCCGGAGAAGTCGTCGCGGGTTTGCTTGGCGGTGTGCCCGTCATCATGCTGTCCGGTCGCGTCCATTTCTACGAGAAGGGCGATGCCAGCGCGATGCGGCTGCCGATCGAGGTGCTCAAAGGTCTAGGCGTCGAGACGCTAGTCCTGACCAATTCCGCAGGGTCGCTCCGAGACGACATGCCTCCTGGCTCGGTGATGCAGATTAGCGATCACATCAACTATTCCGGCATGAATCCGCTGATCGGCGAGGAAAGCGATCGTCGTTTTGTCGGCATGACGAGTGCTTATGATGCAGCTCTCGCCGACAGGATGCGCAATGCTGCGGAGAAGCTCGGTATCGCCTTGTCGCAAGGCGTCTACATGTGGTTCTCAGGCCCAAGCTTCGAAACACCCGCCGAAATCCGCATGGCCCGTATCCTCGGCGCCGATGCCGTCGGCATGTCGACCGTGCCGGAAGTGATTATCGCGCGAATGCTTGGCTTAAGGGTTGCGGCGGCGTCTGTAATCACCAACTATGGAGCCGGCATGACCGGCGGCGAACTGAGCCATGAGGAGACCAAGGATATGGCTCCGATCGGCGGTGCGCGCCTCGCCGCCATACTGAAGGAAATGATTGCAGGAGAACGCGAATAATGACCAACCATTCCAGCAAGGAAACGGCCGCCGTCGCCCTCTCCCTCCTCGATCTTACCAACCTCAAGGATGACTGCACCGAGGCGCAGATCGACGCGCTGTGTGCGCGCGCCCAAACCCCCTATGGCAACACGGCGGCGATCTGCATCTGGCCGCGCTTCGTTGCCCGCGCTCGCGCAGTTCTCGGCACGGGTCATCCGGTGCGGATTGCGACTGTGGTCAATTTCCCGTCGGGCGATATGGAAGTGGCCGACGTTGCCGCCGAAACACGCGAGGCGATCGCCGACGGCGCCGACGAAATCGACCTCGTCATCCCCTATCGCAAATTCATGACCGGTAGCGGCAAGGCTGTCACCGACATGGTTGCGGCGGTCCGAGCCGAGTGCAAGGACCCGATCCTGCTGAAGGTCATTCTCGAGACCGGCGAGATAAAGGATGCGGCGCTGATCCGTCGTGCCTCCGAACTCGCCATCGAGGCGGGTGCCGACTTCATCAAGACCTCCACCGGCAAGGTCGCCGTCAATGCGACCCTGGAAGCTGCCGACATCATGCTGCGGGTCATTCGCCAGAGCGGCCGCAAGGTCGGCTTCAAGCCGGCGGGTGGCATCGGTTCGGTGGCAGACGTAGCGCTTTACCTGAGCCTTGCAGAAACGATCATGGCGCCGGACTGGCCAATGCCATCCACGTTCCGCTTCGGCGCATCCGGATTGCTCGACGACATTCTTGCCGTGCTCAGCGGCACGCAATCCGCGCCCGCCGCTGCATCGAGCTATTGAGATGATCCCCCAGGAGATCATCCGCCAGAAGCGAAATGGCGGAACGCTTTCCGAAGAGGATATCCAATCGTTCATTGCCGCACTTGTGGCCGGTCAGCTCTCCGAGGGGCAGATCGGCGCCTTCGCCATGGCGGTCTGGTTCAAGGGTATGTCGCGCGACGAGGTCGTGGCGCTGACGCTGGCAATGGCCCGCTCGGGCGACACACTGAGCTGGGCAGACATAGACAGACCTATTGCCGACAAGCACTCGACAGGCGGCGTCGGGGACAATGTTTCCCTGATGCTCGCACCGATCGCGGCAGCGTGCGGCCTCGCCGTTCCGATGATATCAGGGCGTGGTCTCGGCCATACCGGCGGGACGCTGGATAAGCTCGAAGCCATTCCTGGCTATACCATCACCCCTGACGCAACAGTTTTCCGCAAGGTCGTGAAGGATGTCGGCTGCGCCATCATCGGCCAAACCGGCTCCCTCGCTCCAGCCGACGGCAAGCTTTACGCTGTCCGGGATGTGACGGCGACCGTTGACTCGATTCCCCTCATCACCGCCTCGATCCTTTCGAAGAAGCTTGCGGCCGGTCTGCAGACGCTGGTGCTCGACGTCAAGGTCGGCACGGGCGCGTTCATGGCCGAGCCTGACGATGCCGAGATGCTGGCCCGCGCCCTTGTCGATGTCGCCAACAGTGCAGGCGTCAGGACATCGGCCCTGATTACCGACATGAACCAGCCGCTGGCGGATGCTGCCGGAAACGCCGTCGAGATCCGAAACTGTCTGGATTTTCTAGCGGGCAAGAAGAAGAACACCCGCTTGGAGGCTGCCGTGCTGGCCTTCGCAGCCGAGATGCTGGCGAAGTCAGGTGTGGTGTCGTCACTTCAGGACGGTGAGGCAAAAGCCGTGGACGCGCTTTCTACGGGCAAGGCCGCCGAAAGCTTTGCCCGCATGGTCAGCCGCCTCGGCGGCCCCTCGGATCTGTTGGAGGCACCGGACAAGTACCTCGTCGAGGCGCCGCTGACGAAACCTGTCCCCGCACCTCGGTCCGGTTGGCTTTCCGGCTGCGACGTACGGGAGATCGGCATGACCGTCGTCGACCTCGGCGGCGGACGGCGTCATCCCGCCGACAGGATCGATCATCGCGTCGGGATATCCGACATTCTGCCGCTTGGCACGCGTGTAGAGAAAGGCGACCCCATCGCGCTTGTGCATGCCTCAAGCGCGGATTCAGCAGATGCGGCGGTTGCCGCCCTCGCCAAACATTACCGGATCGACGAACACCAGCCTGCCACCCCCGCCGTCATTTACGAGCGCATCGTGGCTCTTTCAGCAAGCTAAGGATCGCGTTCCGAAAAGGAGGCAGGCTTCGCCAGGAAGCGCATCCATCCCCTGAGAGCCAGTAACCACGACTTCAACGGCTATTTTGTCATCAAAAACAACCAGGGGATGTTTTGGAGGCAAACAATTTCGCCCTTACGATGAGTTCGCCGTTTACTTGCATCGGAATTGCGCAGAATATTAGCGTATGGGAGGAAGCCTTCGGCCCTCACTCTCTGTAAATTGCGCTCGAACGGCTTTCCTTCCTTGACTCAAGGGAGGACTAATCATGAGGCGGACTTTGCTGTACGCGGTGTCAGCCGCGCTACTATCGCTCGGCGTCTCGCATGCATTTGCGCAGTCGGGCAGCGTCGAGAAAGCAGTTGGCGGCTATAATTTTGCCGAAGCTGCCAAGGAAGATCCCAACACGAAGAACTTCCATTCGGCGGACGGTCATTTGACCTTCGCGATCGTGACTCATACGGCAGGCAATGGCTTTTTTGATCCCGTCTATGTCGGCGCAACCGTCGCCGGCAACATGATCGGCGCCAAGATCCTGCTGCTCGGCTCGGAATCGCCAGTTGACGATCCGGCGCGCGCAATCGAGATCCTCAACCAGATCGTCCAAGATCCGACGATCGACGGCATCATTATGACGACGCCGCAGGTCGGCGCCTACAACGACATCGTCAAAGCTGCCGAGGCGGCCGGCATACCGATCGCCACAACCAACTCATTCGATGCAACCATCCTGCATCGCAGTGCCATCAGCCATACTGGTCAGGACGCATCGGCCGCGGCAATCGGCGGCGAGGCTCTTGCCAATTGTGTGATTGCGAGCGGCGCAACCAGCGGCTCGATTCTGTTGCCGTCGTCAACTGCGATGGGCAACATCGAGGTCAACAACCGGGTCACCTCCGCTTTCAACGCCATCGTCAAAACATTGAAGGAGGCCGGCAAGCTTGACGCTTTCAAGGTTGACGCTGGACCGGAGAACGTCGGCATCGACACGAACCCCAACGATCCGGTCAACGCGCTTGTTTCGCTCTTCGAATCCCGTGGTGACGTGGTCGGTGCCTTCACCGCCAACAACGTCTTCACGCCACCGCTCGTCAAGGCCGTCGCACAGATGGGCAAGACCAGCAAGCTCTGCGCATTCGGGTTCGACCTCGGCCCGGCACAGCAGGAGGGAATCGCCGCCGGAAACCTGACCGGTTCGCTGGGACAGCAACCCTTCCTGCAGGGCTTCTGGCCTGTCATGCAGCTTTACCTGCAGATCGATCGCGGCATTTCCGCCGCCAACCTGGACACGCGTGCCCAGTTGGTGACGAAGGAGAACGTCGCAAAGGTTGGCAAGCGCTTCGAAAACTAACGCTCCGAAACGCCTGAAATCGACGCGGGAGGTGCAAGCCTCCCGCATCGCGACGGCGAGATTGATCGGCAGACACCATGGCGCCCACGACGACATCGCTAGGCCGTGCGCCGCCCCAGCTCGTCGGCGGCTGGGAGGCTGGGCTGCTGATCTTCCTCGCCTTGCTCTACCTCGGCGGGGCTATCGTCAATCCGGCCTTCTTTGGATCAACGGAGGCCCTGTTGGCGCTACTTCGCGACACGTCCCGTGTCGGGATAATCGCGGTCGGAATGACCTTTGTCATCGCCAACAAGGACCTGGATCTTTCGGTCGGCTCGACCTACGGCCTGATCGCTGTCGTTTTTGCGAGGCTCTTTGCGTCTGATGTTCTCGACATCGGCGTCATCGAGTCGGTGATCTTCTGTGTGCTGCTCGGCACGGTGATTGGCCTCGTCAACGGCGTCCTCGTGACGATGCTGAAAGTGCCCGCGTTCATTGCAACGCTGACGATGCTCTTTATCGGTCGAGGCTTCGTTCTTGCGCTCACGCATGGCCAAGCGATCTACTACTCCGGCAAGGCGGCAGACTATCCGCTCTTCTTTCATCTCGGAGAGATCAACGCTCTCGGCTTCAATAACCAGATCGCGATCTTCCTCCTCGTAGCTGTCATCGGCGCCTATGTGCTTGCCAAGACCCGCTGGGGCTATGAGACCTTCGCGACCGGCGGCAACGAGCAGGCCGCAGCCTATGCCGGCATCAACACCCAGTGGGTGCGAATTCGCGCCTACCTGATCTCGTCGCTCTGCGCGACCCTTTCCGGTCTTCTGGCTGCGGCGCAGGACAAGGGCGTCACCCCTCTTTACGGCGTCGGCTGGGAGCTTACCGTGATCGCATCTGTCGTCATCGGCGGTGCGTCGATCCTTGGCGGGCGCGGGCGCGTGCTCGGGTCCTGCCTTGGCGCGACAGTCGTTGTGCTGATCGACAAGGTGCTGCGCGAAGGTTGGCCGATCACGCGGACCGTCATCATCGATGGAGAGAGCGTTGCCGTCGGCGCCAGGTTCACCTTGCCAGCCGGTGCCGTCATGGTCTTCCTGGGGCTGCTTCTGGTCGTGGCCGTGCTGATCGAGCCCTTCCTCATTCGACGCCAGATCGCGGCCCGGCTCTGGGCCTGGCTCCGCGGTCGGCCACCGCCGCCGGCCTACGAAACCGGCGGCGTCGCTCTGGAAGGCGTGCAGACCAAAGGGGCGATGGCGGCCGACATGGCGCTCTCGGCCACGGGGCTCGGCAAGTTCCTTGCGCGGCGCGACGCACTCGCCATCATCCTGACGGTGCTGCTCTGGCTGACCGGCCTGGCGCTAAGGCCGGACTACTGGTGGAACCTGCCCAACACCTTCGCGATCCTGCTCAACTACACAGAGCTGGCGCTCGTTACCGTCGGGCTCACCTATGTCATTGCGGCCGGTGATATCGATCTCTCCGTTGGCTCGGTGCTTGCGCTCGCCGGCAGCACGGCCGCCTATTTCCTCAAGGTGCTGGGCGCCGATCCATTCACTGCCGTGGCGATGGGTCTGCTTGCGGGGACGGCTGCCGGCCTTGTCAATGCCGTCATCACCGTCGGCTTCAAGCTGCCCGCCTTCATTGCCACGCTCGGCATGTTCTACATTGCCCGAGGTCTTGCCGCTTGGTTTGTCGCCGGTCAGCAGCTGACCGGCTGGCCGGAAGGCTACAACCTGCTTGGCCGCAAGGTGAACGACGTTTTCCTGCATTTCGGTGTTTCGCTGCCCCCGGGGATGATCCGTACGGTAGCCGAGGTCGTCAGCATCCAGACGATCTTCATGTTTTTCGTCGCCCTCATCGCCGGCATCGTGCTTGCCTACACACCATTTGGGCTGAAGGTCTGTGCAGCGGGCGGCAATGTCCGCGCTGCGGCCTACGCCGGCATCAATACCAACCGTGTTCGCTTCATTGCACTAGTACTGTCCGCGTTCTGCGCAACCATGGCCGGGATCATCAACGTCGCTTATTTCCGCAGCTTCAACCCGGTTGCCGGCCAGTTCCGCGAGCTTGACGCCATTGCCTCCGTGATCATCGGCGGCGGATCAATCTTCGGCGGCTACGGCACGATGATCGGCTCGCTTGCAGGCGCGGCTGTAATAACGCTTGTCCGCGCGCTCCTGCAACTCAATGTCCAAGGCTTCAGCATGCCCCAGCACTGGATCAATGTCTTCATCGGGGTCATCCTCATTGTGGCAGTGCTGATCGACATATGGGTGCGGCAGGCGAATATCTTTGCGCGCCTGCGCGGCCGTTTCACGACAGCAGCACGAACGGGAGAAGCCATCCATGGCTGACGTGACGCCTTCGCGGCCGATTGTGGAAATGCGGGGCATCGAAAAGGCTTTCGGAGCCGTGCAAGCGCTCCGCAAGGTCGATCTCGTGCTCTATCCCGGGGAGATTCTTGGCCTGGTCGGGGACAACTCTGCCGGCAAGTCGACGCTGATGAAGATCCTGACAGGCGCCTATCAGCGCGACTCCGGCGAAATCCTGGTCGCGGGGCAGCCGGTCTCTTTCAAAAGCCCGCACGAGAGCCGCGACGCAGGGATCGAGATGATCTATCAGGACTTCGCGCTCTGCGGGAACATGGATGTCGGCCAGAACATTTTTCTCGGCCGCTGGCCTCTCAGAGGCCCCTTCGTCGATCGGAGGAAGATGTATGCCGAGGCGGACAACGTGTTGAAGCGCCTCAAGGTCGACGTGAATTCCGTCTATCAGAAGGTCGAGAGCCTGTCGGGCGGCCGCCAGCAGTCCGTGGCGATCGCCCGCGCGATCTCCTTCGAGCCGCGCGTCGTCATTCTCGACGAGCCGACCGCCAATCTTTCGGTCATGGCGACCGAGCGGCTGCTCGAAACCATGCTGGAACTGAAGAAACAAGGCGTTGCCCAGATCATCATCTCACACCGCCTCGTCGACATTTTCGCCGTCGGCGATCGCGTCATGGTCCTCAAGCGCGGTGAGTATGTCGGTGACCGCTACGTCAAGAACACCGACGAGCACGAGGTCCTGGAGATAATTGTCTCCGGCACCCGGGAGAGCGCGCTGACGGCCGACGAGGCAAGAAACCGGCCATCGACGCCCTGACGCCTATTGCTTCAAACTGAGCGATCCATCGGCAACGGAATAGGAAGCGAGCTTGCGCAGGAAGCTCATGCCGACGAGCGTGGAGGACAGGGCGCCATCTTTCAGCACAAAGGCCTCCACATCACGCACGCGGATGCCGCCAATCTCCACCCGATCCAATGTCACGTGCGCTGCCTTCGTCTTCCCGTTGGCTGTGTCGACCGAGTAGCGGAAATCAAGCTGGTTGCCCGTATAACCCAGGCGTCGAGCGAAGCTCTCATTCAGAGCGACGTAGGTCGCGCCGGTATCGATCAGGCCCTGCACCTGACGACCATTGATTCTGAAATCGCCGGAATAGTGGCCTTGAGCATCAGCCCGCAGGCGCATTGTGCCGCCACTTGCCGCGGCTCGCCCCTGTTCTGCATTGTCGGTTACGAAATTGGCCGAGGCGACCATTTCGCCGCTGCGTTTTCCCATGAGGGTCGGTATCTGTGTTGCAAGCACCGCAGCCACGCTTGCAAAAATGACGGTACGCACGAGCATCGGGACAGAAATCCTTCCTGTATAAACCCCGCGTCATGCGTGGCCATGCTTACACGTCCTACTCCCTAATCGCTGACAAGTTGCTAATGCCTGCAAAGCAAATGGTCCGGCACGCGTGTCCGGACCATCGACTGCATCCGAATGGTAAACAGATGACGAATTACTTCGTGCCGTACATGCGATCGCCGGCATCGCCGAGACCAGGCATGATGTAGCCCTTCTCGTTCAGATGGCTATCGATCGAAGCGGTGAAGACGGGCACATCTGGATGCGCCTCGCGGAAATTCTTGATGCCCTCTGGCGCCGCAAGAAGGCAGAGGAAGCGAATGTTATGGGCGCCGCGCTCCTTGAGCTTGTCGATCGCCGCGATCGACGAGTTGCCGGTGGCGAGCATCGGGTCGACGACGATGATCAAGCGTTCGGAGATATCCTCGGGAGCCTTGAAGTAATACTCGACCGGCTGCAGCGTTTCATGGTCACGGTAGACGCCGATATGCGAAACGCGCGCCGACGGCACAAGGTCGAGCATGCCTTCGAGAAGGCCGTTGCCGGCACGGAGGATCGAAGCAAAGACGAGCTTCTTGCCTTCCAGGATCGGCGACTCCATCGTCTGCAGGGGCGTCTCGATGGTCTCCATGGTGAGTTCGAGATCACGCGTCACTTCGTAGCAGAGCAAGGTGGAGATTTCGCGCAGGAGCCGACGGAAACTCCCGGTCGATGTCTCCTTACGCCGCATGATCGTGAGTTTGTGCTGCACAAGCGGGTGATCGATGACCGTTACGCCGTCCATGGCCGAGCCTTCCTATCGTTGTTCTTATCGGATGTTTCTTCCATGGAAATTGCCTTCACCGCAAGAGCGGAGGCAATTTTGCAGCATCGATCCCCAGGGCTAGCCGGATTACATCCGGGCGAAGAGCGCCTGTCGCGTCGGCTCGTCGACGAAAGCAGCCTCAATTCCCGTGCGGGTCATCTCGTTGATCGCCGCATCGCTGAAACCGAAGGCGTTGGCAGCCAATTCGTACTCGCGCTTCAGCGAAGTATGGAAGAAGGGCGGGTCGTCCGAACTGATCGTCACGCGAACACCTGACGCCTTGAGCTTTCGCAACGGATGAGAAGCGAAATCCGGAAAGACGTTCAGTGCAATATTGGAGCCGGGGCATACCTCCAGCACCGTTCCGAGATCGGCGAGCCGCTTGACGAGATCAAGGTCCTCGATCGCCCGGACGCCATGGCCGATCCTGGAAGGCCTGACAACGTCGAGCGCATCGGCGACGCTGAACGCACCGCACACCTCGCCGGCGTGAATAGTGAGGCCGAGGCCTGCATCGCGCGCGATGTCGAAGGCACGCGCATAGTCGGCAACCCGACCCATCCGTTCCTCACCTGCAAGATTGAAGCCAGTGATAAGCGGATTCGTCGCTTTGGCAGCATATTCGGCGGCGCCGATGACGCTCTCCGGGCCGAAATGACGCTCTCCGGTGACAATCAGGCGTGCCTCGATGTCGCTTTTCGCCTTTGCACGACGCACGCCTTCGCACACGCCCTCGATGTAGGCATCCGCTCCAAGCCCGATCCGCTTGCCGTGATCGGGGGAGACGATCAGCTCGCTGTAGATCGTTCCGATCGCGGCAAGCTCATCGAGATAGGTTTCCGTCAGCAGCGCGTAGTCTTCCTCGGTCTTGTAGACCTCCGAGACCTTGTCGTAACACTCCAGAAAGCTCGCGAAATCATG
Source organism: Rhizobium sp. 01T417 (assembly GCF_056398905.1). NCBI lineage: Bacteria > Pseudomonadati > Pseudomonadota > Alphaproteobacteria > Hyphomicrobiales > Rhizobiaceae > Rhizobium > Rhizobium sp. 01T417. The sequence continues at coordinate 132,278 of NZ_JBFTQH010000012.1, read as the reverse complement.
CCAGACATAGGTGCCGTCAGCGAGGTAGGGGCTGATGTCGATGTTATACTTGCGAGCCTGCGCCACGGTGAGCGTCGGCGGCGCCGCTCCTTCCAGATGGCAGTGCAGCTCGACCTTCTTCAAATGCGACGTCATAGAAAGCTTCTCCCGTGCGCGCCCGCCGGAATGCGCAGATGGCGGGCAATCGTCTCGCCGATATCCGCATAGGTGGTACGAATGCCAATATCGCGAGAACGCAGTCCCGGCCCGTAGGCAATGATCGGCACGCGCTCGCGCGTGTGATCGGTGCCGCGCCACGTCGGATCGCAGCCGTGGTCGGCGGTCAGGATGACGAGGTCGCCGGGCTTCAACTTGCCACCCACTTCGGGAAGCCTGCTATCAAAGGCCTCAAGCGCTGCGGCATAGCCGGCGACATCCCGGCGATGGCCGTAGACCATGTCGAAATCTACGAAATTGGTGAATACCAGTTCGCCATCCTCGGCGGAATCCATTGCCGCAAGGCTTGCGTCCATCAAAGCCTCATTGCCATTGGCCTTGATCACTCGCGAGACGCCCTTATGCGCGAAGATGTCGCCGATCTTGCCGATGGCATGGACCTTGCGCCCTTCCTTGACCAGCCGGTCGAGAAGCGTCGGTTCCGGCGGCGGCACCGAAAAGTCGCGACGGTTTCCGGTGCGCTGAAACTTGGAAGCGGTTTCGCCGACGAATGGTCGTGCGATGACGCGGCCGATATTGTAATGATCGAGCAGCGCCCGGGCGATCGTGCAGAAGGTCATGAGCCGGTCGAGGCCGAAATGCGTCTCATGCGCGGCAACCTGGAAGACAGAGTCGGACGAGGTGTAGCAGATCGGCTTTCCGGTCCGGATATGCTCTTCGCCGTGGCGGGCAATAATGTCGGTACCAGAGGCGTGGCAGTTGCCGAGTATCCCGGGAATGTCGGCCGCCTTGCAGAGCGCCTCGACAAGCTGCGGCGGAAAGGCATCGCCTTCTGTCGGAAAGTAACCCCAGTCAAACGTTACCGGCGTTCCGGCGATTTCCCAATGGCCGGACGGAGTGTCCTTGCCACGCGAGACCTCGCTGGCGGAACCGTACATCGCGTACACCTTCTCCGGCACCGGCATTCCGGCCGGAAACCTGCCAGACGCCGCCTTGGCGAGATGGACCAGGCCAAGTGCCGACATATTCGGAAGCTGGAGCGGGCCTGAGCGCAATCCCTCGCGATCGCCAGCACCGGCAGCGCAGAATTCCGCGATATGCCCCAGCGTGTCAGCGCCTTCGTCGCCATAGGCTGCCGCATCCGGCGCGCCGCCGACACCAAAGGAATCCAGAACGAAAAGAAAGGCTCGCGCCATGCACCACCTAGCGACAGGAAATTGACGTCCCGCGCATCGCGGGCCACTTCTCAAGCCTTATAACGGCCGAGCGGACTTGGCAAACGAGGCTGACGCGTCAGCAATCGCCGCACGCTATCGTGGTGCTCCCACGGGGAGAAAGAAATGACTGTGGCTGATCGTGATCGTGCTGCCGTTCGGCAGCAAGTTGGGTGCGTTGAGCCGGATCAGAAGTCTAACGGAATTCGCAGATACTCAGCAGCTATTGCTGGCTTGCCGTTGCGGTCTCTGTGCCTTGTTGGCTATGCTGTTCGCAATTCGGAGTACAAGAAAGAACAGAGCGCTCCGTTTGGCGAAAAACGCGAACAGTGTTGGCCTCATCAATCGACACCAGGATGCTCTCATCCAGTATTGCGTTGCCATCCGCATCAAGCAGCACAAGATTGGTTGTTCCGAAACTGCGCCCGGTCAGGACGATCGTCTTGGAATCCGCCACGGTTGCGTCGGCAACCTTGGCGTTTCCGACGATGACCTTGCTCACTGGACGATCGAGTTTCAGAACGCGGGCTTGATCCATGTAGACCCGCAGAATGTCCTGTTGCGCGAGCGCGGATCCGCCAAGGCCGAGGGCGGCAAAAAAGCTGGCCAGGATGATCCTCTTGCCACTCGGCGACATTTGATTCTCTCTCGGGTTACGGCGATTTTCACCAAGCAGCATGAGAAAAATTGGTGAATGAAGTCTTAAGCCTATTATGGTTTATCGAAGACGCTAGTTTTATGAGCCACATTGCGACAGGGGCTTCGAGGGCATTAGCCTTTTCACCGCCATCGAATATYGGCACGAGGACATTCCCTAGCATCAAACGCCTTTACTACCGGGCGCGCAGGACGTTTCTATAAAACTCTTAACAATTGCGATAGGGAATACTTACCATCCTCAGGCATCGGTCATAATTTACCGGACGGTAACCTAACTCTTTAAGTTGATGGAAACAGGCCCGCGCTAAATTGTTGCAATCCGATCAACGGCAACAGTTGGCGGACTGCTGAACATCAACTGGAGTTAGGAGTTACCATGACCAAGCTTGTTAGCCGTTTTCTCAAGGACGAATCCGGCGCGACCGCAATTGAATATGGCCTGATCGCAGCGCTTATCTCTGTTGCGCTGATCACCGGAGCAACCGCAGTGGGCAGCAAACTGAACACTGTCTTCATGGGCATTTCCGGCAGCATGGAAGATGCCGCGACGAAGGCTGCAGCGCAGACGGGTACGCCGTAATCGGCGTTTTGCGCCCAGGCGCCCGACGCCAACCAAAAACGGCTCACTCGCACACAAACGGGTGAGCCTTTTGTCTTTAGTACGGTGGCACAATGATCGTAGCTGCAGTCCTCGTAGTCTTCCCGCTTTGCCTTGCCATCGCGGCATTCTCCGACCTCTTTACGATGACGATCCCGAATCGGGCATCGATAATTCTTGCACTTGCCTTTGCAATCATAGCGCCACTGACGGCAATGCCCCTTTCGCTAATCAGCATGCATGTCGTCGCCGCTCTTTCCGTTCTCGGCGTATGCTTTGCTCTGTTCGCCCTCAACATCATGGGCGGCGGTGACGCAAAGCTGCTTGCAGCGACATCGCTCTGGTTTGGGTTCAATCCCGCACTCTTCGAGTTCCTCGCCTATGTCAGCATAATCGGCGGCATCGCTACGTTCGTAATTCTCATTATCCGCGCACAGGCCAATATCATCCTCGCCATCGGATTGCCTGTCCCCAGTTCAATTCTTCTCGCCAAGAAGATTCCCTATGGTATCGCGATCGCGATCGGCGGCTTCGTGGCCTTTCCCTCTTCACCGCTTTTTCTTATGGCACTTGAGGGCCTGAAGTAACGGCAAGTTAATCCTCCGTTAACTTAAAATCGAAGGCTTTCATTAACTATAATTATACCAATTGCAGGCCATTCTTCGGGTATCGCGAATCCCCGAGGAACGATTAATGAAGCCCGCCCGCCTTTTGATACTAGGAGTCGCTGTCGTTGCGGCCGGCCTTGCCGGCGTGCTGGCGATGAGCCTCGCGGGTCGTGGCTCCGTTGTCACCCAGGTCAAATCAGTCGTCGAGAAAGAGCCGACCGTCAAAATACTGGTCTCCGGTGCCAACCTCCCGGTCGGCGCGCGATTGGATGACAAGGCCGTCCACTGGATGGCCTGGCCGCAGAGCGGCGTCGTCCAGGGCTTCATTACCGAAACCGACAAGCCAGATGCCCTGAAAGACCTGCAGGGCGCTGTCGTTCGCCTGCCGATTTTCGAGGGCGAGCCCATCCGCGCGGAAAAGATCGCGGATTCGAACAGCCGCATCCTGTCCTCCCTCTTGCCCTCCGGAAAACGTGCCGTCGCAACCGACATTTCGGTTTCGACAGGTGCCGGCGGGTTCATCCTGCCGAATGACCGCGTCGACGTGATTATGGTCCGCAAATCCAAGGAAGCCGACAAGTATCTGACCGAGACTGTGCTCAGCAATGTGCGCGTACTCGCGATCGACCAGCAGATCCAGGAAAAGGAAGACGGCTCCAAAGCCGTCGTTGGTACCACGGCAACGCTCGAGCTAACCCCCGACCAGACCAAGGTACTGGCCGTTGCCCAGCAAATGGCTGAGCGGCTGTCGCTGGCATTGCGTTCCGTTGCCGACGCCCAAGAACAGGATACGAGCGCTGCTGACTACCTCCTCAGCGGCGATAATGGCAGCGCCATCGTGCAAGTCATCAAATCAGGCTCAATCGTCACAGACAGCAGCAGTGCGCCGAAGGCCGAGTAAAGGAAATGGGAATGGGCAATTTGAAGCGCTACACAAAGCCCTTGATGGCAGGTTGCTTGTCCTTTGCGATCGCATTCACGGGCGCCGCTCCGGGGGTTCTCGCTCCTGTTCTCGGTGCAAGAGCTGCGTACGCGGTTTCCGATGGGATCGTTAACATCACCCAGGCTGGACCTGGCGCACACCGCAGCCTGAAGCTCGGTTTGAAGAAGGCGATTGTCGTTGACCTTCCGGTCGATGCACATGACATCCTCGTCTCGGACCCCTCCATGGCCGACGCGGTCACTCGTAGCTCGCGGCGTATCTATCTGTTCGGTAAGCAGGTTGGCCAGACGAACATATTCATTTTCGGCGCCGATGGGCAGCAGATCGTCAGTCTCGATATCGCGATCGAACGCGACGTCGCCGGCCTGGAGGCCAATCTCCGGCGCTTCATCCCTGACTCTTGCATCAAAGTCGAGATCGTGTCCGACAATATCGTGCTAACCGGCACAGTTCGCACGCCGCAAGACGCGGCACAAGCCGCAGACCTCGCGCAAGCCTTCCTGAAAGGTGGCGAAGCAACAACGCGTACGGAAACAGCCAGCGCTTCTGGCGGAGACGGTTCGGTGGCCCTTTTCGCCGAAGGCCGCCAGACCTCACAGGTCGTCAATCTGCTGCAGATCCAGGGCGAAGACCAGGTCACGCTGAAGGTCACCATCGCGGAAGTTCGCAGAGAGGTACTGAAGCAGCTTGGCTTCAACAATCTCGTTTCCAATTCCAAGGGTCTCTCGGTTGCCCAGCTCGGCTCCCCGAGCTCCGACAGCGCCGCCGCAATCGTTGGCGGCGGCCTAGCGGCCCTCTTCAAGAGCTCGATCGGAAAATACGATATCTCGACCTATCTCAACGCGCTTGAACAAGCGAAGGTCGTGAAGACGCTGGCCGAGCCGACACTAACGGCGATTTCCGGCCAGGCAGCGACCTTCAATTCCGGCGGCCAGGTGCTTTATTCGACGACGGACAATGACGGCAACGTCACGATCGTTCCTTACAACTACGGCATTAATCTCGCCTTCAAGCCGGTCGTCCTGTCCTCCGGCCGAATCAGCCTAGAAATCAAGACGAACGTATCGGAGCCCGCCCCTTCCGTTTCCGGCTCAACGCCAACCTACCAGCGCCGTTCGGCCGAGACCTCCGTCGAGCTTCCCTCGGGTGGCTCCATCGCGCTTGCTGGGCTGATCCGCGACAACGTATTGCAGACCTCGAACGGCACGCCGGGTGTCAACAAGATCCCTCTGCTTGGCACATTGTTCCGGCAGCGCACTGTCGAGCGTGATGAGACCGAACTTGTCATCATTGCAACGCCCTATCTCGTTCGCCCGGTTGCTCGCGATCAGCTCAGCCGCCCGGACGACAACTTCAGCCCGGAAAACGACGCGGCGACCTTCCTGCTCAATCGCGTCAACAAGGTTTACGGCGGCCGTGAAACGCCCGTCGCCGACGCGCAATTCCATGGCTCCATCGGGTTCATCTACAAATGAGCGCGGCAGGATCAGCAATGGCACAACACAGAGATCAGCCGATGGCCCACATGCAGAACACCGCACATGATTCCCGCCGTTCGAAATCGCTGCTGACATTTATCGCGGTGGCTGCCGCCCTGCTTTCCGGCTGTGCCTCCCATGACCAACTGACGACCGGTGGCATTCCCGACGACTATCGCCAGCGACACCCGATCGTGGTTGCCGAAGCAGAGCAATCGGTCGATATCCCGGTCGCGTCGACGGACCGCCGCCTCAACATCGCCCAGCGCGACATGATCCGCGGCTTCGCGCAGAATTACACGTCGCGGGCAACCGGGCCGGTTTATCTGCTGACGCCCGAGGGATCGCCGAATGCGGCGGCAGCACGGCAGCTGCGGGGTCAGGTACGCGCTGAGCTTTCCGCCCGCGGCATCGCAAGTTCCAAGATCGTCAACAGTTCCTACGGAGCGGCCGGCGCGGGTGACGCAGCGCCCATTCGCCTGACTTTCGTCGGCACGACAGCAATGACGTCGCAGTGCGGTCAATGGCCGAGAGACATCATCAACGATTTCACCAACCAGAATTATTACAATTTCGGTTGTGCAACGCAGAACAACCTGGCTGCACAAGTGGCAAACCCGGAAGACCTGATCGCGCCTCGCGGCATGACCCCGATTGATGCGGCCCGCCGCAACGCTGCGATCAAAGAGTATCGCGAAACGACAAGCACGATTGAAGACGTCACCAGCAGCTCCAACAGCTTCTGATCAGTTTAGGACCGAACGATGAGTACAGTCGAATACGAGATCAAGAATACGACGGAGCTGCGCAACGCAGAAGATGCCGTTCGTATGGCCGAGCTCGAGAACATGCGGCCCTTGCCCCGCATATCGGTCCACGCCTTCTGCGAAAGCGAAGAACTGCAGCGTGTCATGGAGCGTTGCAGCCATGACCGCCGCATGTCGAAGGTCAGCCTGCGCATCACAAGCGGCGGCATTGCTGCGGCCGCTAACATGTTCGCCACGGCGCCAACGCCCAATCTGATCATTCTCGAAACCAGGACGGTATCTGCAAGTGTGCTGAACGAGCTGGCGCCGCTTGCCGCCGTCTGCGACCCGTCCACCAAGGTCATCATCATCGGCTATCACAACGACATCGCGCTCTATCGCGAACTTGTGCGCAACGGCATTTCCGAGTATATGGTCCAGCCCGTCGCCATGCCCGATATCATGATGGCGATGGCGACGATCTTCGTCGACCCTGATGCCGAGCCGCTCGGCCGCAGCCTCGCCTTCATCGGCGCCAAGGGCGGCGTCGGTTCCTCAACGATCGCCCACAATTGCGCCTTCGGCATCTCCAATCTGTTTTCGACCGAAACGATCCTGGCCGACCTCGACCTGCCCTACGGCACGGCCAATATCGATTTCGACCAGGACCCGACCCAGGGCATCGCCGAGGCGGTTTATGCGCCGGAACGCCTGGACGAAGTGTTTCTCGATCGCCTGCTGACGAAGTGCTCCGAGCATCTGTCGCTGCTTGCGGCCCCTTCCCTTCTCGACCGCGCCTATGATTTCGAAGGACAGGCGTTCCAGCCCGTGCTTGAGGTCCTGCAGCGCAACGCCCCCATCACCGTGCTCGACGTGCCGCATGCCTGGTCGGAATGGACACGCTCGGTGCTGGCCAGCGTCGACGAGGTCGTCATCTGCGCCTCTCCCGATCTTGCCAACCTGCGCAACACCAAGAACATGATGGATGCGCTGCGTAAGATGCGGCCCAACGACAAGATGCCGCATCTGATCCTCAATCAGGTCGGGATGCCGAAGCGGCCGGAGATCAGTCCGGCCGATTTCTGCGGTCCGCTGGAAACCGATCCGATCGCGATCATCCCCTTCGATGCCAACCTCTTCGGCAACGCGGCCAACAGTGGCCGGATGATTTCGGAGATGGATGCAAAGTCACCGACGGCGGAAACATTCTCGCAGATATCGCACATCGTGACCGGGCGGATTGCCATCAAGAAAGCACGCAAGGGTGGATTGCTCGGCCTGCTGAAGCGCAAATGACGCCCGCCAAGATCGGATTGGAATAAGGCATGTTCGGAAAACGCGGAAACGAGGGTTTTGGCAAGGCGGGCGGCACCATTGCGCCGCCTCCGCCGGTTCTACAGCCCTCCCCGTCTGCCCCTGCGATTCTGGTCGAGCCGCAGCGCGAGCCCCCGCGCCAGCAGGTTCCGCCGCCGCCGATGCAGACGCCGCAGCGCAAGCGCCCGACCCGCACGGATGAATATTACGACACGAAAGCGCAGGTCTTCTCGGCGCTGATCGATACGATCGATCTGTCGCAGCTTGCCAAGCTCGACGGAGAAAGCGCGCGCGAAGAAATCCGCGACATCGTGAACGACATCATCACGATCAAGAATTTTGCGATGTCGATTTCCGAGCAGGAGGAACTGCTCGAAGACATCTGCAACGACGTTCTCGGTTACGGCCCGCTCGAACCGTTGCTCGCCCGAGACGATATCGCCGACATCATGGTCAACGGCGCCGGCCAAACCTTCATCGAAGTCGGCGGCAAGACCATCGAATCCGAAATCCGCTTCCGCGACAATTCGCAGCTGCTGTCGATCTGCCAGCGCATCGTTAGCCAGGTCGGCCGCCGCGTCGATGAATCAAGTCCGATCTGCGACGCCCGCCTGCCCGACGGCTCCCGTGTCAACGTCATTGCGCCTCCGCTCGCGATCGACGGGCCGGCACTCACCATCCGCAAGTTCAAGAAGGACAAGCTGAACCTCGAACAGCTCGTTCGCTTCGGCGCCATCACGCCTGAGGGAGCGACGCTTCTCCAGATCATCGGCCGCGTCCGCTGCAACGTCGTCATTTCGGGCGGTACCGGTTCGGGCAAGACGACGCTGCTCAACTGCCTCACCCGCTACATCGACGTGGACGAGCGCGTCATCACTTGCGAAGACACGGCAGAACTGCAGCTGCAGCAGCCGCACGTGGTACGCCTCGAAACCCGGCCACCGAACATCGAAGGCGAAGGCGAGATCACCATGCGCGATCTCGTCAAGAACTGCCTGCGTATGCGTCCGGAGCGGATCATCGTCGGCGAAGTGCGCGGACCGGAGGTTTTTGACCTGTTGCAGGCAATGAACACCGGTCACGACGGCTCGATGGGCACGATCCACTCGAACTCGCCGCGCGAATGCCTCAGCCGTATCGAGTCGATGATCGCAATGGGCGGTTTCACTTTGCCGGCAAAGACCGTGCGCGAGATCATCTCCGGTTCGATCGACATCATCGTCCAGGCGGCCCGCCTGCGCGACGGCTCGCGTCGCATCACGCAGATCACCGAGGTGATCGGGATGGAAGGCGACGTCATCATCACCCAGGACCTGATGCGCTACGAAATCGACGGCGAGGATGCGTCCGGCAAGTTGATCGGCAGGCACAAGTCGACCGGTATCGGCAAGCCGCATTTCTGGGATCGCGCGCGCTACTTCAACGAAGAAAAGCGCCTTGCCGCGGCACTCGACGAAATGGAAGCGAAATCCAAGGATTAGTGAGATGTTCGGGTTCGATCCTGTTGTGTTGGCCATTGTCGCGCTTGCCGCCATTGCGGCTGGCGCCGTTTGCTATGGCCTTCTCTTCACGCGGATGGAAACCGAAAAGAAGTCGGCCAATCGCGTCAACCGCGTCGCTTCGGCGGAGGCTGACAAGGCCGGCGTCAAGGCAGCCCGCGACCGCGTCCAGGAAATGTCGAAGCGCCGGAAATCGGTGCAGGACAACCTGAAGGACCTTGAGAAGCGCCAGCAGGAAAACACCAAGAGGAAGCTGTCGCTGAAGTCGCGGCTGACCCAGGCCGGCCTCAAGACCACGCCGGGACGGTTTTACATGTTCAGCGCCATTGTTGGCCTTGTCTTGATGTTCGTTGCCTTCCTTGCCGATGCGCCTGTCATGGTCGTGCTCGGTCTGCCCATCATTGCGGGACTTGGCATGCCGCGCTGGGTACTGGGCTTCCTGATTAAGCGGCGCCAGAACAAGTTTCTCGATGAGTTTCCCAACGCGCTCGACGTCATCGTACGCTCGATCAAATCAGGCCTGCCCTTGAACGATGCCATCCGGCTCATCGCCAATGAGGGCAAGGATCCCGTGAAGAGCGAATTTCGCCGCGTCGTCGAATCACAGCAGGTAGGCCTCAGTGTACCGGATGCCTGTGCACGTATGAGCAATTTCATGCCTCTGCAGGAGGTCAGCTTCTTTGCAATCGTTATTGCGATCCAGTCGCAGGCAGGCGGCAACCTTTCTGAAGCCATCGGCAACCTCGCAAAGGTCCTGCGCGACAGAAAGAAGATGAAGGCGAAGGTCAAGGCACTGTCGATGGAAGCAAAGGCGTCGGCCGTTATCATTGGCGCGCTGCCGTTCATCGTTGCAACCCTCGTCTATCTGACATCGCCGGAATACATGCTGATCCTCTTCACCGACCCTCGCGGCCACCTGATCATGGGTATATCGGCGGTCTGGATGTCGATCGGCATTTTCGTCATGCGCAACATGGTCAATTTCGACATCTAGTGGAGAACGGGCGTGTCATCTGACCTCGCGACCAAACTGACAGACCCCTCCATGCTGATCGCAGTGTTCGTGGCGATCGCTGTCTTCGCCAGCCTGTATACAATCGCTGTCCCGTTCTTCGAGCGCGGCGACCTCAACAAGCGCATGAAGGCCGTATCGACGGAGCGCGAGCAGATTCGCGCTCGCGAACGCGCGCGCATGAACACCGATTCCGCCGGGAAAGCTTCCCTTCGTACCCAGAACAACCGCTCAGTGCGACAGATCGTGGAGAAGTTCAACCTTCGCGAGGCACTGGTCGACGAGAACACCATGAACAAGCTCCGGGCAGCCGGGTTTCGTTCCGAAAATGCCTTGAACATGTTCCTTGTCGCGCGCTTCCTGTTGCCGTTCCTGTTCTTCGGCCTTGCAGTTTTCTGGGTCTTTGGTCTCGATCATCTGGCCGACAAGCCAACGACGATGCGCTTCCTGGTGACGCTCGGCATCGCCTATGTGGGCTTCTATGCACCGAACATTTTCATCTCCAATCGCATGTCAAAGCGCCAGCACTCGATCAAGCGTGCCTGGCCCGACGCGCTCGACCTGATGCTAATCTGCGTCGAGTCGGGTATTTCGATCGAGGCCGCCATGCGTCGTGTATCCGAAGAACTCGGCGAGGCCTCGCCGGCGCTGGCGGAAGAGATGATTCTGACGACCGCCGAGCTTTCCTTCCTTCCCGATCGGCGGGTTGCGCTTGAGAACCTCGGCCTGCGCACGCAGATCCCACTGGTGCAGTCCGTCACCCAGGCCCTGATCCAGGCGGATCGCTACGGCACGCCGGTTTCCCAGGCGCTGCGCGTCCTCGCACAGGAAGGCCGCGACGAGCGCATGAACGAGGCAGAGAAGAAGGCTGCGGCACTTCCCCCGAAGCTCACGGTGCCGATGATCCTGTTCTTCCTGCCGGTTCTCGTCGCCGTCATCCTCGGGCCAGCTGGCATCCAGGTCGCGGATCGCTTCTAGTATTTCGACGAGGCTGGCGATCTACACGCATTGGGCATAGGGTCGGGCGTTTTCCGAGTCAGCTGGAGCCCGCGATGTCGTCTGTAAGCATCTTCCTGAGTATCATTGCCGCCCTTTCGATAGGGGCGATGAGCCCCGGTCCGAGCTTTGTCCTCGTTTCACGCATTGCAATGTCGCGTTCACGTCTGGACGGGCTTGCGGCAGCACTCGGCATGGGCATTGGCGGCGTTGCCTTCAGCGCGTTAGCGCTGGCGGGGCTGACGGCACTGCTTGCGCAATTCGAGTGGCTTTATCTGGCGCTGAAGGTGGCGGGTGGCGCCTATCTCGTCTACATCGCCCTCAAGATCTGGCGTGGCGCGCGCGAGCAGATCCATATCGGCGACGCGGCAAGCGACCATCGCTCACTCGCCCGCAGCTTCATCACCGCTCTGCTGACACAGCTCAGCAACCCAAAGGCGATCGTCGTCTACGCCAGTATCTTCGCAGCCTTGTTGCCGAAGACGGTTCCGCTTGGACTGATTTTTTCGCTGCCGATCGGCGTGTTTGCCGTCGAAGCCGGCTGGTACACGATCGTCGCGCTCGCATTCTCGGCCAGCCATCCGAGGCGGCTCTACCTTGCTGCGAAGACGTGGATCGATCGCCTGGCAGGGACGGTCATGGCCGGCCTCGGCGTGCAGCTTGTCACCTCGGGGCTAGCCGGCCGCTAACGTCAGTTCGTGGCGGTGGGACCGCTACCGCTATCCTTGGCCGCAAGCTTTTGCCAGGAATTCTGCTGTGACAGCATAGAGCGCAGATAGGCGACATTGGCGTCAGCCTGTTCTTGCGAAAGCTCGCCACGCGCAATCTTTTCAGCTTCCGGGAACCGGCCTTGAAGGCCAATGACGAGCGCCAGATTCTGACGGACCCGACTATCGGCGGTGGGCTGGCCTGCGGCCTGACGCAGATAGGTCTCGGCCGTTCGGAGGTCACCGGTCAGCACATAAGACATACCGAGGTTCGACAGGATCGATGCTTCGTTCGGCTGGGTGTCGAGCGCTTCGCGATAGCGCTGGCGGGCTTCGGCAGAGCGGCCGAGCTGATCGAGGATCGCGCCCTCCGCCGATGTGAGCTTCCAGTCCGGACGATCCGGCGTCTGAGCGCGACCGATCGTATCAAGCGCCTGCTGTAGTTGACCGGCGGCAGCCTGGGCCTTTCCGTAGGCCGCGAGCACGGTTCGATCAGTCGGGTTGGCAATGGCAACCTGCTGCATGACCGCCAGCGCCTGGGCGTCGCGGCCCTGCATGCGCAAGAGGTTGGCATAGTTCACGCCATTGACGGCATCGCGCGGGTTCTTTTCGTAGGCCTGTCCGACACGCTCGGACGAGCTGCGCAACTCGGCTTCGTTCATCGCTTCGACCGGCTTGGCGAGGGTCGGCACCGATCCCGTCGTCATCCGATCCTTGGTTGTCGTGCAGCCGGCGAGTGCCAGGGCGACGAGCGCGGTCGAAGCGCCCTGAAAAACCCGAGTTTTGAGCGAAGTATTGGCCGAAGCAGGCATCATGTGTCCCTGAGATCCGAATCGGCGTCTGACCTCAAAGCGGAACAGGGAAAGGCTTTGACGCAATCTTCACTCCAGCAATAGTCTGTTAACCCTAACATACCGTTAAGACGCGATTCCCGGACTTGCCTCGAAGGAAACACATGGCACCCTATCAGTTCATCGAGAGACCGACCCCGTTCAACACCAAGGGCGGCTCGACCCTGCCGATCTTTGCCGTCACCCCGGCGCATATTGAAACCGGCACGATCGATCCCATCGCGCTCGATTGGGCCAAGAAGGCGGGATATAAGGCCGAAAGCGGCTCACTGCTGCTCATTCCGACAGAGGACGGTCATCTCGGGGGCGCGTTGTTCGGGCTCGGCACCAATCCGTCCGAGCAACCTTACATTACCGGTAAGCTTGCGCGCACGCTGCCGGCCGGCGACTGGCACATCGAAACCGCACCGCTGACGGCCAACCGTCTCTCGCTTGGCTTCGGCCTCGGCAGCTATCGCTTCGACCGGTACAAGTCGGAGAAGGCGTCCGCTCCAACGCTGATGATCCCGCGCGATGCTGACGGAGCGGATATCAAGCGACAGCTTGCCGGCGTCTTCCTGGCGCGCGACCTGATCAACACGCCGACTAACGACATGGGACCGAACGAACTGGAAGCCGCCTTCCGCGGGCTTGCCGCCCATTACAAGGCGGAAATCAATGTCGTCAGCGGTGACGATCTGCGGCAGAACTTCCCTCTGGTCTATACGGTCGGCCGCGCGAGCGCCGATGCGCCGCGCCTGCTCGAAATGCGATGGGGCAAGAAGGGTCACCGCAAGATCACGCTCGTCGGCAAGGGTGTGTGCTTCGACACCGGCGGTCTCGACATCAAGCCGGCCTCTTCGATGCTGCTGATGAAGAAGGACATGGGCGGCGCGGCAAATGTCATGGGGCTGGCGCTGATGATCATGGACGCCAAGCTCAAGGTCGATCTCAGGGTTATCATTCCCGTCGTCGAAAACTCGATCTCGTCCAACGCCTTCCGCCCGGGCGACATCTACCGGAGCCGCAAGGGGCTGACGGTACAGATCGACAATACCGACGCCGAAGGCCGGTTGATCCTCGCAGATGCGCTTGCCTACGCTGACGAGGATGCTCCCGACCTCCTGATCGACATGGCGACGCTGACGGGTGCGGCGCGCGTGGCTCTCGGTCCTGACCTGCCGCCCTTCTTTACCGACGATGCCGAACTCGCCGAGGACTTGACCGAAGCAAGCCTTGAGACGGACGACCCCCTGTGGCGACTGCCGCTCTATGCCGGCTATGAAAAGGATATCCGCACCAAGTTTGCCGACATCACCAATGCGCCGGCGGGCGGCATGGCCGGTGCAATCACCGCCGCCCTGTTCCTCAAGCGCTTCGTCTCCAGCGCCACAAGCTGGGCGCATTTCGATATCTACGGCTGGGCGCCATCAGAACGACCGCACTCCCCCGGCGGCGGCGAGGCGCAGGCCATTCGTGCGCTCTATCACCACATCCGGCAAAGTGTGCGTTAACGCGATCGTTAAAATTTTATTCACCCTTTGGGGCGTCAGATTTTCCGCCCCATTGCTTTGCGCGACCACGTGCCGGAAAATGGAACGTGGGGCGTAACGAGTTTCCGGAGGAGCCATGCCGATCGCACTGACGGCTTCGCAGGCATTGGGCCTGTGGCATGGTGTGACGCTCGATCAGGTCAGACTCGATGATCGCGATTTGACGTTGCGCCAGATGGCGATCCTGCTGCATATCTATCTCGTGCCGCCGCCGCATACCGTGCGCGGCCTAGCTGCGACGCTCAACGTGACCAAGCCTGTCATCACGCGGGCCTTGGATACGATGGGGGAAATGGGTCTGGTCGACCGTGTGCGCGACGAACGCGACCGGCGAAATGTCGTGATAAAGCGTACCGTCGGAGGGGCGCTCTATCTGGAAAAGCTTGGCGATCTCGTGCGCGACCAAGGTCGCCGCCTGACGCCGTGAAAGGGATACAATGACGATGCTTGATCGCCGCTTGCATGCCTACCGACCGGATCTCGCCGAGGCGAGACTGGAAGGACGTGTGGAAGCCCTGCGCTTCGTTGCCGGCACACCGGCCCGGGTAGCCGTGCCGGTCATCGGTTTGCGGCCAGTGCCCGATCTCGCCAAGGGAATCGATACGGAACTGCTCCTCGGAGAGGAGGTCACCGTCTACGATCGCGCCGACGGATGGTGCTGGGTCAAGGCCAGCGGCGACAACTATGTCGGCTATCTGCCGGAGACCGCCCTTTCGGACGTGCTTGTTGCGCCGACACATGTCGTCACGGTCCAGCGGACTTTCCTCTATCAAGAGGCGGAGCTGCGCAAATCGTACCAATCCATCCTATCCATGGGCAGCCGCGTCCGGATTGTCGGTGAGGCAGAAACACGCGGCAACCACTATGTGATGCTGGAAGACGGCACGGCGATCTTCGCAAAGCACGTGCGGCCGATCGGCGAAGCTCAAGGTGGCGACTATGTCGACGTCGCAAGCCGGTTTCTTGAGACCCCCTACCTCTGGGGTGGTCGCTCCGGACTTGGCATCGACTGTTCGGGCCTCGTTCAGCTCTCGATGCTGATGACGGGACGAAGCGTGCCGCGCGACACCGACATGCAGGCGGCGGGCCTTGGCGAGCCGATCGACCGGGCCGACCTGCGCCGAGGCGATCTGGTCTTCTGGAAGGGGCACGTTGCCATCCTGGAAGATCCGGAAACGATCATCCACGCCAACGGCCATACAATGACCGTGGCTCGCGAAAACCTCCAGGATGCCATCAAACGCATCGGCTGGCTCTACGAGCAACCGACAGGCTATCGCCGCCCGGTCATCTGACCGGCGGCTTCGGCCATGACCTGATCCCGCCCGTCCACGTTTCAAAAGCCTTCGACAGCTTCAAGACAAACATGTCATTGAAGCGGGGGCCGACGATCTGCAGCCCGATCGGCATCCCTGATCGCGAAAAGCCGCAATTGATCGAGGCGGCGGGCTGCTCGGACAAGTTCCACGGCACCGTGAAGCAGATGTGCTCGAAGGGACGCGCGGGATCGTTCGTCGGCGAAGCCCATTCGGCCGGATAGGAGACGATAGGGTTGGTTGGCGAAATCACGGCGTCGACCTTCGTGAACAGTCTACCGCAACTCCTGCGCATCTCGATCGTCTGATTGAAGCCCCTGACGGCGTCCACGCCGCTTACGGAAGCGCCGCCCTCGGCCCAGGCGTAAATGTAGGGGAGGATGCTGTTTCTGCGCTCACGGCTTAGCTTCTCGATTTCGCCCCAGAAGCGCGCACGCCAGAAGCTATCCAACCCGTCCAGCATCTCCCGCGTCAGAACAGGCTGAACAGGGATGACAATCGCGCCGGCCTCCTCAAAACGTCGGCCGGCAGCCTCAACGGCCGCCCGCACCTCGTCCTCGACCGCGAGGCCACAGCCGGCATCAGGCATCAGCCCAATCTTCAATCCGCGAACATCGATCTGAAGATCCATCCAATCGAGATCCGCTGGAGGCAGGCTGGTGCCATCGCGCCAGTCCGGACGCGAGAGCGTCGCCATCGCTTGGGCCGCGTCTTCGACGGTACGCGTCATCGGTCCGGCGCAACGGCCGACATAGAACGGATCGATCGGGATGCGACCGTGGCTCGGCTTGAAGCCGAAGATCCCTGTCCAGCCTGCCGGCAAGCGCACCGAACCACCGATGTCGGTACCGATGTGCAGGGGCCCATAGCCCGCAGCGGCCGCAGCAGACGCCCCGGCGCTCGATCCTCCGGGATTCTGCGTGGTATCCCAGGGATTGCGGCTTAGGGGGTGGAAGCTGGAAAGACCCGAGGAAAGCATCCCGTAATCCGGGCAGGTCGTCTTCGCAAAGAGCACCGCGCCGTCCTCGCGCAGCCTGGCCGCGGCCGGCGCATCCTCGGTCGCAGGCTGCAGTTCGACCGCCTTGGTCCCGAGTGGCACCGGCTGCCCCTTGGTAGCGATCAGTTCCTTCAGCGTCGCCGGGATGCCATCGAGGAGCCCAATCGTTGCTCCCCTCATCCATCGGTCGCTTGACGCTTGCGCCTGCTTGCGCGCCGCCTCCGGGTCATAGGCGTAGAGCGCGCAGATGGCCGGCTCCCACGCTTCAATGTGTCGTTCCAGTGCCAGCCAATATTCAAGCGGAGACAGGCTTCGATCGGCGAAGCGCCGCCTCAATTCGTGGATCGTCAAGTCGGTTTCGGACATGGCACTCTCATCCAAACCTGTGGTTTCGAACACTGACGGCACTCGTCTCGCGCGGGTCGAGCATGTCGCGCAGCCCATCGCCAAGCATGTTGAAGCCGAAGACGCAGAGTGCGATGGCAAGGCCGGGCAGGATGGCCAGCCATGGCGCGAGCGGCAGGTAGGTTTGCGCGTCGGCCAGCATACGGCCCCAGGTCGGGGCGGGTGGTGCGATCCCGAGGCCAAGGAAGCTGAGCCCGGCCTCCGTCAGCACGGCCAAGCCCAACTGGATCGTTACTTGGACAATGATCTGGCTCATGATGTTCGGGAGCACGTGGCGGACGGAGATCGCGAAGCGGCTGTTTCCGATTGCGCGGGCAGCGAGCACGTAGTCCCGGCTCCAGGCTTGGAGGGCCGTGGCAAGCGTGACGCGGGCAAAGACGGGAATCATGAACGTTGCAATGGCAACGATCGCAGTAAGCCGGCCCGGACCGAGAAAGGCGCCCAGCATCATCGCCGAAAGAATCGGCGGCAGCGCGAAAACGACGTCGCAGGCGCGCATCAGCAACGTTTCGAACACGCCCCGCACGGCAGCGGCCGAGATACCGGCGATCGAACCGAGCGTCCCGCCGATCGCCACGGCGGCAACGGCGATGGAAAGGGAATTCCAGCAGCCGACCATCAGCATCGAGAGGACATCTCGGCCGAATTGGTCCGTGCCGAGAACGCCGAACGCGAAAGGGGCCTGCAGCTTGTGAATGATCTGCATCTTCGCTGGCGGCAGCGGCGTCCAGACCAGCGACAGCACCGCGACGGCGACAAGAAGGGTGATGACACCGCCGCCGACGACCAAATTCATTCTCCGGCTAATGTCAAATCGCCGGCGCTTGAGGCCTATTGGATTGGAGGCGATCGGCGCCATGTCAAACGCCTTTCCGCAGGCGCGGGTCGATCGCCAGATAGGAGAGATCGACGATGAAGTTCATGACGATAACGAGCCCGGCAAAGAGCAGGACGACATCCTGCATGACGATGATGTCGCGCTGCGACAGCGCCTGATAGGCAAGACGACCGAGGCCCGGAAGGTTGAAGACATTCTCGACCAAAACCGCGCCAGCAACCAGGAACGGGAACTGCAGGCCGAGGATCGTCAGAACGGGAACGAGGGCGTTCGGCACCGAGTGCCGCCACAGGACGCGCCGCTTCGACAATCCCTTGGCAAGGGCTGTCCTCGTGAAATCCTCATGCAGGGTTTCCAGAACGGCAGAACGCGTGACGCGTGTCAGGACCGCCGCTTGCGGGAATGCGAGCGCCACCGCGGGCATAAGAAGCGCTTTGAGGGCTGGCAGGAAGCCGGCGTTCCAACCCGGGAAACCTCCGGCCGGCATCCAGCCGAGCGCCGTCGAAAACAGCATGATCAGCAGTAGAGCCACCCAGAAGCCCGGAACGGCGATGCCCATCTGCGAAAATATCGAAGCGACAGCGTCAGGCAATCCGCCTCGATGCGCCGCCGCAAGGGCACCGAGAGGGATCGCGATGGCGACGGAAAGCATGATCGCCATCAGCGCCAGCGGAAGCGTAACCGCCAGTCGCTCATGAATCAGGCCGGCAACCGGCACACCGTAGGTGTAGGATTGGCCGAGGTTTCCGCGGAATACGCCAGCGAGCCATTCTCCATAGCGCCACAGGAGCGGCTGGTCGAGCCCAAGCTCGTGACGCAGGCTTGCGAGCGTTTCCGGTGCGGCTGACGTGCCCAGCATGATGGAGGCCTGATCGCCCGGCAGCAGATCCATCACCGCAAAAATCAGCAGCGAGACGATAGCGAGCGTGACAATCAGACCGACAAGGCGACGAGACAGAAGCGTTATCATTTCACGTCCGGTACGATCCGCCGCCTCACCATATCATCAGCCCGTAATCAGTCTTCCCAGGAGACGTTCGTAAGGACGTTCGAGGGAATGGGTTCATTCTCCCAGAGACCCTTCAGCTTCTTGTCCCAGACGCCCAGCTTGGGCATGACGAAGAGATAGAGCGCCGGCACATCCTCGGCCAGAATCTTCTGGGCGTCGCCGAAGATCTTCGCTTGCGCTACAGGATCCGAGGTCTCCTGCACCTTCTTCATCAGCTCGTTGAACGCGGGATTCTTGTAGTTGAAGTAGTACGGATCACGGGCGTAGATGTCGATGTCGAGCGGTTCGGCGTGCGCTACGATCGTCATTTCGTAGGCGCGGTCCTTCATGACATCCTGCACCCACTTGGCCGGGAATTCCGTCGGTTCGATGTTCATGGTTACGCCGATTTCAGCCAGCATCGCCTGCATGACCTGCGCGCTACGTGGCGCATAAGCCATTTGCGGCGACTTGATCGTGAAGGTGAAACCATCAGGATAGCCGGCTTCGGCAAGCAGCGCCTTCGCCTTTTCGGGATCATAGGGCAGCGCGCCGGTGAGATCGACGTAGCCGGGGTCGTTCGGCGTGTAGTGGCTGCCGATCGCCGTACCTAGCCCCGACCAGGCGCCGTCAATGACCGTCTTCCGGTCGATCGCCATCATCAACGCCTGACGGACGCGTTTGTCGTCGAAAGGCTTCTTCGCGTTGTTCATGCCGGCGACAACCTTCAGCTCGGTATTGCCGATCTTGGTCGTAAGCTTCGCATCGCCGTCAAACGAACTCATCAGCTCAGGCGCCGCGAATTCCGGAATGGCGTCGACATCGCCCGACTTCAAGGCCGCGGCCTGGGCCTGCGGATCGGCGATGAAGCGGAAGGTCACCTTGTCGAGCTTTGCCGTGGCGTCCTTGCTCCAATAGTCGGCGTTCCTTGCGAGCTCGACCTTGTCGCCCTTTGCCCAATTCACGAACTTGAACGGGCCGGTGCCAACGGGCGTCGTCTTATCCCCGGCGGCAGACTTCGGGCCGACCATCACCGAGGCCGGCCAGCCGAGCCAGTAGAGGAGACTGCCTGTTGGAGCCGCGAGATGCAGGACGAGCGTTTCCGGGTCCGGTGTCTCTATGGAAGTGATCGAGGCGAAGAAGCGCTTTTGCGGGTTTACCGAGTCAGCACCGCGCGCGCGATCGAGCGCAAATTTCGCTGCAGCGGAATCGAAAGCCTCGCCATCATGGAATTTGACGCCGCTCTGCAGCTTGAACGTATAGGTTAGACCGTCCGGGGAAACCTCCCAGCTCTTGGCGAGCTGTGGCTGGATCTTCCCGGTCTCGTCAATCGTTACAAGGCCTTCGAAAACGTTCTGCCAGGTGACCTGGCCGATCGCGACAGGGGCTGCGATCGTCGGATCAAGGCCGGTTGGCTCCACCGTCATGCCAAGGGTCAGCGTGGTCTTGGCGGCTTCCGCGGGGGTCTGCCCCAGCAGCACGAGGCCAACTGAAACCGCCGCACCGAGATAAAATCGCCGAGCCAACAGCGCCGACGGCGCACGCGAAACCTTCATCAATTTATTCCCCTGTCTGCCCGCCGCCGTGGCGATGACTTTTATGAGCCAACTTGTCACTCCCAAAACGCACACCGCCTGGCGGGAATTAAGGCCGAGATCTGCATTCGGGGTCTCCGTCGATTTAGGCGCTTTGTTTAGACGAACTTGCGCGATCAGGGTAGCGGTCTCCAGGGTAGCGGTCTCGCCAAGCCTGCTGGGCGCCAGCGACTGGCAGTGCGGTGGCCTCAAAGACTCCCCGCGCAATGGCGCGTGCCATGACCATCGTGGCGAGATGGCAGAGCTCGAAAAAGGCGGGCAAATCCGGTCGGGGCCTCCTGCCCGTCGAGGCAGCAAAGACAGTGTCGCCGTCGAAAGGCAGGTGCGCCGGCAGCAGGGCGCGGGCGAAACCGTCATGGGCCATGATCGCGAGACGGTGCGCCTCCTGCTTGGTCAATTCGGCGTCGGTAACGATGGCGCCAATCGTTGTCGCTATCGTGTTCATGCCCTTTAGCCGCATGCGGATGTCGGCTTGTGAGATTGGCGCGGGCAAGCCGAGGCCGCCAAACTCCCGGCCCTGCTCGAACGGCGCCGACCAGAAATGCGGCCCCTCGCCCACTGTCGCCGAGCCAAGCGCATTGACGGCGACGATCGCTCCAATCCGCAGGCCGGTGCTGGTCTCGCCACTTGCCGAACCGAGCCCACCTTTGACGGTCGCGGTTGTGGCACCGGCTCCCGCACCGACGGAACCGAGGGTAAACGGCCCTTTCGCCGATGTCTTGAAGGCTTGATAGCCCATGTCGCGATAGGGCGACTGCAGCCCCCAATCCTTGTCGCCGCCGTTCAGCAGGTCCATCAGGATCGCCTGCGGAACGATCGGCACCTTCAGGTCGCCGACGGGAAAACCTCGCCCGGCTTCCCGAAGTCCCGCCTGAACGCCGCCAGCCGCGTCAAGGCCGAAGGCCGAGCCACCTGACAGCACGAAGGCATCGACTGCGCCGACCGTCATCGACGGATCGAGAAGCGCCGTGTCACGACCGCCCGGAGCGCCTCCGAGAACCACAGCGGAGGCCGTTGCCGGTTCGTCGAAGACGATCGCGGTCACACCTGAGCCGAGCCTCAGATCCGTCGCGTTTCCGACCGAGACGCCATCAATGTCGGTAATCAGATTGAGCAAGCGCGCCACCCTTGTTGAGCAAGAGCGCGATAGGACCGCAATGGCGGTCAAAACACAAGACCGGCCTCACCTTTGGCAAGACCGGTCTGAAATCTGTCAGGGCTGGTTGGGCATGCCCTCAGGCATGGATAGGCTTCGGGTGACGGCGGGTCATCAGATCATGGATCGCGAGCTTCACCTCAGCCGGCGAGCTGAAATGCTGCTCGTCCAGATCGTGAACGTGAAACTTCACTGCGATGAACTTCAACCGGTTCTCATCCGGGATGACGATCCCGACGGGAACGCCTGCGTATTCGATTACTTCTTTTTTCATGCGTAGAACTCCTGCCGCGCGGTATGCGCTGGCGATGGCGAATTGACTTGTCTGATTCCGTTAAGGGTGGACGAAGGTCACATTCGACAGTTCGGGCGGGAGAGAGCGCCCGGACGGTCATTGCCAAGCACAGATCGCCCAGGGAAATTGGCGAGAGTGTCGATGTCAGTCATGTCTCGTTCCTTTCTCTGGCGTTGCGCTTGTTTGAGGCCCTGGTGTTCCAAGACCGGCGACGGCCGCGCTATTAATCTACTTTGTTGGTAGACTATAGCTAGCAGCCTACAAGAAACATATTCCGAAACGTGTCAAAATATCGACCATTCGGAAAATTTCATTCCATTAAGATCGAATTGACTGAAAGAACTCTATCAAGTCTTTGTGCAATTCGCGTGACAGTCCGACGGTCTCTTTCGATCACGGCGCAGAGATAGGAAGTCCCGCTGATTCCGGCAATGGGCATCTGATGAAAAAACGGGAAAGCCTCGAAATGACCGAAATGGTTAACGCGGGCAAAAAACAGGCTACCACCCCTCGGAGAGCACCTTTTCCAGCATGTCGACGAAGAAATCGGCGCTCTCCACTGTCAGGCAAAGGGGAGGCTTGATCTTCAACACATTGAGGTGATCGCCGGTCGGCTGCATCAAGACCCCGAGATCGAGCAGGCGGCCGCAGATTGCCGCTGTCTCTTCGCTCGCGGGTTCCAGCGTCGTTCTGTCGCGGACGAGTTCGAGCCCGAGGTAAAGTCCCATGCCGTGCACCGCGCCGACGATCGGATAGCGGTCGATCAGCGCGACCAGACGGCTCTTGAGATGATCGCCAACATCGCGCGCATTCGCCTGCAGTTCTTCATCGGCCATGATATCGAGGACGGTCATACCCACCACGGAACTGACCGGACTGCCGCCAGCGGACGAGAAGAAATAACCTTCCTTCTCCAGCGAATCGGCAATGGCCCTGGTCGTGATCACAGCGCCGAGCGGATGTCCATTGCCCATGCCTTTCGCTACCGTGATGATGTCGGGGACGACGCCCTGTTGCTCGAAGCCCCAGAAATGGTGCCCAAGCCGACCGTAGCCCACCTGTACTTCGTCGGCGATGCAGACGCCGCCGCGGGCCCGCACCTGCCTGTAGACTGCGGCAAGGTATCCGTCCGGCAGCGATATTCCGCCGGCATTCCCGTAGACCGGCTCGGCGATGAAGCCGGCCAACCCCTCGCCCCGTGCATCGACGGCTTCAAGGGCGTCGACGACGGCCTCCACGTAACCAATCGTCGATTCCGAACCGCGGAACGCACCACGATAGGTATTGGGCGAGAGGACGGCGTGCACCCAGTCGGGCCGCGTCGTCAAAGCCTCCGGATTGTCGGCGATCGAGGTGGACACCGCATCGCTCGCAACCGACCAGCCGTGGTAGGCTTCGAGAAGGCTGAGCATATGCTTGGCGCCCGTGTGCGCCCAAGCTAGTCGCAGGGCGAGGTCGTTGGCTTCCGATCCGCTGTTGACGAGGAACACCGCATCCAGCCCTTCCGGCGCCAGGGAGGTCAGGCGCTCGGAAAATTCCGCAATGGCGCCATAGTGAAAGCGTGAATTGGTGTTCAGCCGCAGCCACTGTTCGCTGACCGCCTCCGCCAGGCGCGGGTGGCCATGCCCCAGAATGGTGACGTTGTTCAGCATGTCGAGATAGGCACGGCCCTCGACATCGAACATATGCTCCTGCCAGCCGCGCTCCATTTGCGGCGGTATTTCGTAGTAGTTCTTCTGCGGCCTTGCGAGATGGGCCTGCCTGAGCGCGAACAACGCTGCCGACGCCGGCTTCGGCGCATTGACGCCAACGCCCAGAAGGGCAGCCGCGATGGACATAGTTCCGACCAGGCCATGGCCTCCTGCGGAGTGCAGAACAGCGGCGGTTCGACGCCTGGCAAGGTGGAGAGTTGTACGCGCAGCCCGCCGAGAGATCCGCTCTCACCGGATATGGTCCCGAGCGGTTGCCCGGGCTCGACCTCGGCTTCGTTTTCAAGCGACGGCTCAATCCCGTCGAGATGAAGGCTGACACCCTCGCCTGCCAGAACGAAATGGTGATCCTTCCGAATGACCTTCCCCGCGAATGGAGCAGCAACCGTGCTGCCGCCCGCAAGACAGACGTCGGAATGCAGCGTGAAGGTTGCGGATGGGGTGGCGCTCCGAGGCTTCGAGCGCGACAATCGGTATTCGCCGTAACGCGTGGCCGCAGTGCCCGTCTCGGCTGCCGCGCGCGCGAGCAGGCGCCAATCCATGTCGGACTGCGCCCAGTTTCCCGCAGCGAAATGCGGGCTTTGGACACCGAGATCGACGAAGGATATGGTCGCCGGGTCGATGTCGGGCAACAATGGACGCCAGTCCTCCATCGAAACCGCGGCCGTTTCGATGCCCACCGCCTTCAGGACCGCGACTTCCATGAGTTCGAATGGAACGGATACCGCCATATCGAATATGCGGCGTTCGAGCTCGAGATTGCCGCGAACATAGTCGTTCTCGGGATCGATCGAGATCTGCTGCTCGCTGCTGGCGACCAGAATGACCGCGCGGGCAACGACGAGCGGCCAGAGCGCGCGTAGCTCCTCCTCGGTGAGCGGATAGACCTCGTGATATGCCTTCACTGCAGGAAGAATGTACTGCGGATCGCCATCAGCCTGATGTAGCAGCGAGGCGCAGGTGACCGCCAGATCGCCGATCAGCCAGCCGCGAATGATGTCGCCGAAATCGATGACGCCGTCAGGGACCAGATGGCCCCGCTCATCACGACGGCTGACAACGTTGTCGCCGGTCACGTCATGGTGCACGGCCTGTAGCCGCAAGGACGGCGCCAGGGGTTGGATTCGCCTCACGGCTGACACCATCGTCTTGGCGATGCGATCACGTGCGGCGCTGTCGGTGATCGCCGACAACAACTGGACCGCGACCGGACCGGCGCGGCGCAGGTCCCATTGCAGGCTGCGGTCGAGACCAGGATGCGTGAAGTCGGCCAGCGACTGCGCCAGGCGGGCGCAGAGAGCTCCCAGTGCCGCCACCGACTCTTTCGGCAGGTGCTTGAGTTGCGTCAGCCCCTCGCCTTCAAGATACTCCAGCAGTCGAACCTGAAAGGTCTGGTCGCGCACGGTGACAGCGACGATGTCCTGCCCGTCCGTCGATGGGATGACGTGAGGAACGCGCGGCGCATCCTCTTTCGTGCCGATGTGGCGGATGGCTGCGTTCTGCGCCTCGAGCTCCACCGTCTCATAGGTCACATGGCATATCTTGAGCACGTAGCTTCGTTCGCCGGTATCGAGGCGATAGTTGCGATCCTGCTGGCTGCCGAGCTCGGTGATCGCTCCTGACAGGCCATAACGCGACTGAAGGATGTCGCCGGCTTCCGCAGCGGTCACGTCAGGGCGTGGCAACGTCGCGCGATCGGCAAGCGTCTCGTCAGTCATGGCATCCCCCGCGGCATGATTCGATTTCGCAGACTACGCAGATAATCGAATCCTTGCCACCGGCAAGCGAGGAGATCGCGGTCGATCGACGGCAAAGCCGCCGCGGCGATCAGCCCATGCGTTCCGATGCGTAGCTGCCCGGACTTGCGGGAAATACGATCGTGCGGTTGCCGTTCAGGAAGACGCGGCGATGGATATGCGCATGGATGGCGCGTGCCAGAACCTGGCTCTCCACGTCGCGGCCGATGGAGACGTAATCGTCGGCGCTCTGAGCGTGGGTGATGCGGGCGGTATCCTGCTCGATGATTGGCCCCTCATCGAGATCGGCCGTCACATAATGCGCCGTGGCGCCAATGAGCTTCACGCCGCGCTCATAGGCCTGCTTGTAGGGGTTGGCGCCCTTGAAGCTCGGCAGGAAGGAGTGATGGATATTAATGATCTTGCCGGACATCTTGCGGCACATGGCATCGGAAAGGACCTGCATGTAGCGGGCGAGCACAATCAGTTCGGTGCCGGTCTGGTCCACGAGATCAAGGAGCTGAGCCTCGGCCTGCGGCTTGTTTTCCTTCGTCACCTTGATGTGGTGGAACGGAATATCGTGGTTCACCACGACCTTCTGATAATCGAAGTGATTGGAGACCACGCCGACGATATCGATCGGCAGCGCACCGATCTTCCAGCGGTAGAGCAAGTCGTTCAAACAGTGGCCGAAGCGCGACACCATCAAAAGCACCTTCATGCGGCTGGCGCCATCATGGATTTCGGCTTCCATGTCGAATTTCTCTGCGACCGGCTTGAAGCCTTCCTTGAGTGCAGCAAGACCGACGCCTTCTTCTGAAATGAAGCTGACACGGGTGAAGAACTTGCCGGTATCGAGATCGTCGAACTGCGACGAATCGACGATGTTGCAGCCCTGATCGGCCAGGTAGTTCGCGATCGCCGCCACGATCCCGCGCGTCGACTTGCACGTCACCGTCAATACATAGCTCGTCATCTGTTTCCGTCCTTCTCGCGCCGCCTGTCGGCCGGCTGCTTAGATCAAAGAGAAAGTCACGGATAGAGCACCGCGCCTTCATTCGTGCAACTATTTGCAAGAGACGCCATCAGAAGCTTTCAGGTTCCTGGCGCCTCCCCGTCGCGATCAACTTACGGCAGAGCGTGCAAAACTCCGTTCCGCTTGCGTCGTCAAGACGCGTATCCCCGCCGTGGGCCGCACTTGCGCGGCCCCTTCGACGAAGTCACGTTTTCGAGATGACGGCCACCCGAGCGAAGCGCTCGCTTGATGGAAGCCGACGCCGCGCCTACATCGACAATAGAGATGTAATACGACGGATCCGGCGATATGCGGTTCGCAAGAGTGTGGTTGATAGCCTTGGCAGCAACCGGCGCAAGTTTGGCGCCCGGCGCGAGCTTTGCCGCGGATTGGCGGCGAGCCGGCGAGCCGCAGGTCCAGTCGATCTATCCCTATGCAAACCTGCCGGGCGTCAAGGCGCAGCCGGATCCAAAGGACGAGGAACAGTATAGCTGCCGGACGGAGACACGGCCGCTGCGCCGCGGATATGACAAAATCTTCCGGACCGGCGGGCTGCCAACCCTCGTCTACGTCTGCGATCGTGACGGCGTGGAAAGTGTCGGCACGCAGGTGCCGCTGCGCGGACACTATCAGCCGGTCCGCTGACCCGTTGGGCTGCCCAGGCGGTCGCCCCTACTGCGCATTATGAGTGTTCGGGAGCCCGTGCAGCCGGATTTTACGCCCAGCATTGTCCGAACGACAGCTCGCTGGCGACAGCGCGCCCAAGTCCTGATCGCAACCGCAATCAGCAGCCTGATCGGACGTCTTTACCTGCGCTGCTAATGTCTTTGGGGGAAGAAATGGGAAGACCTTATATCGGCCTTCACTTTGCATTTCTTAGGGAAATGGTGCCCAGAAGAGGACTCGAACCTCCACGCCTCGCGGCACAGGTACCTGAAACCTGCGCGTCTACCAATTCCGCCATCTGGGCGACGGAGAGCCATGTACGGGGGCGGCCCCTTGCTGTCAACAGGGTTTTTGAAGTTTTCCTGACAGGCAGCAAAAAAGTCGTTGATGCCACTCTTCGCCAGCGCGGTTGCAATCTGAGGCGGCCGCGATAGCGATTGCTGCAAAGGCGTCCTATATACACAGCAGAAAGGATCGTCTGATGGCCGGCTCTCGTAATTTTTGCCTGATCGCGCTCTTCTCCCTGCTGCCCTACACGGCGTTTGCGATGCCGCTCGGCGTGTCTCCGCCCGCCGCCGGCGCATCGGACATCATCCGTGTTGGGTCGACGATGTGTGACGCGCGCGGCTGCTTCACTTTCGGGCCGGTCCAATCGTTCCGCCCGTCCTATGTGCAGCCGAACTATCGGCCGCCGACGGCCACCGGTCCGACCTACTATCGGCCGGCTGCGCGAGGTCGCGGACCGCTCTATTACGATCCCCCGCCCGTGCGCACGGTGCAGCCGAAGGCACAGGGACAACAGTTCCATGTGGATTGGTGCCGTAACCAGTACCGGACCTACAATCCGAAGACTGATCGGTTCCTGACCTATGAGGGTATCTACAAGACCTGCAATTCGCCTTACGACTAGGCTCAGCTTTCCAGCGAAGTGCGATCGACATGGCCGAGATCCCGGCCGGGTTCGATGATGTCGCGCACGCGCTGCTTCAACTCCTTCGGACCGGGAAAGCCGCCATCGCGCTTGCGCTCCCAAATCAGGTCGCCATCGACCCGGATTTCGAAATTGCCGCCGGTGCCGGGAACGAGCGCCACTTCGCCGAGACTGTCGGTGAAGGTCTGCAGAAGCTCCTGCGCCATCCAGCCGGCGCGCAGCAGCCAGTTGCATTGGGTGCAGTAGAGGATCGTCACGCGGGCTTTCTTGTCGCTCATATCAGGGGTTTCCTTTCGTCACTCCGATTTAAGAACTGCCGTGGCGTGGCGCAATCCGTATTGCAATCACCGGGCGCTCGGTGTTCCTCTCGGAGCCAGAAATCGTACTGGAGATGCTGATGCGGGTCGCCGTCATCGAAAACATGAAAAGCACGCCGCTCGGCTCGCTGGGGCTGGCGCTGGCGGAAGCCAAGGCCGAGATCGAGCACTTCTACCCCTGGATCGACGGCAAGCTACCGGCAGGCATTGCCGATCATGACGCCCTGGTGGTGCTCGGCGGCGAGCAGAATGCGATCGACGACGCGAACTATCCCTACCTGCCAGGACTTGCACAGCTCATGCGCGACTTCGCCGAGGCCGACAAGGCGGTGCTCGGCATCTGTCTTGGGGCGCAGATCCTGGCGCGCGCCTACGGTGCGGAGAACCAGCTGAATGCAGGACTGGAGTTTGGCTGGCACTCGGTCAGCAAGTCCGAGGATGGGCACGCGGATCCGTTGCTCTCCAACCTCGAGGCGGATTTCACGACATTCCAGTGGCACAGCGACACCTTCACACTGCCGCAGGGTGCGACGCGTCTTGCAGTGAGCGAGCTTACTCAGAACCAGGCGTTTCGTATCGGGCGCGCGGCCTACGGCACTCAGTTCCATTTCGAGGCCAGCGCATCTGTCATCGATAGCTGGAAGGGCGAGTTTGCGGAATCGATCGAACAGATGGAGCCGGGCTGGCATGAACGCTACGCGGCGCTTGCCTCCGCGCACGCCGCGGCATCAGATGCCACCGGCCTTGCCATCGGCCGCAATTGGGTCCGCATGATCCGAGCGGAAGTCCGATCACAGCCCATGGTCGCCGGCGTTTAAGCCGGCGACTTGACATCCCTAGCCGGCTTAGGTGGCGGAGCGGATCCAGACGAGCATTTCGCCGGGCGCGCGGTTGTCCCACAGATGGTAAGGCACAAAGCGGGCCGTACCCGTTCCGGCTGCCGGCGGCTTGGTCCGATAGAGCGTCGCACCCCAATCCGACTCATCCTTGGTCACAGCGATATCGAGAGCCACCGCACCACCGAGTTCGGCGATCTCAGCCGTCTTCGCGGATATATCCTCGCCGAGCCTGATTCCGTTCAGGCCTGCGCCGTTATCCGTCGCCTCGACGCAATAGACGAGCGGGCCACGCATCAGGGCAGTCCGTCCGGCATCCTGGCGCACCAGCGGGTTTGCCCAGAGAGCGCGTGCTTCGAGCGGAATGTTCAGGTCGATCTTGTCGCCATCGCGCCATTCGCGTTCGATGCGGGCGTAACCATCGAGTTCGACCGAGCCGAGATCGATTGTCTCACCGTTGACGGCAAGTGTCGTCCCCTTTGCCCATTCCGGGATGCGCAGCGAAACCGCAAAGCGTGCCTGCTTGCTCGTCTTGATGTCGAAGTGGACGGCCCCGTGCCAGGGATAGCGGGTCTTTTGCGTCATCTCGACATTGGCATCCGCGATCTTGAACCGCGCGCGTCCTTCGCCATAGAGGTGGACGGCGATCTCGTCATCCGCGACGCCATACATGTAGGAACCGATAGAGGCGAGCAGGCGGGCAATGTTCGGCGGGCAGCAGGGGCAATGGTGCCAGACCCAGCGATGATGCTTGCCGGCACTTTCCAGCGGGTTCTCGTAGAAGAACGTCTTGCCGTCGAGCGAGAGCCCGGCCATCGCGCCGTTGTAGAGTGCCTGCTCCATGATATCCGCATAGCGCCGGTTCGGGCCGCGGCCGAGCATGCGGTTTGCCCAGAACACCAGACCGACGGAAGCGCAGGTCTCGGCATAGGCGCTTTCGTTCGGCAGGTCATAATAGTCGGTGAAGCCCTCATTGGCAGCCGCCGGCCCGATGCCGCCGGTGACATACATCTGCTTGGTCGTCAGATCATCCCACAAGGTTTCTAGGGCGCCGGTCAGGCTGTCATCGTTGTATTCCGTCGCGATGTCGGCCATGCCGGAATAGAGGTACATGGCACGAACGGCGTGGCCGACGACCTTTTTCTGCTCGCGAACCGGCTGATGAGCTTGGCCGTACTCATAGGTCTTCTGGTGAAAGTCCGCTGCACTGCGGCCGTCGCGGTTCGCCTCGTCGGTGAAGAAGTGCGGCTCGGTTCCGCGCTCATCGACGAAGAACTTGGCAAGGTCCAGATACTTCTTCTCGCCGGTCGCGCGGGCAAGCTTGACCAGTGCCAGCTCGACTTCCTCGTGGCCGCAATAGCCGGGAATCTTGCCCGGGCCATGACCGAAGACCGTAATCATGTAATCGGCAAAGCGGCACATGATGTCGAGCAGCTTGCGCTTGCCGGTGGCCTGATAGTAGGCGACGGCGCCTTCCATCAAGTGGCCGGCGCAATAGAGTTCGTGGTGGTCACGCAGGTTGGTCCAGCGACGCTCGGGCTGAACCCGCTGGAACCAGGCATTCACATAGCCGTCCTTGTCCTGCAGTTTCTCATACATGTCGACGATGGCGTCGACCCGGGCTTCGAGCTCCGGATTGGCCCGGCGATAGAGCGAATAGGCCACTGTCTCGATCGATTTGCCGAGGTCGCTATCCCAGAACATCTGCGTCGACCCGCCCCAGGGACCGATGGGGATCACGACGCCGGGGCTCGGCTTGGTGACGTCGATCGCCTGCAGCATACCCGCCGCGACGCAACGGTCGAGCAGCGTTTCAGCGGTGCTGTCGCAGATCGCGTCCTGGCGCTCCCCGAACAGCCCGTGCACATCGACATCCGGCACGGGAAGCGGGCGAAACTGGCGGTCTCTTTTCAACTTGTTCATGGCTTGATCCATCTTTCTTCAGAAGTCATTTCACCGCGCCGGCCATCAGCCCGCGCATGTAGTAGCGTTGCAGAAGCAGGAAAACGATGAGGCAGGGGATCGTCATGACGGCGACACCTGCCTGCACGGCGCCCCAGTTGATCGCCCCGAGACGGCCGGCGCGCACCGCCATCATCAGGACGGGCAGCGTGTATTTCTCGTTGCTGGAGAGCAGCACGAGCGCGGCCAGAAATTCGTTCCAGGCATTGAGGAAGGCAAAGATCGCCACGGTCGCGACGCCCGGCAGCACAAGCGGCAGCAGAACCAGCACGAGCATCTTCAGGTCATGGGCGCCGTCGATACGCGCGGCCTCCTCGATCTCCTTCGGCACCGCGTCAAAGGCGTTGCGCATCATGAACACCGAGAACGGCAGCTGCAGCGTCACGTAGACCAGCGTCAGGCCGAAGAGCGAGTTGTTGAGCCCGAGCCTGGCGAGGATGATGAAGAGTGGCGTGAGGATCGACTGGAAGGGGATCATCAGCGTCGCGATGATCAGGATGAAGAAGACATTCTTCATCGGAAAGCGATAGCGCGAGAAACCGTAACCGGCGAGCAGGCTGATGACCACGGTCAGCACCACGGTCGCAACCGACACGATGAGCGAATTGAGTGTGTGCTGCCAGATGCCGGCACCGAAACTGTCGAGCGAGCGATAGGAATCGAAGCTGATACCGTTCGTCGGCCATGGCGGCAGCGGTGGCAGCCGCGCCTCCGTGCCATGCCGGAGTGAGGCCAGCAGTGTGATGACAAAGGGAGCGAGAAAGAAGATGGCGATGGCTATACCGGTGCCGTGATAGGCGGCCTGCCCACGGACTACACGGCTTCGCTTGCGACCGGTGACGAGGCTCATCAGCGCTCCTCCCCGACACGCAGCAGCCAAAGCTGCACGACACTGATGACCACGAGAATGGCCAGAAGCGCAATCGACAGCGCCGCGCCGTACCCGAGATTGAAGGACACGAAGGACTGGTTGAAGATATAGTAGACGACAGAGATCATTCGGTTTTGCGGCCCGCCTGAGGTCATGATGTAGAACTGATCGAAGGCGAGGATCGAGCCGGTCACGGAGATGATCAGCGCGAGCGCGATCGTCCTGCGCATCAACGGCAGCGTCAGAAAGCGGAAGCGCTGCCACCAATTGGCGCCATCGACGACGGCGGCCTCCGTCAGATCGGTCGGGATCGCCTGCAGCCCGGTCAGCAGGATGATCATTGTAAAGCCGGCTATCTTCCACACGACCATGACGCAGATCGTCAGGAATGCGCTGTCGAAGGTGGCAAGCAGATTGGGGCTCTTTTCGACAAGTCCGAGCGCCTTCAAGGCAGGACCGATGAAACCGCTGTCGACATTGGCCAGCCACACCCACAGCAGCGATGCAGAGGCCAGACCGACGACGACGGGCAGGAAGATGACGGTGCGATAGGTGCTGACGAAGGCCCGCTGCCGCTCGACGAAAAGAGCAAGCGGAAAGGCGACCGCGAAGATCAGGATCGTCACGATGACCGTATAGTAGGCGGTGAAGTTCAGCGCCGCGACGAAGCGGCCGTCATTGAACATGCGGAAGTAGTTGTTGAAGCCGATCCACCGCTGGGCGCCCATCAGCGGCCAGTTGTGAAGGCTCATCCAGGCGGTAAATCCGACCGGCAGCACGAAGAACATGATCACCAGAAGCATCGCCGGAGCGATATAGAGGAGGCCCGTCCATTCCGGTCGTGGGGCACGTCTGCGCACGCATGCTGTCTGCTTTCGACCCGTCACGGTCATCGAAACACTCCGCATCATCCTAGTAAAATCGGCCGGAGGACTGCCACACCCTCCGGCCACGGCCTCTGGGAGATTATTGGCCGCTGTCGATGATCGACTGCATCTCCGACTGTGCATTCTTGAAGGCGCCGTCGACGTCGTCACCGAAGATGGCCGCATTGGTAAAGGTCGCCCACGGACCGTTGGCGCTGTTGATCAGATCGTTGAACTGCAGCGTGTAAGGTGTCTTGGCGACCGATATGGCCTTCAGGCCGACCTGCAACCTCGGATCGAGGCCCTCGAGCACCTTGTCGGCGATATCACCACGGGTCGGCAGGCTACCGTACTTCGCCATGATCTTCTGGCCGTCCATCGAATAGATATATTCGAGGAATTCCTTCACTGCGTCGATCTTCTTGGTGCCCTTGGTGATGACGAAGTTGTCACCGCCGGCAAAGGAGGACGGATTGCCGTCAACGCCCGGGATGAGCGTCACGCCGAAGTTGATGTCGGGATGCTCGGTCACCAGCGTGCCGATCGCGAAGGCGCCAAGGCTCTGCTGCCCAATCTTGCCGTTGGTGAAGCTCAGGAAGTTGGCACCGTTGTCGCTGGCGGCACTTGCCGGGACGAGGTCCTTCTTCACCATGTCGCGATAATAATCGACCGCCTTGCGCATCTGCGGGGTGTCGAGCGTCGCCGTCTTGCCGTCGGCCGACAGGATATCGGCACCTGCACCCCAGGTGAGCGGCGTGAACGTGAAGATCATGCAGCCGCCGCAGCCGCCGCCGGAGAAATAGAAACCGTAGGTATCGTCACCGACCCTGCGGATCTTCTCGGCGTTGGCGGTGATTTCCTCCCAGGTCGCGGGCGCCTTTTCAGGATCAAGTCCCGCCTTCTTGTAGAGGTCCTTGTTCCAGGCGAAGACCGAGGTTTCGACCGACAGCGGCAGGCCGTAGACGCGGTCCTGATAGGTGCCGAGGCGGACGTGCGACGGCGACAGCGAATTGAAATAAGGCAGCTTCTTTGCCCAGTCTGTCAGGTCTTCCAGCTGTCCCGCAGCAGCAAAGGCCGGGTTATAGATGAGGTCCATCGACAACGCATCCGGCGCCTGGCCGCCAGCGATGGCGGTGGCGTATTTCTGGACAAGCTCCGAGAACGGCACCTCGGTCGCGACGACCTGGTTCTCGTGGCTGGAGTTGTAGGCTTCGACAACCTTCTTGAAGGATTCGCCGATACCGGAACGAACCCACATTTCGACTTTCTCGGCGGCCGATGCTCCGGACACCAGGCATAGGGTGGCAACGCTTGTCGCAGCCAACAGACGCTTAATCATGGCACTCCTCCCAAATTGGCGCACTCCTCCGCGCCGGTTCCTCATCTCCTGGGGCTTTGGGCCCCGCATGACTGCCGCACCACGAGGCGGCACGGCAATTTCCTGACGCCCGGCTCCACTGGGCGTCCTTCGGCCAGCGCCAGAATCGTCAATCCGGCCTGGCGCCCCAGCTCCTTCAACTCCATGTCGACGGAAGTGAGCGGTGGCCGCGTCTGGCCTGCGACAATCTCCCAATTGTCGAATCCGACTACGGAAACATCTTCCGGCACCCGAATACCGCGCTCGCGCAGCGCATCGACAGCACCACGCGCGATCTGATCGTTTCCGCAGAAGATCGCGTCCGGCTTTTCGTCCTGACGGCTCCATATCTGCGCGACGGCCTCGTGGCCCCAGGCCTCCGCCCACCGGCCGAACATGACGATCCCCTCCCCGCCGATAACATTGCGGTAGGCACCCGCGCGCTCGCGAACCGAGAAGAAATCCTCCGGCCCCGTGATATGCGCGATCCGTCGACGGCCCATCTTCACCAGCCACTCCACCGCCAATCGCGCACCCTGCGCGTCGTCGGAGCGGAAGGTGACGCTCGTCGGCGTCCCTTCGGTGAAGGCGTAGACCACGGGGACATGCAGGTTCGACAGATCGACCGGAAGCTGCCGGTCCAATCGCTTGCCGGTGGCGATAATGCCATCCACCTGCTTTTCCAGCATGGCATCGACATGGGTCTGACCGAGCGCCGGATCGTCTTCGATGGCGCAGAGAAAAACCGACACGCCGTGATCGACGAGCGCTTCGGAAATACCGGCCATGACCGGCAGCGTGAAGCGCCCGTAGGTATCGTTGGTCAGCAGCCCGATAGTGAAACTGCGCTTGCTCAAGAGGCCCCGGGCGAGCGCATTCGGGCGGAAACCGACCTCGCCGGCAATGCGCTTTACCCGCTCCCGGGTTTCGACGCTCATCCGACCGGTTTCGTTCAGCGCCTTCGAGGCGGTGGAAATACTGACCCCCGCCGCTGCCGCGACGTCGTGGATGGTAATCCGGCCTCTTTTTCCTCCCGCGACGTTCACCGCGCTTCTCCCCATTTGCAGATGAGAAAAGCTTTTCCCAACCGAAGCGTCAAGTGAGAAAAGGTTTTCTCAAGCAAAAATCATACAATTGCCATCAGCGCCTCAGGAGCGGCCGCGAGTAACGAAAATCGCGGCAGGCCAATGCCCGCCGCGATCCAAAGCTTGAGCGATGTGAGCTTCGATCAGCCTTTGATCGTCTCCTTGCCTTCTTCCAGCAGACGGGCGGCCGCTTCGGCAGGCGTCGTCCGCTCGAATGCAAGCTCATCGGCAATCGGGCGGAAGACGCGCTGGTCGAATTGCGTCGAACCGAGCGGCGCAGGAGCAGGGTACTCGCCCACCTGATCCTTCAGCAGGTTTACATACTGCACGGTAGCCTGTTCGGCTGGATTGAGTTGCGGAAGAATCGCCTCGCGCACGGTAGGCGACATAGGCACGCCGCGCTCCACGCCAAGGATCTTGCCGGCCTCGACGTTATTGACGAAGAAATCGATGAACTTGGCGGCAGCCTCACCGTTCTTCGTGGCTCCGCCGACGCTCCAGATCAACGCCGGGCGATAGTAGTGGCCGGAAGGACCACCCTTCTTTTCGCGCGGCAGGAGCGTGATCGCAAGCTTGTTCTTGGAAATCAACTGGTAGCCGACGAGCTGATTGGAATAGGCCATGCCCATCGCCGACTTGCCGAGCGCGAGTGCGTTCGTGTCGATGGTGTTCTGGTCGAGCGTCTGAACGTCGGCAGCGACCGTACCGCCCTTCTTGCGCAGATCTTCCCAGAACGT
The DNA here is from genome assembly GCF_056398905.1 of Rhizobium sp. 01T417. Lineage (NCBI taxonomy): Bacteria > Pseudomonadati > Pseudomonadota > Alphaproteobacteria > Hyphomicrobiales > Rhizobiaceae > Rhizobium > Rhizobium sp. 01T417. Next base: position 96,286 of record NZ_JBFTQH010000012.1, on the reverse strand, counting down.
GTACCACGCCGTTGCATCGTCGGCATTGAAGCCGAGCTTGCCGTCGGCATAGAGGCTCTTGCCGCGCTGGCGCAGCCAGGCATCGAAGACGTAGGTGTAGCGCGCGCCATAAGGGCCGCCCCAGTAATTGTTCTTGCCGCCGGCCTTCGTCAGCTCGACTGCGATCTTGGCGTACTCGTCCCAGGTCAAATCCGCCGTCGGTACCGGAATGCCTGCCTTTTCAAAGGCCGTCTGGTCGAAGAACAGCGCGAAGGAGTTGAGGCCGAGGCCGATGCCGTAGAGCTTGCCGTCGACCGTCGTCAGCTTCAACATATCCTTGCCGAACGAGTCGACCTTCAGCGTCGAAGGCACGAATTCGTCGAGCGGCAGGCATGCGCCGCGCTTCGAATAGTCGGAGATCGTGCTCGGTTCGAGCTGGAAGACGTCGGGCACGGCGCGGCCGGCCATTTGGGTGGCGAGCTTTGTCCAGTAGCCGTTGCCGTCAAGCGATTCGCCGACGATCGATACGCCGGGGTTCTCGCTTTCATAGAGCCTGGCGACATCAAGCGTGCGTTTGGCGCGATCGTTCGATCCCCACCACATGGCGCGCAGCTTGGCATCTTCCGCAAAGGCCGGAATTGAGCTTGTGGCACCAAAGGCCAGCCCGGCAGCGACGCCTGCCGAACCCATCAGAAATGAACGGCGATTGACCTGCATGTTTCATCCTCCTCTTTCATTGCCCCGCCATCCTCCAACAGCTCTACGGGCTTATGCGGCGTAGATTACGCAAAAAATTCATCAATGCAACAAATTATCTTTTGCTTGCAAATTTGCATTATTTGCATAATCTTCGCCGTATGAACGAGATCAAGACCAAGAGACTGCGACAGGCCGACATTGCCACCATGGCGGGGGTTTCCGTATCCACCGTTTCCCGCGTGCTCGCCAATGAGCCCGGCATCAGCGAAAGCGTCCGCCAGCACATTATCAAGGTGGCGGCCGAAAACGGCTACTCGGCGCGCACCGCAACCGGCGCGCTTCGTGGCACCCTCGCCCTGATTGCGAGCGACGGGGTGACGGGCGGGCTTAGCGTCTTCTACGAAGGGATCGTCGAAGGCTTGCGCGCCGGGGCGCTCGATGCCGGTGTCCCCTTCGAGGTGCGGCTGATCCGCGAGAACAGGGCCACGCCTGATGTGGTCCACGAGTACATGCAGACGGCCGGCGCCGGCGGCTTGTTCCTGGTCGGGATCGATTCAAGCGCCGAGTTGCGCGCCTGGTTAGAGGACGCGGCAATCCCGACGGTGCTGGTCAATGGCACCGATCCGAAGCTCAGGCTCGACGGCGCGTCACCCTCCAACTTCTTCGGCGCATATGAAGCGACGACCCGACTGCTGGATGCCGGCCACCGCAAGATCCTGCATCTGACGGGATCGCATCGAAACACCATCCGCGAGCGTGTGCGCGGCTTCAAGGCCGCGATCACCGACGCGGACGGTGCGGAAGGGCGCCTTGTGTCGATGAGCTTCCAGGGCAGCGCAATTCATGAGGCGCACGAGCTGACGTCCGCAGTACTCGCGGAGAAGGCCGGCTTTACCGCCGCCTTCTGCATGAACGACTTCATCGCCGTCGGCGTTCTCGAAGCCGTCACCGAAGCCGGGCTTCGGGTGCCCGAGGATTTCGCCATCGTCGGCTTCGACGATCTTCCCTGCGCGCTGATGACCAACCCGCCGCTATCGACCATGCGTGTCGATCGCGTGGCGCTTGGCAGGGAGGCGGTCAGTCTCATCGTGGCGCGATTCAGGGACCGCAACGCCCCCGCCCGCCAGATTTGCCATGCCGTCGTTCCGATTGCCGGCGGCACCGTTCCGAACCCCTGACATGAGCAATGCCGATGACCTATGATCCCGCCAGTTCAAATCCGCTTGCCAACAATCCGCTGAAGACGCGCGAGGACATGTCGCGCGCGCTTCGCGACCTCTTCGATCCGCTGCTCCCCTATTTCTCGGCCGGCAATGCCCGCGTCCGCCTTGACGGCGCAGCTGCGCATTTCGACCGCGCAGCAGCGGATCTCGAAGGCTTTGCGCGGCCGCTCTGGGGATTGGCGCCGTTTGGCGCCGGTGGCGGCGACTTTGCCGAATGGCATCGTATTGCCGAGGGTATCGCCAACGGTACGGACCCAAAGCATCCGGAATATTGGGGCACGGTCAACGGCCGAGACCAGCGCATGGTCGAGCTTGCGGCGCTCGGATTTGCCTTGGCGCTTGTGCCGGAGAAGGTCTGGGAGCCGCTTGGCGGCCGGGCGCGCGACAACGTGGTCGCCTATCTCAAGCATGCCCGGCAATTCGACTACGCCGATAACAACTGGAAATTCTTCCGCATCTTCGTCGACATCGCGCTCGACTGCGTCGGCGCCAATTTCGACCGGAGCCTGACCAAGCAGTATCTCGAGGAGCTTGAGGGCTTCTATCTCGGCGACGGCTGGTACCGCGACGGCAATGTTCGCCGGATCGACCATTACATTCCGTTCGCCATGCACTTCTATGGGCTGATCTATTCCAAGCTCGTCGATGACGACTACGCACAGCGTTACCGCGAACGCGCCCTCCTCTTTGCAAACGACTTCAAGCATTGGTTCGGCTCGGATGGCGCGACGATTCCCTTCGGCCGCAGCCTGACTTACCGTTTCGCCTGCGCCGGCTTCTGGTCGGCCCTCGCCTTCGCCAATCTTGAAGCGCTGCCCTGGGGCGAAATCAAGAGCCTTTGCCTGCAGCACCTGCGCTGGTGGAAGGACAAGCCGATGACCAACCGCGACGGCATTCTGTCGATCGGCTTCGGCTATCCCAACCTGCTGATGTCGGAAAATTACAATTCGGCTGGTTCGCCCTACTGGGCGTTCAAGGCGTTCCTGCCGCTGGCCCTGGCCGAAGATCACCCTTTCTGGACGGCTGAGGAAACGCCGCCTTTGGAAACTGTAAGCGTCCTGCCGCAACGCCATCCCGGTATGGTGCTCATGCGCAATGGCGGCGACGTCGTCGCGCTGTCCTCTGGCCAGGAGAACCTGCAGATGCGGTTCGGCACGGAGAAATACGCGAAGTTCGCCTATTCCAGCCGCTACGGTTTCAGCGTCGAATCCGACGAGCGCAACTTCGCCGGCGCGGCCTTCGATTCCGCCCTCGCCTTCAGTGATGATGGCCTGCACTGCCGCGTTCGCGAGACCAACCGCGAAGCCAAGCTTGCGGGTGATGTTCTTTATTCCAAGTGGTCGCCATTCCGGGATGTGGATGTCGAAACCTGGCTGGTGCCGGCGGCGCCATGGCACATCCGCGTCCACCGCATCAACACGCCCCGGCCGCTGCAGACGGCGGAGGGTGGCTTTGCGATCGCACGCCGGGATTTCGAGCTCGATACGCTTTTCGCGAATGGCTCAAGCGCCTATGCGATCGGCGAAGCCGATTTCAGCGGGATCACCGATATCGGCTCCCTGACGCCGCGCGCCGGTCTCACGCAGAAGGCTCCGCCGAATACCAACATGATCGTTGCGAAAACGCTGGTGCCGCAACTGCGTGGTGAAATTCCGGCAGGCCAAACGATCCTGATGACCGCCGTCCTTGCCGCCAACGACGCGGGCACTGTAACCGGCGCTTGGACCACTCCCCCAAAGGCTCCTGACGTTGCGGAGCTTGAAGCGCTTGTTGCGAGCGCGGGCATAAGGGTCAGCGCCATCGAGGCGCCGGGGCAGATGCCATGAAGCGCCCCTCCATCGCACTTGCGATGCAGCCTTCGCGAACGGAGCATGTCCTCACCGCGGAGGCCCTGCACCGGCTTGCCGAGATCGGCCAACTTCTCGATCCTCTACCGCTCCGGAGTTTTAGCGACGATCGCGCCCGGCGCATTCTCGCCGAGACTGACATTCTCATCACGGGCTGGGGATCGCCCTATGTCGGGCGCGAGGTAGTTGCGGCGGCCCCACGGCTGCGGCTGATCGCCCATGCGGCCGGAACAGTTAAGGGAATTGTCGACGAGCAGATCTTCGATGCCGGCATAGCCGTGACGCACGCCGCCGAGGCAAATTCGATTCCCGTTGCGGAGTTCACGCTTGCGGCAATCATCTTCGCCGGCAAGCAGGTATTTCGCTTCCGCGACCTCTATCTGGCGGATCGCAATCGCGACCGGACGCACCCGATGCAACGGTTGGCGATCGGCAACTATCATCGCACGGTCGGCATCATCGGCGCCTCACGCATCGGCCGACGAGTGATCGAGCTCTTGCGACCGTTCGAATATCGCGTCCTTCTTTTCGACCCCACCGTCGATGCGATCGAGGCAATCAGCCTCGGAACCGAGAAGGCAGATCTGCCGACACTGATGACGCAGTCCGACATCGTCTCCGTGCACGCACCGTCGCTGCCATCGACGCGCCATATGATCGGAGCCCGGGAGCTGTCGCTGATGAAAGAAGGAGCGACGCTGATCAATACGGCGCGTGGCGCCTTGATCGACGAAGCCGCGCTGCTGGAGACGCTCAGCACCGGGCGGATCGACGCGATCATCGACGTAACGGATCCTGAAGTCCCGGAGACGGCATCGGCCCTCTATGACCTGCCGAATGTGTTCCTGACGCCGCATATCGCCGGCGCGGTAGGGCTGGAGCGCGGGCGGCTCGGGGATATGGCAGTCGATGAAATAGAGCGGTTCACCAAAGGCGAACCGCTCCTCTATCAGATCCTGCGTCGCGACCTCGCCCTAATTGCTTAGCCGGCTTTCAGATTCGTCGAAGCGCCGCCCGCGACGATCTCAGGCATCAGGTCTGCGATCTTGACAACCTTGCCGCTGCGCGAGCTCGTCAGAGCAGCAATGCCGCACAGCACGGACATTGCGCCGGCCCGCGTCCCGGCACGCTGACCAAGCTTGTCTTCCATGCCCTGCTTGAAGATCATGTTGCGCATCCGGTCGTCGCCGCCGTAGTGGCCGCCCGAAGAATGCGGCACGACGATGCGTTCGACGGCCGGCTTGTCCTTCGGGAAATTGCGGACGAGCAGGATCGTGTCCTCGTCAGGCGTCTCCCATGGCTGTTTCTCGTATTGCCTGAGTTCGATACGCCCATGCGTGCCGTTGAAGGCGATGTGGTGGCCTTCGATCGGCTGGAAGGTGTTCAGCGAATAGGAAACGTGGACGTCGTTCTTGTAGCGGATGCTGACGACCATGGTGTCGGGGATGTCGATATCCTCGCGATAGACGCAGCCGTCTCGGAAGTAGCCGTCAATCTTCGACGGATCCTCGTAGAGCGTGTCGAGGAAGGGATCGGCCTCGAGGTCGAGGAAGTAGTCGCACTCACCCGAATGCGGACAGAGCTTGCAGCGTGGACCACGGAAGGGGCCCTTGCGCCCGTAGTTCTGCAGGTCGGCAAAGGAGGTGACGGCATCCGGATCGCTATCCAGATACCAGTTCAAAAGGTCGAAGTGGTGGGTCGCCTTGTGCACGAAGAGGCTGCCGGAATTTTCCGTGTAGGCGTGCCAGCGGCGGAAGTAGTCCGCACCGTGCTTGGTGTCGAGGTACCAGTGGAAGTCGACCGAAGTGACGCGGCCGATCTCGCCGGCGTTCAGCAGTTCCTTGATCCTGGCGGCCGTCGGCGAATAGCGATAATTGAACGAGACATCCACCCGCTTGCCGCTGCGCTTCTCCGCATCGAGGATACGGCGGATTTTGTCGACCGCTGTGGTCATCGGCTTTTCGGTGATGACGTCGATGCCCGCTTCCAGCGCGCGCACGACGATATCGTCATGCGTATAGTCGGGCGTGCAGACGATGACGAGATCGACCTGCTGCTCGGCGAGCATGGCATCGATGTTTTCGTAGATCGGCGCATTGCTGCCGATCATCGTGCGGGCTCGCTCGGCCCGCAGCGAGTTGGTATCCACGATCGCGACGAGATCCACATGCTCGCGCCAGCCGGCAAGCAGTTCCTTGCCCCACATGGTCGTGCCGCGGTTTCCCGTTCCAATCAAGGCAAAGCGACGTTTCTCCATCGAATGATCCTCCTCATGCGTATGAAACGAACAGCGTCCTGACGCCTGGCCGACAAAAACCGCGCCCCCTACTCGCGGCTCATGGCAAGGCTGTAACTAAACGGTTACCTGACGGCAGAGATGGTTTCCTGTCAATAGCCGATCTCGAATTTCGCGGGTCAGGCAGAAATCGATGCGAGGGTCACGTGGACGATGTGGCGTTCCCAGGCATCGAGATTGCCGGGCTCGACCAGGTCGCGGCCGAAAATCGTCGAAAGCGTGTACTGATTGGACAGGTAGAAATATCCGAGCGAGGCAATCGTCAGATAGACATTGAGCGGATCGGCGTTTGCGATGAAGACACCGGCCTTCTTGCCGCGCTCCAGCACGTCGGAGAGTTCTCCAATCAGATGCGAATGCAGCTCCTTGAGCCGGACGGATTGGCGCAGCCAGCGCGCGCGGTGAAGGTTCTCGGTCCCGAGCAGGCTGAGGAATTCGGGATGCTTCAGAAAATACCGCCAGGTAAACAGCGCCAGTTCGCCAATGCCTTCCTGCGGCGTCCGGTCGCCGATATGCAGCTCGCGCTCGGCGGTGCGGATACCAACATAGGCCTCCTCGAGCACCCTGAGATACAGCTGCTCCTTGTCGCCGAAGTAATGGTAGAGCATCCGCTTGTTTGTCCCGGCACGCTCGGCGATGGCATCGACACGAGCCCCGCCCATGCCGTTCTCGGCGAATTCCTTGGTCGCGGCCTCGAGGATTGCTGCACGAGTCCGTTCCGGATCGCGTTGCAGTACACGCTCGGGCGATTGCCGCCTTACTCTCTTCTTTTCCCCATTTCCGCCGGCGCCTTCCATCGGCTCACCTTTCTAATTTCCCCATTGCGCTCATAATACGTTGAGAACAGATTGTAAAAACGAGAAGCGAGAGGAGGGCTATCACATCAGCGCTTGACAGCCTCAACGCTTCTCCATAGCTTGTAACCAATTAGTTATTTGTTGCAAGAGAAACCAGCAAGGAGCGTGTGGAGGCGCTCCCCAAGGGAGGAGGAGAACAGATGACACTACGCGTAAGCAGACGTAACTTCATGGCGGGGGGAGCAACGCTTCTTTCACTGTCCGCACTGGGATCCAAGGCTTTTGCCGCCGACACCCGCTTGCGGCTTCTATGGTGGGGTTCGCAGCCCCGCGCCGACCGCACCAACAAGGTCTCGCAACTCTATCAGACAAAGAATGCGGGAACGTCGATCACCGGTGAATTCCTCGGGTGGGGCGACTATTGGCCACGCCTGGCGACGCAGGTCGCCGGCCGCAATGCGCCCGACGTCATCCAGATGGACTACCGCTATATCGTTGAATATGCACGGCGCGGCGCGCTCGCCCCGCTCGAGTCCTACATGCCGTCGAAGCTCAATCTTGGCGATTTCGACCCGGCGCAGATCGAGGGGGGCAGCGTTGACGGGCACTTCTACGGCGTCAGCCTCGGCGCCAACGCCGCAGCGACCGTTCTGAACACCACCGCGTTCCAGGAAGCTGGCGTCGAACTGCCGACGCAGGCAACCACCTGGGAAGAGTTTGGCAAGATCGGTGCCGAGATTACCAAGGCCGGCAAGCGCAAGGGCTTCTTCGGCTTTGCCGACGGCAGTGGCAACGAACCGCTCCTGGAAAACTATCTCAGACAGCGCGGCAAGGCACTCTACACGGCCGATTCCAAGGTCGCCTTCGGCGCAGAGGACGTTTCTGAATGGTTCGACATGTGGAGCAAGTTCCGCGAAGCGAACGCCTGCGTGCCACCTGATGTCCAGGCGCTCTACAAGGATACGATCGACACTAGCCCGGTCACGCTCGGCAAGGCTGCTGCCGACTACGCGCACAGTAACCAGTTCGTCGGGTTCCAGGCCGTCAGCAAGGACAAGCTGGCGCTGAACAACTATCCGCGCATCAAGTCGGATTCGAAGGGCGGCCACTACCGCAAGCCGTCGATGTTCTTCTCCGTATCCTCGCAGTCGAAGGTGATCGACCAAGCTGTCGACTACGTCAACTTCTTCGTCACCAACCCCGATGCCGCTCTCGCGCTCGACGTCGAACGCGGTATTCCGGAATCGAAGGCGATGCGCGACGTCGTGGCTGCCAAGCTTGATGCAACAGGCAAGATCGCGCTCGACTATGTCAGCGGCCTTGGTGACCTTGCCGGCAAGTTGCCGCCGCCGCCGCCCTCCGGTGCCGGTGAAGGCCAGGTCGTGCTTCGCACGATCGCCGAGCAGATTGCCTTCGGCCAGCTTTCGCCGAGCGACGGTGGCAAGCAGTTGGTCGACGAACTCAGCCGCATTCTCGCCAAAGGCTGACGCGGATGAGTGATGTGATGCGCACGACCGCCCCGGAGGGTATCAAGAGTGAATATGGGGCGGCAGCCCAGGGGCGTTTCAAACGCCTCTGGACCGCCAATGCCCCAGGCTATCTCTTCCTTTTGCCGTGGCTGATCGGCTTCTTCGGGCTGACGCTCGGACCGGCCGTCATCTCGCTCTACCTCTCGTTCACGGATTTCGACATGATCCGGTCGGCCGAGTGGGTGGGCGCGGCAAACTACGTGCGCATCGCAACCGCCGACCCGAAATTTGCCGCAGCGATGCGGGTCACGCTGACTTATGTGGTGCTGTCGGTGCCCTTCAAGCTGACCTTCGCGCTATTGGTCGCAATGGCCCTTAACAAGGGCGTTCGCGGCCTGCCGCTCTACCGCGCGATCTTCTATCTGCCGTCGTTGTTGGGCGGCAGCGTGGCGATCGCCGTCCTCTGGCGGCAGCTGTTTGCCGGCGACGGACTGGTCAATGCCGCACTTGCCCACTTGGGCATCCAGGGACCGAGCTGGATCTCGCATCCGAGCTACTCGCTCTACACGCTCGTGGCACTCAGCGTCTGGCAGTTCGGCTCTCCGATGATCATCTTCCTGGCTGGTCTGCGGCAGATTCCGACCGACATGTATGAGGCGGCCAGCCTCGACGGAGCATCCAAGTTCCGGCAGTTCTACAAGATCACCCTGCCGCTCCTGACGCCTGTCATCTTCTTCAATGCCGTCGTCCAGACGATCGACGCCTTCAAGGCCTTCACGCCGGCCTTCATCATCTCGGGTGGGACGGGCGGACCGATCAATTCGACGCTGTTCTACACGCTTTATCTCTATCAGGAGGCTTTCGGAAACTTCCGCATGGGCTACGCCTCGGCGCTTGCCTGGATCCTCGTGCTGATCATCGCGATCTTCACTGCCTTCTCCTTCCTGACCTCGCGTTATTGGGTGCACTACGATGACTAACGGGATCACCACTGCTGTCACGGCGCCGCCGTCTGATATCACCAAGCGCAGCTTTCCGACGTCAATCGCGATCCACACGCTGCTGATCCTTGGCTCGCTGCTGATGCTCTATCCGCTGCTGTGGATGGTGTCCGCTTCAGTCCGCCCAGAAAACGAGATCTTCTCGTCTACGTCGCTTATTCCGTCGTCTATCGACTTCTCGTCCTACCTGCGCGGCTGGATCGGGCTCGACATCACTTTCGGTCGCTTCTTCTGGAACTCGCTCGTCATCTCGATTTTGACAGTCATCGGCAATGTCGTTGCCTGCTCGCTGGCAGCCTATGCTTTTGCACGCCTGCGCTTTGCCGGCCGGAACTTCTGGTTTGCGATCATGCTCGGCACGCTGATGATCCCGTATCACGTGACGCTCATTCCGCAGTATGTGCTGTTCCTCAACCTCGGGTGGGTGAACACCATCCTGCCGCTTGTCGTGCCGAAGTTCCTGGCAAGCGATGCCTTCTTCATCTTCCTGATGGTACAGTTCTTCCGCGGTATCCCGCGCGAGCTCGATGAGGCCGCCATGATGGACGGCTGCAGCGCCTGGCGCATCTATTGGAAGATCATGCTGCCGCTGTCGCTGCCGGTGCTTGCGACCGCCGCGATCTTCTCCTTCATCTGGACCTGGGACGACTTCTTCGGGCCATTGATCTACCTCAACGATATGAACACCTACACGATCCAGCTCGGTCTGCGCACATTCGTCGACTCGACCAGCGCATCGGATTGGGGCGGCCTGTTCGCCATGTCCACGCTGACGCTGGTGCCGGTGTTCTTCTTCTTCCTGTTCTTCCAGCGCCTGCTGATCGAGGGCATCGCCACGACCGGCATGAAGCGCTGATGCAATTACGGACATAGGTCAATGAGTATCAAGAGAGTTGCCATCGTCGGCTGCGGTATCGGCCGTTCACACATCGTCGAAGGCTACCTGCCGCATCCCGACAAGTTCAAGGTCGTGGCGATCTGCGACCTGAACGAGGAACGCCTGCGGGAAATCGGCGACGAATTCGACATCGCCAAGCGCACGACCTCGTTTGCCGATGTGCTTGATGACGCGAGTGTCGACATCGTCGATATCTGCACTCCGCCCGGCATTCACCTTGAGCAGGTGGTGGCAGCTCTCGCCGCCGGCAAGCACGTCATCTGCGAGAAGCCGCTAACCGGATCGCTTTCCGGCGTCGACACGATCATGGAGGCGGAGAAGACGGCCAAGGGCACGCTGATGCCGATCTTCCAGTATCGCTACGGCGACGGCATCGAGAAGGCGAAGCGGATCATCGAGGCGGGTATCGCGGGCAGGCCTTATCTGGGCTCGGTGGAGACTTTCTGGCGCCGAATGCCCGAATATTACTCCGTGCCCTGGCGCGGCAAATGGGCAACAGAGCTTGGGGGCGTGTTGGTAACCCATGCGCTGCACCTGCACGATATGCTGTTGCATCTGATGGGGCCGGTGTCGAAGGTGTTCGGTCGCGTTGCAACTCGCGTCAACGACATCGAGGTCGAGGACTGTGCGTCGGCGAGCCTATTGATGCAGAGCGGCGCCTTCGTGTCTCTCTCCTGCACGCTGGGCTCCCAGGAGGAGATCAGCCGTTTGCGGCTGCACTTTGAAAACGTCACCTTCGAAAGCAATCATGAACCTTACTCGCCAGGCAAAGATCCATGGAAGATCATCGCCGCGAATGACGATGTGCAGGCGCGCATCAATGCCATCATCGGTCATTGGCGACCGGTCGCGCCGCGCTTTACCACGCAGATGGAGCATTTCCACGCCTTTCTCAGCGGCAATGGACCGCTGCCGGTGACAACAGGGGACGCGCGCCGCGCGCTGGAACTCGTGACCGCCATCTACCAATCGTCCGATACCGGCAGCGAAGTCATCCTGCCAATCGGATCGGACAGCCCGAAGTACGCCGACTGGCGTGCTCGCACGAAATAATGGACCAGGGAGGATCCTGAGATCATGGCAACAAGCGTCGTTCTCCAGAAGGTCGAGAAGCGGTACGGCTCCCTGGACGTCATTCACGGTATCGACCTGAAGATCGATCCCGGCGAGTTCGCGGTCTTTGTCGGCCCGTCAGGCTGTGGCAAGTCCACCCTGCTGCGCATGATCGCGGGGCTCGAGGCGATTAGCGGCGGCGCACTTCTACTCGACAACGAGCGGATGAATGAAGTGGCGCCGGCCAAGCGCGGCATCGCGATGGTCTTCCAGTCCTATGCCCTCTATCCCCATATGTCGGTTTACAAGAACCTTGCCTTTGGATTGGAGACTGCTGGCTACAAGAAAGCCGAAATCCAGCCGAAGGTGAAGCGCGCCGCCGAAATCCTGCAGATCGAAAAGCTGTTGGAGCGCAAGCCGAAGGCACTCTCCGGCGGCCAACGCCAGCGCGTGGCGATCGGCCGCGCGATCGTACGCGAGCCGCGCATCTTCCTATTCGACGAACCGCTCTCCAACCTCGACGCGGAACTGCGCGTGCAGATGCGTGTGGAGATTTCCCGGCTGCACCGCAGCCTCGGCAACACGATGATCTACGTCACCCACGATCAGGTGGAAGCCATGACCATGGCCGACAAGATCGTCGTGCTGAACGCTGGCCGCATCGAGCAGGTCGGTGCACCGCTCGATCTCTACAACAATCCGGCCAACCGTTTCGTGGCAGGCTTTATCGGCAGCCCGAAGATGAACTTCCTGCAGGCGCGCGTCGAGCAGGTCGGCGAAGCCGAGACGACCATCAACGTCTGCGGCAATTCCGTTCGCCTGCCGCGCAGGCTGAAGGCCGACGCCGGACAAACCGTCACTTTCGGCATCCGCCCGGAGCATCTCTCCGTGCTTGAAAACAGCGGTATCACGCTCGCGACCGTCAACGTGGATCTTGTCGAGAACCTCGGCGGCGCGACGATGCTCTATGCAACGACGCCGGATGGGCAGCAACTGACGATCGCGCTCGACGGGCAGCAGAAGGTCGAACGGGGGACGAACGTGAAGGCCTCGTTCGACCCGGCGCGGTGTCACGTCTTCGACGCCTCGGGTGCTACCATCTAGCACGCTTGACAGCCGATCCCGCTCTGGCCATGATTTCAATAGGATAGGCCGCGAGGGGAGACTAGCGTGACGCCTGAAGATCGGATTCATGCACTCGGCATCTGGCAGGGTCCGATCGAGATTGAGCCTATCACCGGCGGCATCACCAACCGGAATTATCTGGTGCGGGATCGCGCGGTTCGCCGTGTCGTTCGGCTCGGAGAAGACATTCCCGTTCATCACATCAGCCGGCAGAACGAGCTTGCCGCCAGCCACGCCGCACACGCAGCCGGGCTTTCGCCGGCCGTAATCCATCATCAGCCCGGCGTACTGGTCCTTGATTTCATCGAAGCCAGGGCGCTGACACCCGACGACATAAAGAATCCCGCAATGCTCAAGCGCGTGGTGCCGCTCGTGCACGCTTGTCATCGGGAGATCGCCCGACACTTCCGCGGCCCCGCCGCAATCTTCTGGGTGTTTCACGTCATTCGAGACTATGCGGCGCATCTCGCTGCCACCGGCAGCACCTATGTTGCGCGCCTGCCAGCCGTGCTTGAAAAAGCGGAGCGGCTCGAGAAGGCGGCCGGTCCCTTTGACATAGCCTTCGGCCACAACGATCTACTTGCGGCAAACTTCCTCGATGACGGCAAGCGCCTCTGGCTGATCGATTGGGACTATGCCGGCTTCAATACACCGCTCTTCGATCTCGGGGGGCTCGCCTCCAACAACCAGCTTGGCGAGGAGGACGAACACCAAATGCTGGAGATCTACTTCGGTCAGGCAGTGACGAGCGATCTCTGGTACCGCTACACGGCGATGAAATGCGCTTCGCTGCTGCGTGAGACGCTGTGGAGCATGGTCTCCGAGATCCATTCCACCATCGATTTCGACTATGCCGGCTATACGGCCGAGAATCTTGCGCGCTTCGAGCGCGTCTACGACCTTTTTGAACAGGATCGATAATATGACGAAGGAATTGCCAAAGACCGCCAAGGCGGTCGTCATCGGCGGCGGCATCATCGGCTGCTCGACGGCCTACCATCTCGGCAAGCTCGGTTGGACGGACACGGTTCTCCTCGAGCGCAAGAAGCTGACCTCGGGTACGACCTTTCATGCCGCCGGCCTCGTCGGCCAGCTGCGCACCAGCGCCAACATCACCCAGCTGCTCGGCTATTCCGTCGATCTCTACAAGAAACTGGAAGCCGAGACGGGGTTGGGCACCGGCTGGAAAATGAATGGCGGTCTCAGGCTTGCCTGCAACGAGGAACGCTGGACCGAAGTCAAACGGCAGGCGACAACGGCGCAATCCTTTGGGCTCGATATGCAGCTGCTGACACCGCAAGAGGCTTTCGACCTCTGGCCGCTGATGACGATAGACGACCTCGTCGGCGCCGCCTACCTGCCGACCGATGGCCAGGCCAATCCGTCCGATATCACGCAGGCGCTTGCCAAGGGCGCACGCATGTCGGGCGTCTCGACATTCGAGGATACCGAGGTTCTCGATCTCGAGATAGACAACGGCCGGATCCGCGCCGTGATCACCGAGCACGGGCGGATCGAGTGCGAGCGCGTCGTTGTATGCGCTGGCCAGTGGACGCGATCCTTTGCTGCGCGCTTCGGCGTCAACGTGCCGCTCGTCTCCGTCGAGCACCAATACATCATCACCGAATCCTTCGGCGTTCCGTCGAACCTGCCGACGCTGCGCGATCCGGACCGGCTGACCTATTACAAGGAAGAAGTCGGCGGCATCGTCATGGGCGGATATGAGCCGAACCCTATCCCCTGGGCGGTGAAGGGCATTCCCGAGGGTTTCCACTACACCCTGCTCGACAGCAATTTCGACCATTTCGAGCAGATCATGGAGCAGGCGCTTGGCCGCGTTCCGGCGCTCGAGGCTGTCGGTGTCAAGCAGCTGCTGAACGGACCGGAGAGCTTTACGCCTGATGGCAACTTCATTCTCGGCGAGGCCCCGGAGCTGAAGAATTTCTTCGTCGGTGCCGGCTTCAATGCCTTTGGCATCGCATCCGGCGGTGGTGCCGGCATGGCGCTGGCCGAATGGGTCGCCAGGGGCGAGCCGCCCTACGATCTCTGGCCGGTCGATCTCCGCCGCTTCGGCAGGCCGCATTTCGATACCGACTGGGTGCGAACCCGCACGCTCGAGGCCTATGGCAAGCATTACACGCTGGCCTTCCCCTTCGAGGAATATTCGAGCGGCCGGCCGTGCCGCAAATCGCCGCTCTACGACCGGCTCAAGGCACAGGGCGCCTGCTTCGGCGAAAAGCTCGGCTGGGAAAGGCCGAACTGGTTTGCCGATCTCTTCGCCAACGAGGAGCCGAAGGACATCTACACCTATGGCCGCCAGAACTGGTTCGATGCCGTCGGCCGCGAGCACAAGGCTGTGCGCGAGGCCGCCGTCATCTTCGACCAGACCTCCTTCGCCAAGTTCGTGCTGAAGGGGCGCGATGCCGAGGCGGCGCTGTCGTGGATCGCCTCCAACGATGTTGCCAAACCGATCGGATCGCTGATTTACACGCAGATGCTGAACGACAAGGGCGGGATCGAATGCGACCTGACCTGTGCGCGCATCGCCAACGACGAATACTACATCGTCACCGGCACTGGCTTTGCGACCCACGATTTCGATTGGATAGCGCGCAGTATTCCGAGGGGAATGCATGCGGAACTTGTCGATGTCACCTCAGCCTACTCCGTGCTGTCTCTGATGGGGCCGAATGCGCGCGCCGTGCTGGAGAAGGTGACGAGCAGCGATGTTTCCAATGCGGCGTTCCCATTCGGTCGCGTCAAGACGATCGGCATTGCCGGCTGCCCGGTGCGGGCGCTGCGCATCACCTATGTCGGCGAGCTCGGCTACGAACTGCATGTGCCGGTTGAATATGCGACGACCGTTTATGATGCGCTGATGGCAGCGGGCGCTCCGCTGCAGCTTACCAATGCCGGTTACCGCGCCATCGAAAGCTGCCGCCTTGAGAAGGGCTATCGCGCCTGGGGCTCGGACATCGGTCCCGATCATACACCTGTTGAAGCGGGGCTTGGCTGGGCCGTGAAGGCGAGGAAGGACACGCCGTTTCGCGGCCGCGAGGCGATCGAACGGCAGCTCGCGTCGGGCGTCAAGAAGATGCTCGCCTGCTTCGTGCCCGAGGATCCCGATATCGTGCTGCTTGGCCGCGAGACCATCTATCGCGACGGCAAGCGTGTAGGTTGGCTTTCCAGCGGCGGCTTCGGCTACACGATCGGGAAGCCGATCGGCTACGGCTATGTGCGCAACCCGGACGGTGTGAGCGAAGACTTCGTGCTGTCCGGCAGCTACGAACTCGACGTGGCACGCGAGCGCGTGCCATGCAGCGTCTCGCTGCAGCCGCTCTACGATCCTTTTATGGCGCGCGTGAAGGCATAGGCATAGGCGTAGGCACTGAGCCTAATAGACCGTCATTCCTGTGCTTGTCACAGGAATCCAGCCACCGGCCGGCGCGGTGAACGACCATAACTCGTGGAAAAGAATCTCCTGCGCCCAAGGACTTCGGCGCTGGATCCCTGTGACAAGCACAGGGATGACGGGTTATGGGAGGGCAACGCGCCAAAACCCAGCCCTAGCCACAGATGGAAGGGCCTCGAAAATCCATACTGCGACGGCCCGCACCGTCGCAGCACCCTTCCTTAGAACAGCGGCAGCTTGTTGTCCTGGATCAGGATCTCAAGCTTGTTCGCCACATCCTCGGTCCAGCCGACATTGCCAGTCAGCGCCGCCGGGAAAAGGCCCGCCAGCCCGAACAGGGCTTTCGACACCGCGCCGCCATTGCGCGGCACGTCGGCCAGGAGCGCAGCAATTTCCCCCGCGCGGGGATCGCGCAATTCGTAGCGTTCGCCATCCCGGTTAACGCCAAGGGCATAGCGCATCCAGGCAGCCACTGCGATCGCATAGGTTTCCGCCTTGCTGCCGTTCGCCAAGGCTTCGCCGGCCGGCTCGAGGAGGCGCTGCGGCAGCTTCTGCGTGCCGTCCATGGCGATCTGATAGGTGCGGTGGGCAATCGCCTTGTTCGCAAAGCGCGCTATCAACTCGTCAGCATAGACTTCAAGATCGATACCGGGCACGGGATCGAGCGTGGCGGCGGCCGCGTTCATGTGGCGGCGCGCAAGCGCCGCAAGGCCGACGTCATCCATGACGTCGCGGATAAATTCATAGCCGCCTATGTAACCGAGATAGGCGAGCAGCGAGTGCGCGCCGTTCAGCATCCGCAGCTTCATCTTTTCGTAAGCGGAGACTTCCTCGACCATCAGCGCGCCGGCCTTTTCCCATTCCGGGCGGCCGTTGGCGAAGTGATCCTCGATCACCCATTGCGTGAAGGGTTCGGTCTCGATCGCCACGAGATCCTGCCTGCCGGTGAGTCTTTCGGCATCGCGATAGGTGGCATCCGTGCTTGCCGGCGTGATGCGATCGACCATGGTCGATGGGAAGGGCACGTTCTTTTCGATCCACTCGCGAAGCTCCGGATCGATGCAAGCGGCGAACTCGAGCACGAGCTGCTTCAGGACGGCGCCGTTGCTCGGCAGGTTATCGCAGCTGAGCGGCGTGAACGGCGCGATACCCTTGGCGCGGCGGCGTGCAAGCCCCTCGACGATGTAGCCGATGACGCCACGGGGCGCATGGCGGTTGGCAAGGTCGGCGGCAATGTCGGGATGCTTCAAGTCCAAGCCGCCGGTCGCGGAATCGAAGCCATAAGCCTTCTCCGTGACCGTCAGACTGACGATCTTGATCGCGGGGTCCTCAAGCCGGGCAAGGAGATCGCCGGGATTGCGGGTCGCCACATGCGCGCGCAGGATCGGACCGATGACATTCGCCGTCGTACCCGATGTATCGCGCACGAGCATCGTATAGAGGCCGTTCTGCTCATTCAGGTGATCGGCGACGTCGGCTGTCCGCAGGCTCGCGACCTCGATGCCCCAATCGCCACCGGCGGCCGCAATCGCGGCATCCGTGAACGGCGCGAAATGGGCGCGAAAGAATGCGCCGGGACCGAGATGCAGGATACCCGGCTTCAACCCGTTGCGATTATAGCCGGGAAGCTTGGCAGTCGGCGCGAGGTCGGAAAGGCTCGTCAGACGTTCGGTCACAGCTTGTATGCCTTCTTCGCATTTCCGTAGGAGAGCTCGCCGGCGACGATCTCGGCTTCCTTGCGGGACATGCGGTGTTCGGTCACGAACTGCGCCAGGAAGCGGCAGACCTCGCGGCGCCAGACATCGTGGCGCGCCGGGATCGACAGAAGCGCGCGCGTATCGTCGTTGAAGCCCGCCAGGTTGGCGAAACCGGCCGTCTCCACCATCTGGTCGAGATAGCGGCGAATGCCGTTCGGGCTGTCATGGAACCACCAGGGCGGGCCGATCATCAGGCAGGACCAGTGGCCGGCCATCGGCGCCAGCTCACGGGCATAGGTCGTCTCGTCGAGGGTGAAGAGGAGGACGCGCAGGCCCGGCGCATGGCCGTACTTTGCGAGCATCGCCGAAAGCCCGCCGACCCAATCGGTCGGCGTCGGGATATCCGCGCCCATGTTCGGGCCGCGGGTCTGGAACAGTTCGCGATCGGTGTTGCGGCGCGAGCCGGCATGGATCTGCATCGTCATGCCGTCTTCGGCTGAAAGCCCGGCCATTTCGGTCAGCATCTGGCCGCGGTAAAGCTCCGTTTCCTCGGCGCTCAGCGTCCCCTTGTGCGCCTTGTCGAGCAAGCGCTGCTTGTCAGCCAGCGGCAGGTCCGCCGTGAAGGCCGTCGGCACGCCATGGTCGGTGGCAGTCGCGCCGTACTGGCGGAAATAGGCGCGGCGCTTGCGGTGGGCATCGATCAGCCCATCCCACTTTGTCACGTCGCAATCGGTCAGTTCGCCAAGCCGAACCAGGTTTTCGCGGAAGCCGACGGCATCCGGGTCGGTGACGCTGTCCGGCCGGTAGGTGGTGCGGACGCGGCCGATCCAGCCGTCTTCCGCCATCTTCTGGTGATGCACCAGCGGGTCGAGCGCGCCCTCGGTCGTGGCGATCGTCTCGATACCAAAGCGCTTGTGCAGGGCGCGCGGGCGGAACTCCGGCAGCGCCAGCTGCGCATTGATATGGTCGTAAAGCGCATCCGCATTTTCAGGCGTCAGCGGCTCCTCACAGCCGAGGACGGCCGACATCGCATGATCGACCCAGAGGCTGGAGGGCGTACCGCGGAAGAGATGGTATTGCGCGGCGAAAGCGCGCCAGATGTCACGGCCCTTGGCGACCGGCTTGCCGTCGAGGCGAGGCACGCCGAGATCGTCGAGCTTGACGCCAACGCTGTGCAGCATGCGGAAGAGATAATGATCCGGAATGACAAGCAGCGAGGACGCATCCTCGAACGGCTTGTCGTCGGCAAACCACGAGGGTTCCGTATGCCCGTGCGGGCTTACGATCGGCAGGGCCCGAACCGTCTCGTAGAGGTCCCGCGCGACCGTTCGGATTGCCGGATCGGCCGGAAAGAGCCGGTCTGGATGAAGAAAGCCGTTACCAAGATCCATGAGAATTCCTCCCTGAAGGGCTATGGCCCTACCCCACAACGTGGGGCGCGGCAAGGGCTTTTAGTAACCAAACGGTTCACTTTTGCAAATCGCACGTCACCGCCCTCGAAACGATTGACCGCGCGGACTATTTCCGCTTTTCAGATGGCATGACATCGGCCGGTTGCGGCGAGGAGGTTCCATGTCCGAAGAGACGAACCGCATTACAAAGCTCGAGGAAATCGTTGCCCATCAGGCAAAGACGATCGAGGAACTGTCCGACCAGCTGGCCGAACAATGGAAGGCCGTGGAGCAGACGCGGGCCAAGCTGGACAGGCTGACGGAACGGTTTCTGTCGCTTGAGGAGCAATCGCTGGAAGCGCCGGCGATTACACGGCCGCCGCACTACTGAGCAGGGTCCTGCCCTTGTTTTCGACTGCCGGAATACCTATTAAAAGGGTGTGAGGACGACCTCCCCCTCTATGGGCATCAACTCGGGACGACCCGAACATTCCCACTGGGGGTAGACCATGCGTAAAACCGCAGACCGTGTCCGTCACGCCATCAGCTTCGAAATTATCGGACTTGCGCTTGTCACGCCGCTCGGCGCGCTGGCCTTCGGCATGCCTATGGCCGATATCGGCGTGATCGGCGCCGCCGGCGCGACGCTCGCGACAGCCTGGAACTATCTCTACAATCTCGGCTTCGACCATCTGATGCAGTACCTCACCGGCGGCACGCAAAAGAATGTCGCGGTCCGTGTCCTGCACGCGGTCGTGTTTGAGATTGGATTGCTGATCGCGCTGCTGCCGATGATCGCCTGGTACCTCGACATCAGCGTCATTCAGGCGCTGACGATGGATGTGTCCTTCGCGCTTTTCTACGTGGTCTACGCGTTCGTCTTCAACTGGGCCTATGATCGCATCTTCCCGCTGCCGGATTGGCAGCTGGGAGGGCAAGCACAGCAAAGCTAACCGAAAAAGACGGGACCGCCGCGGCCGGCGATCCCGTTTGCAATGCCTCAACTGTCGTGAGTGACGTGTCGCTCAGACATTGCCCATGCAGAGATACTTCATCTCCAGATAGTCATCGGCACCGTGGCGCGAGCCTTCGCGGCCGAGGCCAGACTGCTTGATGCCGCCGAAGGGTGCCGTTTCCGTCGACATCAGGCCGGTATTGATTCCGACCATGCCGTATTCCAGCGCCTCTGCGACACGCCAGACCTTTTTCAGGTCGCCGGCGAAGAAGTAGGCGGCGAGGCCGAACTCGGTGTCGTTGGCCTGGGCGATCACATCCTCGACCGTATCGAAGCGGAAGAGCGGCGCGACGGGACCGAACGTTTCTTCGCGCGCGACCTTCATCTCGCGGGTGACGCCGGTGAGCACGGTCGGTGTGAAGAAGGTGCCGGCACCCTCGACGCGCTTGCCGCCCGTCAGAATCCTCGCTCCCCTCGAAACAGCATCTGCAACGTGGCTCTCCACCTTGGATAGGCCCTGCTCGTCGATCAACGGGCCGATCGTCACGCCAGCCTTGAAACCGTCACCGACGGCCATCGTCTCGACTTTGGCCGCAAGTTTGGCGGCGAAGGCATCATAGACTCCTGACTGGACATAAAGGCGGTTTGCGCAGACGCAGGTCTGGCCGGCATTGCGATACTTGGACGCCAGAGCGCCCTCGACCGCTGCGTCCAGATCCGCATCGTCAAAGACGATGAAGGGCGCGTTGCCGCCAAGCTCGAGGCTGATCTTCTTGATCTGATCGGCGCACTGGCGCATCAGAATGCGGCCGACCTCCGTCGATCCGGTGAAGCTGATCTTGCGCACCTTGTCGTTGCCGCAAAGCTCCTTGCCGATTGCCGGGCCGTCTTCTCCGACGATGACGTTGAAGACGCCGGCCGGAATACCGGCCTGCTCGGCGAGAACGGCAAGTGCCAGCGCCGACAGCGGCGTCTGCTCGGCAGGCTTTGAGACGACCGCGCAGCCGACAGCCAGCGCCGGGGCGATCTTGCGAGTGATCATCGCGGCCGGAAAATTCCAAGGCGTGATCGTGCCGACGACGCCAACCGGCTGCTTGATGACGATCATGCGCTTGTCGCTCGACGGCGCAGGGATTGTCTCGCCATAGATGCGTTTGGCCTCTTCCGCATACCATTCGACATAGGCTGCAGCGTAAAGGATCTCGCCGCGGGCCTCGGGGAAAGGCTTGCCCATTTCAGCGGTCAGGATGGCGGCCAGTTCATCGGCATGAGCGACCATCAGGTCATGCCATTTGCGCAGAATCCCGGCGCGCTCCTTTGCGGGCCGCGCGGCCCAGGCCGGCTGAGCAGCGTAGGCGGCGTCGATTGCTTCCCGCGTCTCGGCAGCCGCCATGTCGGGCAGCGAGGCGAGAACCTCGCCGGTGGCAGGATTGAGGACGTCAAAGGTCTTGGTCGCGCCGCCGGCCGTCCAGCTACCGTTGATATAGCCGGCATCGCGCAGGAACGGCGAGGAAAAGGGAACGTGTTTTGTCAATGCAGTTGTGAATGCCATGTCATGTAACTCCAGGCAAAGAAGGGCTGGCCCTACTTACCGCTTGCTTCGAGGATCGAGGCTTCCAAAATGTCGAGCGCTTCGCCAAAGACACTATCCTGGATCGTGATCGGGGCGAGGAAACGGATGACGTTTCCATGCACGCCGCACGTCAGCAGGATCAGGCCTTTCTCAAGCGCAATCAGGCGAACCTTGTTGGCGAAATCGGCGCTCGGCAGCTTCGTCGTCTTGTCGTTGAACTCGACAGCATTCATGAAACCCGGACCGCGGATATCGACGATTTCAGGCACCTTTTCGCGCAGTGATTCCAGGCGCTGCTTCAACCGGTTGCCAAGCTGATTGGCGCGATCGCAGAGATCTTCGTCCTTGATGACGTCGAGGACTGCGTGAGCCGCAGCTATGCCAAGCGGATTGCCTCCATAGGTACCGCCGAGACCGCCCGGTCCGGGCGCATCCATGATCTCGGCACGACCCGTGACGGCGGCCAGCGGGAAGCCGCCAGCGAGGCTCTTTGCCATCGTCATCAGGTCGGGTGCGACCTCATGATGATCCATCGCGAACATCTTGCCGGTACGAGCAAAGCCGGTCTGCACCTCATCGGCGATCATGAGGATGCCGTGTTGGTCGCAGAGTTCGCGCAGCGCCTTCATGAAGGCGACCGGCGCCGGGTAGAAACCACCCTCGCCCTGAACTGGCTCGATAATGATGGCGGCAACACGCTGCGGATCGACATCAGCGGCAAACAGCTTCTTCAGCGCGGCCAGCGACTGATCCGGCGTCACGCCATGCAGCTCGACCGGAAACGGGACATGGAAGACATCGCCCGGCATTGCGCCGAAACCGACCTTGTAGGGCACGACCTTGCCGGTCAGCGCCATACCCATGAAGGTGCGGCCATGGAAACCGCCGCCAAAGGCAATCACGGCGGAGCGGCCGGTCGCGGCACGGGCGATCTTCACCGCATTCTCGACGGCTTCGGCACCTGTTGTGACGAAGATCGTCTTCTTCTCGAAGTTGCCGGGCGTCAGCGCATTGAGACGCTCGGCCAAGTGGACGTAGCTCTCGTAAGGCACCACCTGGTGGCAGGTGTGGGTGAAGTGATCGAGCTGATCCTTGACGGCTGCGATCACGCGCGGATGCCGATGGCCGGTGTTGAGGACGGCAATGCCGGCCGCGAAGTCGATATAGCGTCGACCTTCCTTGTCCCAGATCTCGGCATTTTCTGCGCGATCGGCATAGATCTGCGTCGTCATGCCAACGCCACGCGAGATTGCGGCATTCTTTCGGTCTGTGAGGGTGGTCGCGGCCATCGGTGCGTTCCTGCTCTGGAATGGATGAACTATCTTGCATAACTTCGGCAAGACATGTAGAAAATTCCTACATTTTTCCTGCAAGAATGCAAGCTCCATTTGCCGCTTCAAACTGCTGTCGTTTTCAGCGATGGTCGTCGAAGAAAAACTAGGTCGAACAAGACCTCAAGAAGACAAACGAACCGGGAATATTTGGCTTATGAACAACGGTATGCCCGTGCGCTACAAAGTGGCGGAGGCGGCAAAATCAGCAGGCGTTTCCGCATCGACCTTGCGCCTTTGGGAAAGCCAGGGCCTCGTCGTTCCGGATCGGTCGGAAACCGGGCACCGGCAATACAGCGCCGAGGACGTCGCACGGTTAAAAAAGATAGCCTGGTATCGAACCGAGCGCGGACTCAATCCGGCCGCCATTCGCGAGGCATTGGAAAGCGAGGAACCATCTGAAAATTCGGATGCGTCTGACGCCTCGGATCTAGGTCGGCGGCTGCGCAGTCTGCGCCACGGCGCCGGCAAGACACTGGATCAGGTTGCCGGTGACGTTGGCATTGCTGCCTCGACACTGTCGACGCTCGAACGCACCTCCCAGGGGGTGAGTTTCAAGACGTTGCACGACCTTGCGGCATATTATGGCACCACGGTTTCCAGGCTTTCTGGGGAAGAGCGCGACGACATGCCCGAGGTCGTCCGCGCCCGCGCTTGGCGCACATGGCCGGAAACGACGCCAGGTGTCACGGTGCAGCTTCTGGCCGAGGGCCGCACGATGATGGATTGCCACCGTTTCGTGCTCGCACCCGGTGCGGCGAGCGAAGGCGCCTACCGACACGAAGGGGAGGAGTTCATGCACGTACTCTCCGGGAGGCTGGAGCTGGTCCTCGATTCCGATCAGTTCTTCGATCTCGGACCCGGCGATTCGCTCTATTTCGAAAGCCGTCGCTATCACTCCTGGCGCAACCGTCACGATGGCGAAACCGTCCTCATCTGGATCAATACACCGCCGACATTCTGAGCCTTGGCGGTATCGCCCGCCATGGCTTTGCGCTATAGGCCACAAGTGACAGTTCGAGTGTGAGAAGAAATCGATGGCAGCCATCATACGTTACCATGAAGGTGATATTTCCGCGGCTGATGCCGCCCGCTATACCGGAGCGATTGCCATCGACACCGAAACGCTGGGCCTTGTGCCGCGCCGCGACCGACTGTGCGTGGTGCAACTCTCACCGGGCGACGGCACGGCCGACGTGATCCGCATCGCCGCCGGGCAGAAGGAAGCGCCGAACCTCGTGGCGCTGCTTGCCAATGAGCAACAGAAGATCTTCCACTATGGCCGCTTCGACATTGCCGTCTTGTTCCACACCTTCGGCGTCACCATTCAGCCGGTGTTCTGCACCAAGATCGCCTCACGTCTCTGCCGAACCTATACCGATCGGCATGGACTGAAGGACAATCTCAAGGAAATGCTCGACGTCGATATTTCCAAGACGCAGCAATCCTCCGACTGGGCTGCCGCAACTTTGTCCCCTGCGCAGCTGGAATACGCGGCCTCTGACGTGCTTTACCTGCACGCGCTGCGCGACAAGCTGACCGAGCGGCTGGTGCGAGACGGCCGCATGGATCATGCCAACGCCTGCTTCCAATTCCTTCCGATGCGCGCCAAGCTCGATCTGCTCGGCTGGGAAGAAGCCGACATTTTCGCCCACAGCTAAGACGTTTCTGGATTTTGCACGTATTGAACCGGGCGCGGCGATGCGCGTACCGGCCATTAGCAATTCGTTAACGCCGCTTCGTTAGATTGTTTACCAATTTTTATGCATTCAACGGCGCGATGGAGCGCCGCGTCGGGCAGACCGAACTGCCGGGGAATGCAACGGGCCGGATGAGCGCGGCCTTCTGTGTAGCCTGCCTTCACCGCACTTTACGAAAGAAGGAGCATGACATGTTGTCTCCGGTTCGTGCAGCGTCAAACGGAAGCCTTTCCTCCCAGAGCCAGACCGCGGCCGTCAGTACCGATGGCCTGGTGCGCGCGGCCAGCGCCGTTGCTCCCGTGCATCAGATTCAGGGCGCCGATCTCAATTCTTCTGTTGCCGGCAAGCTCAGCATTCTTCTGCTAGCTGTCCGGGCGCGGATGGTCGACGCCCTTCTCGATGTGCTCAGTGCCACGAGCGAGGCGCTTGCGACCCCGCGCGAGGACGACGAAACCGACCTAGCCTTTGCCTCCCGCATGGCAGCTGCGATCGAGAAGCTGCCGCCGGCGAAGATCGAAAAAGTCGAGCGACAGCTTGCGATGCAAGGCCACGCAGTTCCGCTTCGCCTGCTTGCAGAGGCGCTCCGGAACCCGGCTGGACCGGAGGCTGCCCGCATCGCCACCTATCTTGAAACGATCCGCTACAAGGATCGCGATCTCGCCGCCCGCGCCGTGGTTCGCTCCTACGGCCAGAACGACGCCTCGCCGACGCGCCAGGAACAGCGCACGGAAATTCGCATCCATAGGGACAATCTTGCTGGGACTGCGCAGGTACCTCTGCCGACAAAGCAGGAACCGGAATCTGCACGGCCGCAGACCGCACTGGTTGCCGCGGCCCATATCGATGGCGGCGACGAGCGGACCGAACTCATCAAGAACGATGCAGTCGCTGACGAACCGATCGTCAATCCGACCGCCAAGGCGTCCGCCGAAGAAACACTCGCGGAGCCTAATCAAGATGTGCAGGAGAGCGTGCCGCCCAGGCACGCCGCGGATCCGGCACGGGAAACCGTGCAAGCCGAGACCGCTCGGACAACGTCCAAGGACGACCCGATCATTCCGAAGAGCTGGCCGGCGATATCAGCCTCGCTGTCGAACGATACCACGAAGCTGATCGTTACAATCATTCAGGACCAGGAAACGGAAGTGCTGCTGGAAGCCGTCGATCCCGATCCTGCGGTCGAGATCGATATCATCCTCGACGAAACGGTCCTCGCCGATCTGCCGGAAGAATTGACCACCCTGCCCGATCTGCATCCATTGCCGGAGGGCATTGCGCGCCAATCGCCCCTCATCGCGGAACAACCGGCAACCGAAGCGGCCGCAGCGGCGGCAAAAAGACACCCTGCCGCGGAACCGCCAGCACCCTTGACGGTGCAGCAAGCGATCGACGAGACCTATGCGCCGGTGCTCATGAAAATCGTCGAGGGCGTGCCGTACGCCACGCAGCCTTACGAGTTCTCGAAGGACGAGACCGACGATAGTGGCGCCCACGCGATGTACCGCGAGGACCACAACGGCGGCGAGCCGTCGGAAGAGGAAGAGCGGCAGGGCGAGCCGTCGGACGACGACGAAACGGACATCCTGATGGACAGTGAGGCGGCTGCAGCGATTGCCGCCCGAGAAAGTCTGATCAAGGCTGGCACGCCGCCTCACCGCCCGGCGCCGGCCCTGCCAATCGCCGTGAGTGGCGACGAAGCCTATTCGCTCTACCGACGCAAGGTCGACTGGGAATAGCTCGCCATTGCAACGACAGTACAGAAACGAAGAACCCGCCGGATCGCTCCGGCGGGTTCTTTTGTTCTTCAAGCCTGCTGGCGATTATTCGCCGCCGCGGTTCTTCAGAGCCGCGCCGAGAATGTCTCCGAGCGAAGCGCCGCTGTCGGACGAACCGAACTGAGCAACAGCTTCCTTCTCTTCCGCGATTTCCAGAGCCTTGATGGACAGCATGATCTTGCGGTCCTTCTTGGAGAAGTTGGTGACGCGGGCGTCAACAACCTGGCCAACCGAGAAGCGTTCCGGACGCTGCTCGTCGCGGTCGCGCGACAGGTCTGCGCGGCGGATGAACGACGTGATGTCTTCGTGGTCGACGAGCTTCACTTCGATGCCGCCGTCGTTGACTGCGATGACTTCGCAGGAAACGACTGCATTCTTGCGCAGGTCGCCCGAAGCTGCGGCTTCGCCGACAGCGTCCTTGCCGAGCTGCTTGATGCCGAGCGAGATGCGCTCCTTTTCGACGTCAACATCGAGAACGACCGCCTTAACGACGTCGCCCTTGTTGAACTCTTCGATGACCTGTTCGCCCGGACGGTTCCAGTCGAGGTCGGAGAGGTGCACCATGCCGTCAACATCGCCGTCGAGGCCGATGAACAGGCCGAATTCGGTCTTGTTCTTGACTTCGCCTTCGACTTCAGTGCCAGCCGGATGGTTGCGAGCGAATGCCGCCCACGGATTTTCCAGCGTCTGCTTGAGGCCGAGCGAAATACGGCGCTTGGACGGATCGACTTCGAGAACGACGACTTCGACTTCCTGGCTCGTGGACAGGATCTTGCCGGGGTGTACGTTCTTCTTGGTCCAGGACATTTCCGAAATGTGGATCAGGCCTTCGATGCCCGGCTCCAGCTCGACGAACGCACCGTAGTCGGTGATGTTCGTGACGGTACCGGAAATCTTCTTGCCTTCCGGATACTTGGCCTGGATGCCATCCCACGGATCCGACTCGAGCTGCTTCATGCCGAGCGAGATGCGGTGGGTTTCCTGGTTGATGCGGATGATCTGAACCTTGACCTGCTGGCCAATGGACAGGATTTCCGACGGATGGTTCACACGGCGCCATGCCATGTCGGTGACGTGCAGCAGGCCGTCAATGCCGCCGAGGTCAACGAACGCACCGTAATCGGTGATGTTCTTGACGACGCCGTCAACAACCTGGCCTTCTTCGAGGTTCTGAACGATTTCAGAACGCTGCTCGGCACGGGATTCTTCCAGAACCGTACGACGCGAAACGACGATGTTGCCGCGGCGCTTGTCCATCTTGAGGATTTCGAAGGGCTGCGGGTTGTGCATCAGCGGGGTAACGTCGCGGATCGGACGGATGTCGACCTGCGAACGCGGCAGGAAGGCAATCGCGCCGTCGAGGTCAACCGTGAAGCCGCCCTTGACCTGGTTGAAGATAACGCCTTCAACGCGCTCACCAGCTTCAAACTTGGCTTCGAGCTTGACCCAGCTTTCTTCGCGGCGAGCCTTCTCGCGCGACAGAACTGCTTCGCCAAGAGCGTTTTCGATGCGCTCGACGTAAACTTCGACTTCGTCGCCGACCTTGAGCGAGCCGTCCTTGGCCTTGGCGCCGAATTCCTTGAGTAGGATGCGACCTTCGACCTTGAGGCCGACGTCGACAACGGCAGAGTCCTTCTCGATTGCCGTTACGATGCCCTTGGTGACATAGCCTTCAGCCAGGTCGTGCTTGGCAAAGGATTCTTCGAGAAGGGCCGCGAAATCTTCGCGAGAGGGAGTAGCTACTGACATGTAATCTCCTGCATATCCGAATCCGGATACGTATGCGCCGGTTGGTTCGTGTTGAACGGGCCTGAACCCAGTCCGCTTCCTGTCGGGAAGCAATCCGGCGCTTGGACGGAATTTCAGGCTTAGTCTTCGGAAGCGGCCCAGGCAAAGCTTGGGCAAATCGCTCGAATTAGGTATTTCGGCTCAAAGCTGCATCGATGATCGATTTCGCAGCTTGAAACGCGGCCTCTATACTCATTTCCGACGTATCAAGCAAGTGCGCGTCTTCGGCTGGTTTCAAAGGGCTGTCGGCCCGTCCCATGTCGCGTTCGTCGCGGCGCTTGACGTCGTCGAAAATGGCATCGAAATCGGCAATTCCTCCCTTGCCTGTTATTTCGTCGTAGCGGCGTTTCGCCCGAACCTCGGGACTTGCCGTTACATAGAGCTTTACCGGCGCCGCCGGGCAGACGACGGTTCCGATATCACGGCCGTCGAGCACCGTTCCGGGCGCCTTTTCAGAAAACCGCCGCTGCGCCTCCACCAGTGCACGCCGCACCGAAGGCATGACCGCGATCTTCGAGGCCGCCTCGCCAATCTCATGCTTCGAAAGTATATCGCGATCGAGACCGGCCAGTTCAACCTCGCGCGCCATCTTTTCTGCCACCGCCTCGTCGTCGAGCGTCAGGCCGGCGTCAAGCAAAGCCTTTGCCGTCGCGCGGTAAGTCAGCCCCGTGTCGAGATGATGAAAGCCGTAGGTCTCCGCGATGCGGCGCGAGAGCGTTCCCTTGCCTGCGGCTGCGGGTCCATCGATGGCGATCGTAAACTGTTTGGAGCTCATCTGTCCGTTCATTTCTCCGCCAATCCGCCGTAGCGGCGGACGAGATCGACCATGTCTTCCCGACCGGACTCTTCACCGAGACCGGCAACAACACCTTCGCGATCAGCAACCGGTCGGTTCTGGCTGACCTTCCACTTGCCTTCAATCGCTGCAATCTCGATTTCGACGCCGATGATGCCTTTCATCTGCGCGCGGATGAAATCATCAGGCGCATCACCCACTGCCCAAGGCCTGTCGCGTGGGCCTTCCTGTTGCGTGGTGATCGCGTTGATCTGCTGAAGCAGCCAGTCCGCGTCGTCGATGACACGGGCCCTGCCCCTGACCTGTACGATCGCGTAGTTCCAGGTCGGCACGACTTTACCGGTCTCCTGCTTCGTCTGGTACCAGGATGGCGTGATGTAGGCATCGGCGCCCTGGAAGACGGCGAGCACATCCGCGCCGGCGTCGATATCGCGCCACTGCGGATTGGCCTTGGCGAGGTGAAGGCGCAAGATCCCCTTTTCGGAGGCTGCGGCATCCAGATGGAAAGGGACCGAATTCGCCATCAAGCCCGAAGCACCCGCAGTGATCAGCATGCCGAGCGGATGTGCCCGGATCAAGGCGTGCTGGACACTCAAATCTTCCTCACGAAAATGCGGCGGCTGGTACATTTCTCGCACCTATCCCGGCAGCCGGCCACGCGCCGATCTACCCTGCAAATGAACAATCGCCGGCTCACTATCACAAATGGCGGCGCCGGTCATCTGGCGCGCATGAGCGATGCATGAAGTTTGGCTTTGACATGCCGTGCTGCAACGATTATGGGGACCGGCTTATAAATTCCGAATAGAACGCCGGGTTTCACGGCATTTGCCGAATCTTGATTCGGCCATTCTCACGAGGCTAACAGTGGCGAAAGCTGAACTTGGAACGAAGCGTACCGATCCGGAAACCGGCAAGAAGTTCTACGACCTGAACCGGGATCCGATCGTTTCTCCCTATACGGGCAAGTCCTATCCGCTCTCCTTCTTCGAGGAAACCTCTGCTGCCGCAGCAGCTGAAGCCCAGGATGAAGAGGAAGTGGCAGAAGTCGATACCGAAAGCACGGAAGTCGAACTGGTGTCGCTCGAGGACGCTGATGAAGGCGCATCCGGCGACGAGATTCCAGATATGGGTGATGACGACGTCGAAATCGAAGGCGACGACGACGACACCTTCCTCGAAGCCGACGAAGACGACGATGACGACGACATGAGCGACATCATCGGCGTCACCGGCGACGAAGACGAAGTCTGATCGGATTAAGTCTCGGCCCGGACGAGAAAATTTCGCCGGGCCGATTTTTTTGGCTTGCTATCTCCAAAAACCGGAAGTAAGAAGCCGCCACTCCGCGAGGCAAGCGCTTCGCGAAGCATCCCAGGACCGGCCTAGCCGGACCGCCTTGATGGGGCTATAGCTCAGCTGGGAGAGCGCTTGCATGGCATGCAAGAGGTCAGCGGTTCGATCCCGCTTAGCTCCACCAAATTTCTCCCGACACGAATAACACTGGCTGTTCGACGCGTTTGGAACCACTTTCGTCTTAACGGCTGTCGCGCCCGAGGACTGTTCGCTCGCGGTCATTTCCTCATACACTGCTTTGCCAAATTTTTAGCAACTGCGGGTATGTATGGTTCCGATGCCGACTGATCGGCAGCCTGGAGCCTTGGTTCAATGACACGAGAAAGACGGCGGCGCATCATACACACGCGCAGAACGACGACCGGCCTGGTGCTTGCCGGCGCGATTTCCTTTCTGGCGGGTATGACCGATGCGACCGGACTGGCGCTGACCGGTGATTTCGTGTCGTTCATGACGGGCAACACAACGCGCGCCGCCCTGTCGCTCGGCGGCGGCGATCTACGGCATGCGGCCATTCTACTCTCGGCGATCATGGTCTTCGTGCTTGGCAATGCGGCCGGGATCGTGATCGCGCATTTCGCGGACCGGCGCACGTTCGCCGTGCTTTCCTGCGTCAGCATCGCGCTGGCTACCGCCTCTCTCATGATGGGCGAGAGCGTGGCGATGCCGCGCTTCTATCTCATCGTCGCTTCGATGGGGATGGTGAACGCGGCCGTGGAGCAGATCGAGGGGCTGCCGATCGGGCTGACCTATGTGACCGGAGCGCTCTCGCGTTTTGGGCGTGGCCTTGGGCGCTGGATTATCGGCGACAAGCGATTGGAGTGGACGATCCAGATCGTACCGTGGGCCGGCATGTTTGCGGGCGCGGTGATGGGCGCGCTGCTCACACAGATCGCGGGTGCAGCGGCCCTGTGGGTGATTGCCGTCTTTGCGATGCTGGTTGCGCTCGCCTCTCTGCTCATCCCCAAACGCCTGCAACGTCGGTTTAACGCCACGCCACGTTCGGCGGTGCGCACGAAATGAAGTCGCAATAGAAGCCTATCGAATCAGATAGATGGCGGGCGGAAACCGCTGAAGGAAGACATCCTTGTTTCTCTTTTCAAAGCTCATCTGGATTTTCGGGCAGCCATTGTCGCTCGCTTTCCTTTTCGTCCTGTTTGCCCTGGTGACGGGCCTTGTCCGCTGGCGTGCGACAAGTCTCGTTTCGTCGGCGATCGCGGGCCTGATTTTGTTCGTCACGCTCTACACCACCGTCGGCAACTACCTTCTGCAGGGTCTCGAGGATCGGTTTGTCAAACCGCACGATCCGCCAAGCCTGCAGTGCATGATCGTCTTGGGCGGTGCATTCGAGAACGAGGTGAATACCGCCCGCCACGGAATAGAGCTCAATGCCGGGGCCGATCGCTTCGTCGAAGCGCTGCGCCTGGCGCAGAAATTTCCGCAGACGCGAATCCTGATTTCCGGCGGCGATGGATCGATCTCCGGCATCTACGAAGGTGACGCGGCGATATCGGCGCGCTTCTTCCCGATGTTCGGCATTGGCCGAGATCGCCTGGTCGAAGAAACGACATCGCGCACGACCTTCGAAAACGCGATGAACACCAAGGAGCTTCTGGCAAGCCAAGGTCTTTCGAACTGCCTGCTGATCACCTCCGGCTACCATATGCCGCGATCGGTCGGCATCTTTCGTAAACTTGCAATCGACGTCGTGCCGTGGCCGACGGACTACCGCACTGACGGGCGAGAAAACCTTGGCTTCGATTTCACGCAGCCGAGCCGGAATTCCCAGAACCTGGCAACGGCAATCCGCGAATGGTTCGGGCTCGTCGGCTACTACCTCGCCGGCCGCACTTCAGAGCTCTATCCGGGCTGAACTAGCTATTTCTTGGAGATCGTCACGAACTTGGTGCCGCGCACACGGGCTGTGACGACACAAGGCTCCTTCGCCTTGTCAGCATCCGGACGATCGCAGAAACGCGGGTGCATCTTCATTGCCAGCACCATGTTGCCGAAGCGCTTCACGAAGTCATAACCGTAGACCTGGGCGGTCGCGATCATGAAATAGCCGCCCTCGGCGACCTGCAGATAGAAATTATAGGTGCAGCCGTCATCATTGCACTGCGGACCCTTCTCGCCGTCGCAGGTGAGCTCACCCTCGTTGACGACGGCGTCGATCAGACCGTCATTGTTGATATCCTGGCGGAGGACGAAGCCGTCCGAAAATTCCGCCTTGGTGCACTGCTCCTGAAAGTGCTTCTTCTCATAGACCTCCGGATCCGAGATAAGCGATTGCTGTGCGAAGGCCGCAACTGGGGCGACGAGTAGCGCGGCAAGGTTCAGAGCGATCAGGAGCGTTTTCACGAAGGGTTTCTCTTTTGGTCGAATAAGGACGCTGTTGGCCGGACAGTTTGCTTGATCCGGCTTGCGCCGCCCTTGCCGCCGTGATTCATATTCGAAAGATTACGCGCCGGTTCTGGAGGACTGCATGCCGCTGTTCGTCTATGTGGATTATGTCGGCGTTGCGCTTTTTGCGGCAACAGGCGCGCTCGCGGCGTCGCGGAAACAGCTTGACCTGATCGGCTTCCTGTTCTTCTCCATCGTCACGGGGACGGGTGGCGGTACGGTGCGCGACATTGTCCTTGGCCGTGTGCCGGTGTTCTGGGTTCTGAACCCGACTTACGTCATCGTCTGCTGCGCTATCGGCGTCCTGGTGTTCTTTACTGCCCACCTCGTTGAATCGCGCTATCGCTTGCTGATCTGGCTCGATGCCGTAGGGCTGTCGGCTTACTGCGTGATGGGTGCCGCGAAGGGCCTCGCCGCCACGGGCTCGCCAACGATCGGCATCGTGACCGGGACGTTGACGGCGACCTTCGGTGGCATCCTGCGCGATCTACTGGCCAACGAGCCGTCCGTGCTGTTGCGGCCCGAAATCTACATCACGGCAGCACTGGTCGGCGGCGGCATATTTACGGCTGCGAACGCGCTCGACCTGCCGCTCTATGCGGCCTCTGCCGTCGGTGTCGTCGCGGCATTCTCAGTGCGCGGCGGCGCGCTCTATTTCGGTTGGACCTTTCCGACCTACAAGGCAAAGCCCGGCCGGCATCCTGACGATGTGATGTGAAATCAGCGCCGCTTCGCGCGCAGGCGGATCACGACGTCGACGTGGGCGATTTCCAGCCCTTCCGGCGGCTCCGGCAGATTGCCGATCGTCAGATTACTAACCGGGATATCCAGCACGTCGTTTTCGCCTTCGACGAAGAAGTGATGGTGGTCGGAGACGTTGGTGTCGAAATAGGTCTTGGCGCTTTCGACTGCGAGAACGCGGATCATCCCTGCTTCGGTAAACTGGTGCAGCGTGTTGTAGACGGTCGCCAGCGACACCGGCACTCCCGCCTGCACGGCCTCCTCGTGGAGTTCCTCGACCGTCAGGTGCCGATCGCCTTTGGCGAAAAGCAGGTCACCGAGCGCGACGCGCTGGCGCGTCGGACGAAGGCCGGCGTGTCTCAGCCGTGCCTCAATGGTAAGCGGGGCCTCTGCCACCATCCGACGAACTCCGGTTTAATCTAGCGTCAAGCAATCAGGTTTCATTAGCCATATAACTTTTGCGCAAAAGCGTTTCAATAGTTTCAATGGGGACAAAGAGTGCGAAAACGCCGCAAAATCGGGCTTTTGGCGCAATTAGTGCTGGCCGGGGGCTTGGCCTTCCTGTATGCGACCACCAAATAAGGCGCGCAGCCGGTCCTCCGGAGGTTGGATGAAGCTCAGTCATGCTTATGCTTCATTTTCCGCTGAACTTGGACTAAACGTTCACATCCATCGGCATAGTTGCGGGGGGAATTAGAGTTTTCATGGCGACGAAACAATCCAGCTTCAACTACGAGGAAATTCTGGCCTGCGGCCGCGGCGAACTGTTCGGTCCGGGCAACGCACAGCTTCCTCTCCCGCCGATGTTGATGGTTCATCGCATTACCGACATTTCCGAAACCGGTGGCGCCTTCGACAAGGGCTACATTCGCGCTGAATACGACGTGAAACCCGACGACTGGTATTTTCCCTGCCACTTCCAGGGTAACCCGATCATGCCCGGCTGCCTCGGCCTTGACGGCATGTGGCAGTTGACCGGCTTCTTCCTCGGCTGGCTGGGCGAGCCCGGTCGCGGCATGGCGCTTTCAACCGGCGAAGTGAAGTTCAAGGGCATGATCCGCCCGACCACGAAGCTGCTTGAGTACGGCATCGATTTCAAGCGCGTCATGCGCGGCCGCCTGGTTCTCGGCACCGCCGATGGCTGGCTGAAGGCCGACGGCGAAACCATCTACCAGGCAACCGACCTGCGCGTCGGCCTGTCCAAGGACAAAGAAGCCTGATTGCACCGGGCGTAGTTGCCCGGTTTCCAAGTTAGAAAAAACGAAAAGGTCGAAACACATGAGACGGGTAGTTGTTACGGGTCTGGGTGTTGTCTCCTCGATCGGCAATGATGCCGCCGAGGTCACTGCGTCGCTGCGCGACGCCAAGTCCGGCATTTCCTTCTCCAACGATTTTGCTGAGCACGGCTTCAAGTGCCAGGTCTGGGGTCGCCCCTCGCTTGATCCGACGGATCTGGTCGACCGCCGCGCCATGCGCTTCCTGAGTCAGGGCGGCGCCTGGAACCATGTGGCAATGAAGCAGGCGATTGCCGATTCCGGTCTGGAAGAGAGCGACATCAGCAACAACGAGCGCACCGGCATCATCATGGGCTCCGGTGGACCTTCGACGCGCACGCTGATCGAAGCTGCCGAGATCACCATCAAGAACAACAGCCCGAAGCGCATCGGCCCGTTTGCCGTGCCGAAGGCGATGTCCTCGACGGCATCGGCAACGCTCGCCACCTGGTTCAAGATCCACGGCGTCAACTACTCGATCTCGTCGGCCTGCTCGACCTCGGCACACTGCATCGGCAATGCCGCAGAGATGATCCAGTGGGGCAAGCAGGACGTGATGTTCGCTGGCGGCCACGAAGACCTTGACTGGACGATGTCGAACCTCTTCGATGCCATGGGCGCCATGTCCTCCAAGTACAACGAGACGCCGGCAACGGCGTCGCGTGCCTATGATGTCAGCCGCGACGGCTTTGTCATCGCCGGCGGCGCGGGCGTTCTCGTCCTGGAAGAGCTGGAGCGTGCCAAGGCGCGCGGTGCAAAGATCTACGCTGAAATCGTCGGCTACGGCGCGACTTCGGATGGTTACGACATGGTCGCTCCGTCGGGCGAAGGCGCGATCCGCTGCATGCGCCAGGCGCTCGCGACGGTGAAGGGCGATGTCGACTACATCAACACGCACGGCACCTCGACCCCTGTTGGCGACAGCAAGGAAATCGGTGCAATCCGCGAAGTCTTCGGCGACAAGATCCCGCACATCCAGTCGACCAAGTCGCTGACGGGCCATTCGCTGGGCGCAGCCGGCGTGCAGGAATCGATCTACTCGCTGCTGATGATGCAGGCTGGGTTCATCGGCGAAAGCGCGCATATCACTGAGCTCGACCCTGAATTCGACGGCGTTCCGATCGTTCGCAAGCGCATCGACGATGCCAAGATCGACATTGCCCTTTCCAACTCCTTCGGCTTCGGCGGCACCAACGCCACGCTCGTCTTCCAGCGCTACAACGGATAATAATATGACGGGAATCATGCAGGGTAAGCGCGGCCTCATCATGGGTGTCGCGAACAACCATTCCATCGCCTGGGGAATTTCGAAGGCGCTGGCAGCACAGGGAGCGGAACTTGCCTTCACCTATCAGGGCGATGCTCTCGGCAAGCGTGTTAAGCCGCTGGCCGCCGAAGTCGGTTCAGAATTCGTTCTGCCGTGCGACGTCGAGGACATCGCCTCGGTCGACGCTACCGTCGATGCCATCAAGGAGCGCTGGGGCACACTGGACTTCGTCGTTCACGCCATCGGCTTTTCCGACAAGAACGAGCTGAAGGGCCTTTACGCCGACACCACGCGCGACAATTTCAGCCGCACGATGGTGATCTCCTGTTTCTCCTTCACCGAGATCGCCAAGCGCTGCGCGCCGCTCATGAATGCCGGCGGTTCGATGCTGACGCTGACCTACAATGGCTCGACGCGCGTCATCCCGAACTACAACGTCATGGGTGTTGCAAAGGCTGCTCTCGAGGCGTCGGTGCGTTATCTGGCTGCGGATTACGGGCCGAGCGGGATCCGCGTCAATGCGATCTCTGCTGGCCCGATCCGGACGCTTGCGGGCGCTGGCATTTCCGATGCACGCGCAATCCTCTCCTGGAACCAGCGGAACTCGCCGCTGCGCAAGACGGTGACGATCGATCAGGTCGGCAATTCCGCCCTTTATCTGCTGTCGGACCTGTCGGCAGGCGTTACCGGCGAAATCCATTTCGTAGATGCAGGCTTCAACATCACCTCGATGCCGACACTGGACGCACTGCGCACGGCAGACGTGGAATAAGGACCGAAGCCGGGCTTGGAAACGAGCCCGGCTTTTCCGAAACGCATCCCCTAGGGATGCGTGACCTGCCGCAGAATAGCAGCCGAATCTCTGGCGCCCCAGCGGGTCGCAATCTTTCCGTTTTCGACGACAAACCACTCCATCGCGGTGAGCTCGTAGCTCTTGTCAGTCGGGTCTTTACCCACGAGACCGCGGAAGAAGCCGGAATAACGCCCGCTTTCCCGGTAGCGGACGACGACGTTCTTCCCCTCGGCGGCGATATCGAGGATCTCGAGGTTGATGTTCATCCCCTCGTGAAGCTCACGCCAGATAGGCTCGACCTCATCGAGACCGCCATATCCCAGAACACCGTAAATCCGCGCATCGGCGGCAAAAAGCTCGCGCAACGCCGCCATGTCGAAGCGGTTGAACGCCTCGACATAGGCCGTCACGAGTTGCTTGTTTGCTTCCGCATCCATAGCTCCCCCTCCCCTTTGGGCTGTTCCGCGGCTACTTCTTCGCCCACAGCACCTTGAAGCGCGCATTGCGGCAAGTTTCGCCGCTCTCCTTGAAGTTTGCTGCAAGCACCGGCTCGTAGGGCAATCCGCGATTGGCAACCAGCAAGAGACGCCCGCCTCCGCGCAGCGCTGAGGCAGCGGTCTTGATCATCGCCTGACCGAGTGACGGTTCCGCCGCATGTCCTTCATGGAAGGGCGGGTTCATGATGATGAGGTCGTACCTGTCCTTGACCGGTTCGCTCGCCAGGTCATGCCAGAAGAAGCGCGCCGGCACGTCGGGGCAGTTCTCCGCCATGTTGCCCTTGGCGGCTTCAAGAGTCGCGTGGTTGGCCTCGTAGAGGTCGAGGCGACTGACACCCGGCGAGCGCTCCGCCAGTTCGACGGACAGATAACCCCAGCCGGCGCCAAAGTCGGCGACATCACCGGTGAAATCGGCAGGCAGACGCGAGGCGAGCAACTCCGAGCCATCATCGACGCGGTCGTGCGAGAACATGCCGGCCGCGGCCAGGAAACGGCCATCCACGCGCACGGAGGGCTTGGAAAACTTGCTGACGACCTCACTAACGTCGGCCGGCCGTCCGAACCAGAGCGCCACGCCGTGATATTTCGGCATGTGTTCGATCTCGAGGCCGAAGCCCTCCATACGCTTACGGAGCGACTGGACCCCATCCTCCTTGCCGCCGGCGATGACGATCAGGCCGCCCACCTTCACGTGCTGAAGCGCGGCAGCGATGTTCGCCTCGTTCTCGCCCTTGTGCTTGTTGCAGAGAACCAGCGCGGCATCGTAGTCCTCGCCTTCGATCTCAGGCGTGGTTTCGATCCGCTGCGAGAGGAGTTGCCTAAACAGCGGCCGGAAGCCCTGTACGGCGCTCAGCGAGGCGGCAAAGCCCTCCGGCAGGGCAAAGCCTGCCTCGGCGCCGAGGAAGAGCACACGCTCGCCCTCGCCGGGCGCTTCAACGGTACCGCTGGCAAAGGGATGGAACAGGGTCTTCAGGGTTTCGCGGCTCATGATCTCTTCTCGCCTTCGGATACAAAAAGGGCGCGGGAAAACTCCCACGCCCTCGAACGGTTTGAAAGGCGCGGCTTATTCAGCCGCTTCCTCCTTCTTCTTGTCGGACTTTTCGGCAGCCGGGAGTTCCTGGCCAGTTGCCTGGTCGACAACCTTCATCGACAGGCGGACCTTGCCACGCTCGTCGAAGCCGAGGAGCTTGACCCAGACCTTCTGGCCCTCCTTGACGACGTCCTGCGTCTTGGCAACGCGCTCGGATGCAAGCTGCGAGATGTGGACGAGGCCATCGCGGGCGCCGAAGAAGTTGACGAAGGCGCCGAAGTCGGCGGTCTTGACGACCGTGCCTTCGTAGATCTGGCCAACTTCCGGTTCAGCAACGATCGAGTGGATCCACTTGCGGGCCGCTTCGATTTCCTTGCCGGACGAGGACGCGATCTTGACCGTGCCGTCGTCTTCGATGTTGATCTTCGCGCCGGTCTTTTCGACGATTTCGCGGATGACCTTGCCGCCGGAGC
The DNA here is from genome assembly GCF_056398905.1 of Rhizobium sp. 01T417. Classification (NCBI taxonomy): domain Bacteria; kingdom Pseudomonadati; phylum Pseudomonadota; class Alphaproteobacteria; order Hyphomicrobiales; family Rhizobiaceae; genus Rhizobium; species Rhizobium sp. 01T417. The sequence goes on along the minus strand of NZ_JBFTQH010000012.1, from coordinate 57,647 downwards.
CGATGACTTCGCGGATCTTGTCGACTGGAATGTTCATGACTTCGATGCGCGGTGCAAACTCGCCGAGCTGGCCACGGCTCTCGGTGATGGCCTTGGCCATTTCGCCGAGGATGTGGGCGCGGCCACCCTGAGCCTGGCCGAGAGCGACCTTCATGATCTCTTCGGTGATACCAGCGATCTTGATGTCCATCTGCAGCGAGGTGATGCCGTCTGCGGTACCCGCAACCTTGAAGTCCATGTCGCCGAGGTGGTCTTCGTCACCGAGGATGTCGGAGAGAACCGCGAAGCGGTCGCCTTCGAGGATCAGGCCCATGGCGATACCGGCAACCGGCTTGGCGAGCGGTACACCAGCGTCCATGAGTGCAAGCGATGTGCCGCAAACGGTCGCCATCGAGGACGAGCCATTCGATTCGGTGATCTCGGAGACGACGCGCAGGGTGTAAGGGAACTGCTCAGCAGACGGCAGCATCGGACGGATGGCGCGCCACGCGAGCTTGCCGTGACCGATTTCGCGGCGACCTGGGGAACCCATGCGGCCGGTTTCGCCAACCGAGTAGGGCGGGAAGTTGTAATGGAGCAGGAAGCGCTCCTTGTACATGCCCGTCAGGCTGTCGACGTACTGCTCGTCTTCGCCGGTGCCGAGCGTGGCAACGACGATCGCCTGCGTTTCACCGCGGGTGAAGAGCGCCGAACCGTGAGTGCGCGGCAGGAGGCCGACTTCCGAGACGATCGGACGAACGGTTTCGAGGTCGCGGCCGTCGATACGGCTCTTGGTGTCGAGGATGTTCCAACGAACGATCTTCGCCTGCAGGTGCTTGAAGATCGCGCCGACTTCTTCGGCCGTGTACTTGGCTTCGCCTTCTTCCGGCAGGAAGTGTGCCTTGACCTTCGCCTTGACGGCGTCGACGGCAGCGTAGCGTTCAGCCTTCTGCGTGTTCTTGTAGGCGGTGCGAAGCTCGGCTTCGAAATGCTTCAGCATCTCGCCTTCGAGTTCGGAGTAGTCTTCCGGCTGGAAGTCACGCGGTTCCTTGGCAGCCACTTCAGCGAGCTTGATGATCGCATCGAGGACCGGCTGGAAGCCCCGGTGGCCGAACATGACGGCGCCGAGCATGACTTCTTCATTAAGTTCCTTGGCTTCGGATTCAACCATCAGAACGGCGTCGTGCGTACCTGCTACAACGAGGTCGAGGATCGACTCTTCCATCTCGTCGAGATGCGGGTTCAGAACGTATTCGCCGTTGATGTAGCCGACGCGGGCGCCACCGACCGGGCCCATGAAGGGAACGCCCGACAGCGTCAGAGCTGCCGACGCAGCAACCATCGACAGGACGTCGGGGTTGTTTTCAAGGTCATGCTGGATGACGGTGACGACGACCTGCGTGTCGTTCTTGTAGCCTTCCGGGAAGAGCGGACGGATCGGGCGGTCGATCAGGCGGGAAACGAGGGTTTCGTTTTCCGACGGACGGCCTTCGCGCTTGAAGTAGCCGCCGGGGATCTTGCCGGCTGCGTAGGTCTTTTCCTGGTAGTTGACGGTCAGCGGGAAGAAGTCCTGGCCCGGCTTCGGCGCCTTGGCGGAAACGACGGTGGCGAGAACCACGGTTTCGCCGTAGGTCGCGAGAACGGCACCGTCAGCCTGACGGGCGATCTTGCCGGTCTCGAGCTTCAGCGGGCGGCCTGCCCACTCGATTTCCACACTATGAGTATCGAACATATGTCTTGTCCTTCAATGCGGGAACATGCGCCTCGCCTTCCAAGGCACGGTGCACGGTCAACCGCGATCGGTGTGACGCATCATGGGCAAGACAACGGGAGGCTTTACATTCATCGGTCCATAAGAGACCGGGCCAAAGCTTGTGAGGCTCTGGCCAAAAGCATCCGGCAATCCTGCCCCATGACAGGTCAACGGTTGGTTTAGCAGAACCGGCCCATCCGGGTCTGCCGGGCAATCCGCCACGCGTGGCGGGATGGGGAAGTCTCTCCCCGAAAAAATCCGGCGGGCGTCCCAAGGGGAACGCCCGCCGAAAAAAGCCTTAGCGGCGGATACCCAGGCTGGTGATCAGCTTGGTGTAACGGCCTTCGTTCTTCTTCTTGAGGTAGTCAAGAAGCGAGCGGCGGCTGGAAACCATCGTCAGCAGACCACGTCGGGAATGGTTATCCTTCTTGTGGTCCTTGAAGTGGCCGGTCAGGTTGTTGATACGCTCGGTCAGGATGGCAACTTGAACTTCCGGAGAACCGGTGTCGCCTTCGAACGTTGCGTATTCCTTGATCAGAGCCGTCTTGCGCTCAGCAGTAATCGACATCGGATGTTCCTTTCTATGAGAGGAGATTAGGTCGCCAAAAGCCGGGATGTCGTCCAGCTTCGGCCGCGAATGCATCCGGGCAGAGCCCGATTGCTGGCGCTGCGTATAAACCAAATGCGCTGCAATTGAAAGAGGCATGCCGCAGATGGCCGATTCGTCACTTTCCAGCTATGGCATCGCGGATCATGGCATTGTAGCCCTCTGGATCCTGCAGCATGGCGAAGTGGCTTGCGTCCTTGAGGATCACCAGCTTCGAACCTGGAATTTGTTTGGCCATCATCTCGGTATGGTCGAGCTTGATTGCCTCGTCGTGGTCGCCGATCGTCAAGGTGACGGGTACCTTGATCTTGCCGAGGTCGTCGGCTGTCCAGGCAGGCTGGCTTCCCCACATCGCGGAGATCTGGGTGACGAAAGCATCATACTCGTTCGGCGTCGGCGACAGCTTCTTGTAGGTCTCGCCGGCCGCATCGATGTAGCCGCTGAAGGTCTTGTTGGTCATGACGTCGGCTTTGACGCCGTCCGTCGTCACATTCGCCGCCTGCGCGATCACGCGCGTCAGCTTCTCCGGGTTCTTCATCGCCATGTCGATGCCGATGATGCCGCCATCAGACCAGCCGACCAGGGTGACCTTGTCTAGCTTCAGATAATCGAGCAGAGCGACATAGTCGGAGGTCATCAGATCATACCCGAACGGCTGCTCGCTGCGCGTCGAGCGGCCATGCCCGCGGCTGTCGGCGACGATCACCAAATGATCCTTGGCAAACTCGGCCACTTGATAGCCCCAGACATCGGCGCTGCCGAGTCCGCCGTGGATGAACAGCATCGGCTCACCCTCGCCGTATTCGGCGTAGTACATCTTGATGTCGTTGACGGGGGCCATGCCGCTCGTCTTTGCGGTCGGCATTGGCGCGAAGGCTGGCAACGTTGCCCAGCGCTCCGCGGAATAAGCGTTGGCGGCTATCAAAACCGCGGAGAAGAACATCAGGATGCCGGCTGCAAGTCTGCGCATAACTGTCTCCCTGATCTGAAGGACCCGACGGCCCAGATCAGGGAAACATATCCCAATGCCGAGCATTGACAATTGCTATCTGTGGTTTGGCCGACCCACCGCAAAACCGGAGGTTTAACGATCCTCAGCCAAAGACCCGCTTTGGGCGGAACTCGCCCTGACCGATCTCGCCGATCGCGATCAGCTTGCCGCGGGACGTGGCATAGGCTTCGCTTTCGGCAACCGGCGCATCGCGACCCCGCACGAGGATCGGATTGCCCATCTTCAAACGATGCGCCTGGTCGTCATTGACAACGAGGTGCGGCAGTGAGGAGAGCGCTTCGCTGGTGTCGATCAGCAGGGCATCCAGCGCTGCAAGCCGTTCGTCCGCGTCTTCGACTGCCTCGATCGCGACGAGATCGGCAAGTGGTATCATGGTCTCTTCGGCAAAGGGCGCGACAAAGCTGCGACGCAGGCCGGAGATATGGCCATAGCAGCCGAGCTCGCGGCCGAAATCGCGCGCCAGCGCACGCACATAGGTACCCTTGCCGCATTCGACTTCGAAATGCGCCGTATTGGCATCCTGGCAGGACAGCAGCGTCAGGCGGAAGATCTCGACTTCGCGAGAGGGGATTTCCACTGCCTCACCGTCGCGCGCCAGATCGTAGGCGCGCTCGCCTGATATCTTGATGGCGGAAAACTGCGGCGGAACCTGGCTGATCACACCGGTGTACTTCGGCAGGAGGTCGCGGATCTGCTGTTCGCTCGGGCGCTTGTCGGAGCTCTGCGTTACATCGCCCTCAAGATCGTCGGTTGCGCGCTCCTCGCCCCAGGTCACGGTGAATTCGTAGATCTTGCGACCGTCCATCACGTAGGGAACGGTCTTTGTCGCATCGCCAAGGGCGATTGGCAGCATGCCCGAGGCCAGCGGGTCAAGCGTGCCGGCGTGACCGCACTTCTGCGCCTTGAACAGCCATTTGATCTTGGAAACGGCTTCGGTGGAGCCGAAATCGACCGGCTTATCAAGGATCAGCCAACCCGAGATCGGGCGGCCCTTCGGTTTACGTGGTTTGGACATCAGTCTCTTCTACTATTCTTCTTCGGTATCGCCGTGATCGAGATCGCGGCTCACCTCAGGCGAGCGCAGCAACTCGTCGATCTTCTTGTAATTGTCGAAGCTCGTATCGTCGCGGAAGCGGACCTCCGGCATGTACTTCATCTGCCGAAGCTGCGACCCGAGGCGGCCGCGAATGTATTTTGCATTGCGGTTCAGCGCGCCAATCACCGCATCATGATCCGTCACACCAAGTGGCGTCACATAGGCCGTCGCGATCTTCAGATCGGGCGACATGCGGACTTCGGAGATGGAAATGACGGTCTTCTCGATCACGTCATCGCGCACTTCGCCGCGCTGCAGAACCTGCGTGATCGCGGCGCGAACCTGCTCGCCGACGCGCAGCATGCGCTGCGAAGGTGCGGAGGTTGTTGGTCTTGTTGCCATTTTTCTTTGCCTCAAAAGGTTCGGGCGCCGGCCTCAGTTGATCCGGCGCCCGTCCAAATTTCCAATATCACACGATCAGAGCGTACGGGTGATGTGCTCGACGCGGAAGCACTCGATCGTGTCGCCGGCGCGGATGTCTTCGTAATTCTCGAAAGCCATACCGCATTCCTGGCCGGAATGCACTTCCGAGACTTCATCCTTGAAGCGCTTGAGCGTCTTGAGCTTGCCTTCGTGGATGACGACGTGGTCGCGGACGAGGCGAACGCCGACACCACGTTCGACCTTGCCTTCGGTAACGCGGCAACCCGCGACCTTGCCGACTTTCGTGATGTTGAACACCTCGAGGATCTCGGCATTGCCGAGGAAGGTTTCGCGACGCTCTGGCGACAGCAGGCCCGACATCGCTGCCTTCACGTCATCCACCAGATCGTAGATGATGTTGTAGTAGCGGATTTCAATGCCCTGGCGCTCTGCCAGCGTACGAGCCTGTGCGTTCGCACGGACGTTGAAGCCGATGATCGCGGCGCCAGATGCCTCGGCAAGCGAGATATCCGATTCCGTCACACCGCCGACAGCCGAGTGAACGATGCGGGCACGAACTTCGTCCGTACCGAGCTTTTCGAGTGCGCCGGCGATCGCTTCAATCGAACCCTGCACGTCGCCCTTGATGACCAGCGGGAACTCCTTGACGCCTGCGGACTGCAGCTGCGTCATCATCTGTTCCAGCGAGCCGCGCTGGCCCGAATGGCGGGCGGCAGCCTTGTCGCGAGCGAGGCGCTGACGATATTCCGAGATCTCGCGGGCGCGGCCTTCGTTTTCGACGACGGCGAACTTGTCACCTGCCTGCGGCGTGCCGGAAAGGCCGAGCACCTCGACCGGCATGGCCGGCGGGGCTTCCTTGACATGATCGCCCTTGTCGGTGACGAGGGCGCGGACACGACCCCAGACATCGCCGGCAACGATGATCTGGCCGGGCTTAAGCGTACCGTTCTGAACCAGAACGGTGGCAACCGAACCACGGCCGCGATCGAGCTGGGCTTCGATGACCGTGCCTTCCGCGGTGCGGTTCGGGTTGGCCTTGAGGTCCAGGATTTCGGCCTGCAGCAGGATGGCTTCCAGCAGCTTGTCGAGGTTCAGGCCCGTCTTGGCGGAAACTTCGACGTCAAGAACTTCACCGCCCATCGATTCCACGAAGACTTCGTGCTGCAGGAGTTGCGTGCGCACCTTCTGCGGATCGGCGGTCGGCTTGTCGACCTTGTTGATCGCCACGATGATCGGAACACCAGCGGCCTTGGCGTGGTTGATCGATTCAATCGTCTGCGGCATGACGCTGTCGTCAGCGGCAACGACCAGGATCGCAATGTCGGTCGCCTGCGCACCACGGGCACGCATCGCCGTGAAGGCGGCGTGGCCGGGGGTGTCGATGAAGGTGATCTTCTGACCGTTCTGCTCGACCTGATAGGCGCCGATATGCTGCGTGATGCCGCCAGCTTCGCCGGCAACCACGTTGGCATGGCGGATGGCATCGAGCAACGAAGTCTTGCCGTGGTCAACGTGGCCCATGATGGTCACAACAGGCGGACGCGAAACGCGATCGCCCTCTTCGTCGGCAACGTTGAAGATACCGAGTTCGACGTCGGATTCCGAAACGCGCTTGACGGTGTGGCCGAATTCGCCGGCGATGAGTTCAGCGAGGTCGGCGTCGATGACGTCGCCCGGCTTCATCATCTGGCCTTCCTTCATCAGGTACTTGATAACGTCGACCGCACGTTCGGACATGCGCTGCGACAGTTCCTGGATGGTGATGGTCTCCGGCAGGATGACTTCGCGAACAACCTTTTCGCGGGTTTCCTGCATCTGGCTGCGGCGGAACTTTTCCTGGCGGCGGCGCATGGCGGCCATGGAACGGCCACGTGCCGTGCCATCTTCGTCGACGCCGGCAGTACCGATCGTCAGCTTCCCGCGGCGACGTTCGTCGTCGGTCTTTGGACGTGTCGTCACCGGCTTTGCCGGTTCCGGGCGTACGACGCGACCGCGAGCGGGTACGCCGCGCGGGGCGCCGCGGTCCTCATCTTCGCTGTCACGGCGACGAGCGCCCGGCGCTGCGGCCGCGGCCGGAGACGGCCTCGCGGGAGCCGCGGACGGCGCCGCATCGGAGCGGCGTGCGGGCGGAGTCTGGGCCTGAACACGCGGCGCTTCAGTGCGCGCTTCGACCGCAGCGGGTGCGGGAGTTGCAACGGCCGTGGCAGCTTCGGCAACGCGCTGAGCCTCTTCGGCAGCGCGACGCTTAGCCTCTTCGGCTTCCGCGGCCTGGCGCACAGCCTCTTCGGCGGCGCGGCGCTTTTCTTCCTCGGCGCGGCGAACCGCATCCTCGGCATCGCGAACTTGTGCCATGGCAAGCGCGCGCCGGCGGGCATCCATTTCTTCCGGCGAGAGGTGGTTCAAGACTACCGGACGCGGACGATCCTGCTGGCGCGTCTGCGAAGACGGCTGCTGCGGACGTGACTGCTGGCCACCGGACGGATGAATGCGTGGGGCAGGGGCCTGCGGTGCGCGCGGCTGATGCGCGACCGGGGCCGGCTCGGCGGCACGGGCGGGCGCCGCCGCAGTGCCCGGCGTAATCGGGCGCTCGTCTTCCGGACGCATCGGACGCCGCTTGCGGGTCTCGACAACGACCGCCTTGGTGCGGCCGCGGCCCATATCCTGGCGCACGGTGCCCTGGCTCATGCCCGACGGCTTCAGGGTCAGAGTCTTCTTGCCCGGTCCGTTCAGTGTCTTGTCGTCATTGCTATCGGTCATTCGTTCCCGTTCCTTCGGACAGGGAGCGATGACGTCATCAGGCCCTGTCAATCAAATATGTCGATCAATGATCTGGGGACCGGACAAGTCCGGTGACCGCATCATTGTTTTTGCCGGCCAGCGCCGCCCGCTGCCCGGGACTGACCGCCATTGCGGTACTGTTCGAGCATCTTTGCGCGCTTCACTACACCCTCACCCGCCTGCCCTGCAAGCACTGCAGCATGGATAAAAGCGTTCTGGCCCATCAGGCCTTCCATTTCGCTCTCCGAGAAGAGACGGTAGGAAGGTACTTCCTCCTCGGTCTCCATTCCGAGGTGCCAGGCCTTGCGGGCCTGGTCGATTTTTCTCACGCCATCTTCGGCGGCATTCGTTGCGTGGAACACGGCGATCGCGGCTCCACTCCTGACTGCGGCATCCACTTTCGCGGAGCCGGTAACGAACTGCCCCGCCTTGCGAGCCATGTTCATCATCTGCATCAGCTGCTGTACGAGCAGCGTATCGACGGTTTCGCCGAGCTCGGCTGCCGCCTTCACATCCGCTTTCAAGGCACGCGCAAAGAGCTTCTTCGCCACGGCCTTGTCGACCAGCGAGCGATCGATCTTGACCCAACATCCGCGTCCCGGAAGCTGGCGCTTCAGGTCGGCGACCACAGTCCCATCAGGAGCAGCAACGAAGCGGATCAGCTCATCCTGCGATCCGCTTTCGCGTGTCACGATGCACATGCGACCATTCACGTCATATCCTGCAAGATCGTCGTCCTCAGGAGAGACGCTCGGCTCACGCGCGGACATTATACTTCCTGCTCGGCCTCGGGAGCTTCTTCAGCTTCCGCGTCCTTTGCGAGGTCTTCCTCGGTGATCCAACCAGCCGCGAGGCGGGCCTGGACAACCATCTGCTCGGCCTCGACGCGCGAAACGTCGAACTTGGAGAACAGGCCTTCGAACTTCTTGGTCTCGCCGTTCTTGCGCTCGCTCCAGCCGACGAGATCGTCAGCGGCGCAGCCGGCGAAGTCCTCGATCGTCTTGATGCCGTCTTCGCCGAGCGCGACCATCATCTGAGCGGTCATGCCGTCGATCTGACGCAGTTCGTCGGAAACGCCGAGCGCCTTGCGCTTCTCGTCCATTTCGGCTTCCAGGCGCTCCAGATATTCGCGGGCGCGCGTCTGGATTTCCTGTGCGGTGTCTTCGTCAAAACCGTCGATCGAGGCAATTTCGTCGAGATCGACGTAAGCCAGTTCTTCAACTGCCGCAAAGCCTTCCGACGCCAGAACCTGGCCGACCATTTCGTCAACGTCGAGCGAATCCATGAACAAGTTGGTGCGCTCGTTGAATTCCTTCTGACGGCGCTCGGATTCCTCGGCTTCCGTCATGATATCGATGTCCCAGCCAGTCAGCTGCGATGCCAGGCGGACGTTCTGGCCGCGGCGGCCGATGGCCAGCGACAGCTGCTCGTCCGGAACCACGACTTCAATGCGCTCTGCATCTTCGTCGAGAACGACCTTGGCGACTTCAGCCGGCTGCAGGGCGTTGACGACAAAGGTCGCCGGGTCCTGCGACCACGGAATGATGTCGATCTTTTCGCCTTGGAGTTCGCCGACGACGGCCTGAACACGCGAACCGCGCATACCGACGCAGGCGCCGACCGGATCGATCGAGCTGTCGTTCGAGATCACGGCGATCTTGGCGCGCGAACCCGGATCGCGGGCAACCGACTTCACCTGGATGATGCCGTCGTAGATTTCAGGCACTTCCATCGTGAAGAGCTTGACCATGAACTGCGGATGCGTGCGCGACAGGAAGATCTGCGGGCCGCGCTGTTCACGACGAACATCATATACGTATGCGCGGACGCGATCGCCATAGCGGACGTTCTCGCGCGGGATCATTTCGTCGCGGCGGATGATGCCTTCGCCGCGGCCGAGGTCGACGATGACGTTGCCATATTCGACGCGCTTGACGGTGCCGTTGACGATTTCGCCGACGCGATCCTTGAACTCGTCGAACTGGCGGTCGCGCTCGGCTTCACGAACCTTCTGAACGATAACCTGCTTGGCGGACTGAGCAGCGATACGGCCGAAATCCATCGGCGGCAGCGGATCGGCAATGAAATCGCCAAGGGCTGCATCCGGGTTGCGGTCGCGGGCCAGCTCAAGTGGAATCTGGGTCGAATAGTCTTCGGCCTTGTCGACAACTTCGAGCAGACGCTGAAGACGGATTTCGCCGGTCTTCGGGTTGATGTCGGCGCGGATGTTGGACTCGGTGCCGTAGCGGGAGCGCGCTGCCTTCTGGATCGCGTCTGCCATTGCGGCAAGTACGATCTCGCGGTCGATGACCTTTTCGCGCGCCACTGCATCTGCGATCTGCAGAAGTTCGAGCCGGTTCGCACTGACTGCCATTGTCTTATCTCTCCGTCTTGGCGTCCCGGGTTCCCGTCCCTGGAGCCACAAGTTGATCGGTTATTCTTCGTCTTCCGCTTCGTTCTGGTTCGCGGCCTCTGCCTTCGCCAGCTTGTCGGCGCGCAGGGCATCACGGATCAGATCGTCGGTCAGAATGAGCTTTGCATCGGCGAGAGCCGTGAACGGAATAACGATATTCTGCTCTTCACCCTCGGAAACCTGGTCACGCTCGAGCGTGAAACCGTCTGCGTCGGTCGCAACGATCTTGCCACGGAAGCGCTTGCGGTTGCCGACCATGATCGACGTTTCGCACTTCAGAAGGTGTCCCTGCCAGCGCACGAAATCGGATTTCCGCACCATCGGGCGATCGATACCCGGCGAAGACACTTCGAGATGATACTCTCTATCGATCGGATCTTCCACATCGAGAACCGGAGAAACGGCCATCGAGACCTCTTCGCAGCCTTCGACATCCATCGTTCCATCATTGCGTTCGGCCATGATCTGCATGGTGGCGCCGTTCTGGTTGAGCATGCGTACACGGACCAGGCGATAACCCAGGTCGATGAGCACAGGCTCGACGATGTCGGCAAGGCGCTGGTCGAGACCGGTCTCGGTGATCAGCCGCGGCTCAAGTTCATTGTCTGCTTTCGTCGGATCCGACAAGCGATACGCTCCTCGCAATTTCATGCTTTTTGGATGATCGCGGTAATAAAAAAGAGCGGGTCCTTGCGGCCCACTCTTCATCAAAACGATCAAGATTTGAGAGCCATATAGGCCCGTTTTCAAAAAATTGCAAGGTCCGTCGCCAACCTTCGGCCCAATGGGCGCCCGAGGTAGCCAGCGGCGTCATTCAGCATATATTGGCTCCGAGGACCGTCATCGGGAGGGATCGTGCCTTACACTTCGTCGACACTGGCGCCGCTACGGCACGAAACCTACCGGAGGATCTGGTTTGCAAGCCTCGCTTCGAACTTCGGGGGACTGATCCAGGCGGTCGGCGCCGCCTGGATGATGACGACCATCACGGCATCGGACAATATGGTTGCGCTCGTGCAGACATCGACGGCACTGCCAATCATGCTCTTTTCGCTTGCATCGGGCGCCCTTGCAGACAGCTTTGATCGCCGCCGGGTGATGCTGATTGCGCAATATTTCATGTTTGCGGTTTCGGCCGTGCTCAGCATCTCCGCCTACTTCGGCTGGCTTTCGCCCTGGCTGCTCCTCTTTTTCACCTTCCTCATCGGCTGCGGCACGGCGTTGAACAACCCGTCCTGGCAAGCCTCGGTCGGCGACATGGTGCCGCGCGTGGATCTGCCGGGTGCGGTGACGTTGAACAGCGTCGGCTTCAATATCACCCGCAGTGTCGGACCCGCGATCGGCGGCGCCATCGTCGCCGCTGCCGGCGCGGCTGCAGCCTTTGCCGTCAATACAGTGAGCTACTTCGCGCTGATCTATGCGCTGCGGCGCTGGAAGCCGACCCCGCCGGCCTCGACCCTCCCGAGGGAGACGCTCGGCAGCGCCGTCTTTGCCGGCCTTCGTTACGTGTCGATGTCGCCCAACCTGCAAAAGGTGCTGCTGCGCGGGCTCGTCTTCGGGATCAGCGCCAGCTCGATCCTTGCACTGCTGCCGATCGTGGCGATCAACCTTGTTGTCGGCGGTCCGCTGACCTACGGCCTCATGCTCGGCTCTTTCGGCATCGGCGCCATCGGCGGGGCTATCCTGAACGACCGGCTGCGCGAACGCTTTTCGAGCGAGGCGATCGTGCGGATTTCCTTTACCGGCTTTGCGCTGAGCGCAGTGATCGCCGCTTCCAGTCCGATTGCCGCGCTGACCTGTGCCGGGCTGGTGATCGCAGGCGCATGTTGGGTGCTGGCGCTCTCGCTGTTCAATACGATCGTGCAGCTGTCGACGCCGCGTTGGGTCGTCGGCCGCGCCCTGTCGCTCTATCAGACGGTGACCTTCGGCGGCATTGCCGGCGGCAGCTGGCTCTGGGGCGCGGCAGCCGACCGCTATGGCGTTGCCAATGCCCTGCTCATCTCGGCCTTCGTCATGCTCTTCGGCATCGTCATCGGCCTGCGCTTTGCCATGCCGGCCTTTGCCTCGCTCAACCTGGACCCGCTGAACCGCTTCATCGAACCGGCGCTCGGCCTCGATATCACGCCGCGCAGCGGTCCAATCGTCGTCCAGATCGATTACGAAATCGCAGACGCGGACATTGCCGACTTTCTGGCCCTGATGGGCGAGCGGCGACGCATCCGCATTCGCGACGGCGCGCGCAATTGGGCGCTGATGCGCGATCTCGAAAAACCGGGCCGGTGGACGGAGACCTACCACGCGCCGACCTGGGTCGAATACATCAGGCACAATCAGCGCCGCACGCAGGCCGATGCGGAAAATATCGAACAGTTGCGGGCGCTCCACCGAGGCGAAGAACTGCCGCAGGTGCATCGACTGATCGAGCGCCAGGCCATTCCGCCCAGCGATGACGTCTTCTACAAGGCACCGATCGACCTGCATCATTGAGGCAAGACATGCATTCCTTCCGCCCCGCGCGCCGTTCGGATCTGGCTGATATCATTGGCTTGCTCGCCGAGGACGACCTCGGCAGCGCGCGCGAAATCGTTTCGGATCCGCCGGATGCGAGATATGTCGCTGCGTTCGATGCCATCGAAGCCGACGCCAATCAGCTGCTGGCGGTCGCGGTGGATGGGCGCGATCGCGTCCTCGGCTGCTTGCAGCTGACTTTCATTCCCGGCCTGTCCCGAACAGGTGTTTGGCGTGGGCAGATCGAAAGCGTGCGCGTCGCCAAGAGCGCGCGTGGCACGGGCCTAGGCTCCGATTTCATTGAATGGGCTGTTGCACGCTGCGCCGAGCGCGGTTGCGGTTTGGTACAGCTGACCTCGGACAAATCACGGCGCGACGCCATCCTTTTCTACGAGAAACTGGGATTTGTCGCGAGCCACGAGGGGCTGAAGCGCAACCTCTAGGCTCTAGCTACTTCAACCTTCCGATCATCGATGCCTCGGGATAGCAGGTCGGCGTCAAGCCGTTTTTCTCCTGCCACTGGCCGATGGAACGGCGGGTCTTGTAACCGGGGAGACCATCGGAGCCGCCGACGTCGTATCCCTTTTTCTCCAGCGCCTTCTGCATCGTCGCGACGTCGGAGCGCAGCATTTTGCCGACATCGCCCCAAGGCCCCTGGAAAGCCCCGGACCCATAGGCGATGCGATCGGCCAGGTTGCCGATAAAAAGCGCATAGAGGTCGGAGTTGTTGTATTCCTTCAGCACGTAGAAGTTCGGCGTGACGACAAACTCCGGACCGTCGCGCCCAGCAGGGACGAGCATCATGCCGGACGCCTTGCCCTCGCCGGAAGGGAAAGCCTTGCCTGATATGCGCGTGATACCGAGTGAGACCCAGTGCGACACGGGCTTGGCGAGGTCCGGCCCCTCTTGCGCGCAGGATACGCCATCGGGGATGCTCACTTCGTATCCCCAGCCACGACCGCGCTGCCAGCTCTTCTGGGCAAGGAAGTTCGCAATAGAGGCAAGCGTATCGGGAACCGATGTCCAGATGTTGGGGTGGCCGTCGCCATCGAAATCGACCGCATATTTCAGATAGCTGGTCGGCATGAACTGCGGCTGGCCGAGCGCGCCGGCAGATGACCCCTTGAATTCGGCCGGCGTCGCGTCACCGCGATCGATGATATGCAGAGCGGCGAGCAATTCGGTGCGGAACATGTCCTTGCGCGTCGACATAAAGGCCTTGGTCGCCAGCACCTCGATGGCGGAATTCGGGATCTTGGCAGCCCCGAAGCCGGTTTCGCGCCCCCAGACGGCAAGGACGATCGAGCCGGGAACCCCGTAGGCTTTTTCAATCTTCTTCAGCGTCGAGGCATATTGCGCGGCAAAGCCGCGGCCGGTGCTCCCCAGCCGCTTCAGCCGATCCTCGTTGAAGTACGGCGCGGGCGAGGAGAATTCGGCCTGCGTCTGCTTCTGTTCCTTGGCAGGTGGGAAGCCGGGAGGGGCGAGATCGGTCAAGGTCCAGTTCAGCTCGACGCCCGCAAAGGCTGCTTGAAACGCCTTCTCGGAAATGCCATTGCGCTGCGCCTCCGGCCAGAGATCGGCCCTGACCCACTTTTCGAACTGCGCTTCAACATCGGCCTTGGAAGCGGAAAAAGCTGGCGGGCCTGACAGTGCCAGCAGCGCCGCCGTCGCGATCAAGAGGCGCCCGAAAATGCGCTTGCTCATGCTTCCCCCTAGATTGCCGTGCGGGCTCTGAGCGCCGCCTGCAGCGTTCCTTCATCGAGATAGTCGAGTTCGCCACCGACCGGGACGCCATGGGCAAGGCGCGTGATCTTGACGTTCAGTCCGGTCAGCTGGTCGGTTATATAGTGTGCTGTTGTCTGCCCCTCGACGGTGGCGTTGACCGCGATGATCAGTTCGCGGATGCCGCCGGCCGTGACGCGCTCGATCAGGCCGCGAATGTTGAGATCATCCGGGCCGACGCCATCCAAGGGAGACAAGGTGCCACCGAGGACATGATAGGCGGCGTTCAGCGCGCCGGCGCGCTCCAACGCCCATAGGTCGGAGACATCTTCGACGACGATGATGACGGACTGGTCGCGCCGGTCGTCCGTGCAGACCGTGCAGGGATCTACCGTATCGACATTGCCGCAGAGAGAGCAGATCTTGACCTTGTCGTAGGCCTCGCCCATAGCGTTCGACAGCGGGCCGAGCAGTTGGTCTTTCTTCTTGATGAGATGCAAGGCAGCGCGGCGCGCGGACCGCGGACCGAGGCCGGGGACCTTTGCCAGAAGCTGGATCAGTTTTTCGATTTCGGGGCCGGTGACTCGCTTTGCCATGAGCGGTTATTAGCCCATATGCTGCAAAAACGGAAACATGTTGGGAGCGCCGCTTGATGAAAATCCTCGCCGTCTGCATCGGCAGTGCCGAGCGGCTGCCCGGCAAGAGCTACAAGACGGGCATCTACAAGCATCCCATCACCGGCAGCGTGCTCGTCGATGCGGAGGGCGTGGTCGGTGATGCGATCTGCAACCGGAAGCATCATGGCGGCGTCGACCAGGCCGTCTATCTCGAGGGGTCGCTGACGCTCGACTGGTGGTCGAAAGAGCTTGGGCGGCCGATCGTGCCAGGCACATTCGGAGAAAACCTGGTGATCGACGGTCTCGACAACCGCTCCGTTTCGGTCGGCGATCGATTCATAGCCGGCGATCTTGTTCTGGAGGTTACCAGTGCGCGCATTCCCTGTGCGACCTTTGCCGCCCGGATGGGCGACCCGCGGTTCGCCAAGCGCTACGCGCGAGCTGCCCGGCCGGGCATCTATTGCCGGGTGCTTCACGGTGGAGCAATCACCGCCAGATCAACGGTCGACTATCAGCCTTATGACGGCGAAAAGGTTACGATGCCGGAGATGATCGCCACCTTTGGCAAGACCCTCGCCGCCCAAGATCGCAACCGCTATCTGGAGGCTCCGATCCACTACAAACTTCGGAATATTCTGGAAGTGCAGGCCGGCGCCTAGCGCAAGCGCACCTCAAGGGCCGCCAAAGCCGCCCGTCCCTCCGGCCAATCGCCAAGCCCACTGGCTCCGTTGATGTGACCGCGGGCACCAATATTTGTGAATTGGCTACCCCACTCATCAGCCCTGGCACGTGCGTAGTCGAGCGAACCGTACGGGTCGTCGCTGCTGGCTACGACAAGCGAGGGGAACGGAAGCGCCCCGAGAGGTGTTTCGGCAAAGCCGGCTGCTTCCGGCGGGTAGGCTGCGGCGCGCGGGTCCGGCGGCGCGACGAGCAAGGCGCCGCTGGCGCGATGCCTGGCCCGCCGTGCCCAATGCGCCACCAGCAGGCAAGAGAGACTATGGGCAACGAGAATCGGTTCGGCCTCCGCCTGCCCGACTGCCCTGTCCAGCGCCTCAATCCAGTCCTCAAGGTCCGGCTGATCCCAACTCGAGGGTGAAAAGCGCCGAATGCGACGGTCGGCCGTCTCCCATCGGGACTGCCAATGGGTTTCGCCAGACCCGCCAATGCCGGGCACCGTGATGATTTCTCTCATCGCTTCCTTCCTGTTGCTCGACGGACAAGTTGCGCGAGAGGGGCCGCAAATGACATAAGAAATCATCGGCAAAGTCATCGCTCAGCCGATAGATTAAAGGCGGGCATTCATGGCCGATTTCATGAGCCGACAACTCGACCCAACTGACATGATGATTATCGAGATCATGCAGGCTGATGGGCGCATTTCCGTTTCCGAGCTGGGGCGCAAGGTCGGCCTGTCGCAGCCGGCAGCCTCCGAGCGGCTGAAACGCCTGGAGGAACGGGGGATCATCAAAGGCTACGGCGCCCGTATCAATACCGCGGCGCTCGGGCTGGGCATGATGGCCGTGATCCGGCTACGCACCACCCACGAACATATCCGCACCTGCCTCAAGCAATTTGCCGACATGCCGCAGATCATCGAAGTTCTCAGGCTGACAGGAGAGGATTGCTTCGTCTTGAAAGTCCTCGTCCCTTCGCCCTCCGAGCTTGAAGTCATCGTCGATAGCATCGCGCGCTATGGTGCGGTCACCACCTCGCTCGTCTTGCGTGGGGAGCCGACCAAACCCGTCGGTCGCGAACTGATGAAATTGGCGCGAAACCACGTCTGAGGTGATTTCAACGGCTGCCACTTGCTGACGAGAAGGAGCCTCCTAGTTTTTCATCCACGGGGTGCAAATCGAAGGAG
The DNA here is from genome assembly GCF_056398905.1 of Rhizobium sp. 01T417. NCBI lineage: Bacteria > Pseudomonadati > Pseudomonadota > Alphaproteobacteria > Hyphomicrobiales > Rhizobiaceae > Rhizobium > Rhizobium sp. 01T417. Next base: position 40,917 of record NZ_JBFTQH010000012.1, on the reverse strand, counting down.
GCTCGCATGTCCATCGCAAGACTTATCGCGGCGGCAGTCATCGCCGCAACGGCCACTACCTTCCTATCAGCAACGCCGGCTGCAGCCCGCGTCAAGGTCGGCTCGTTGGGCTGTGATATTTCTCCCGGATTCGGCGTCATCATCGGCTCGAAACGGACGCTAAACTGCATATTCACGCCGTCCTCGCCCGATCGACCAAGCGAACGCTACACCGGCACGATCACCAAGTTTGGTGTCGATATCGGCGCTCTCGCTGGCGGCGGATTGATCTGGCTCGTCTACGCGCCGACAAACCGGCTCGACGGCGCCCTGCAGGGCAGCTACTCCGGCGTCGCAGCCAATGCGACGGTCGGCCTCGGCGTCGGGGCGAATGTCCTGATCGGCGGTTTCGAGGGCTCGATTGCTCTGCAACCTGTCTCGGCTGAGGGCACGTCCGGTCTCAACATCGCGGCAGGCGTTGCCAATATGATCCTGACCTGGGTGCCGCCGGCACCACCGCCACCAGCTCCCAGGCGGCATGTGTCACAGCGATAGCCTAGCGCATCGCGATCGCCAAAGCGGCGCCGGCCATCGTTCCGGCGCTGGCGCGGTTGGCCGCGCGAATAGCACGACGGCTCCTCAGGAAGCGCCGGGCTTTGGCAGCAAGCAGCGTCCAACTGAAGTCGATGAAGATCAGCACGAAGAGCATGGTGGCCACGAGTTCTGCCCAACCGACGATCGTTACCCCGCGAACGTCGATGATCGAGGGCAGCAGCGCCATGTAGAACATCATGATCTTCGGGTTGCCGAGCGTCACCGTCATGCCGGCGAGGAAAAGCCTTGTGGGTGATTGCGCCTCGGGCAACGCTTCGCCATCACTATCGGGCGACGCGAACCACATTTTCCAGGCAAGATAGAGCAGGTAGCAGACGCCGAGCCACTTGATGGCAACGAAGGCATAGTGGAAGGTTTCGGCGATCGCCGCCAAGCCGGCGACGGCGCAGGTCAGCCAAATTGCTTCGCCGAGCCACATAGCTGACAGGAAAGGCAGAACGTCACGGGCGCCCTTGGAAATCACCCGGGCGACGAGTGCGGCAACGCTCGGACCGGGAGAGCCGGCGGCCACGAACAATGCGCAGGCAAAGACAAACAGACTGGTCAACGTCATCGGCAATCCTCCTGTTGCGTGACGGAAGCGATGCCAGCGCAGCTGACACCGCTCTCTTGGTCTACCGGCTGGTCAGAACGGCATCTTGAAGCCAGGAGGAATCGGAAGGCCGGCGGTCAGCGCCTTGGTCTTTTCGGCAGCGGCGGCTTCCGCCTTGTCCTTGGCATCCTTATGCGCGGCAACGATCAGGTCTTCGAGGATTTCGACATCGTCTTCCTTGAAGAGGGACGGGTCGATCTTCAGGCTCTGCATCTCGCCCTTGCCATTGAGGATCACGGTGACGAGACCGCCACCCGACTTGCCTTCCGCCTGGAGTTCGGCGATCTCCGCCTGCATCTTCTCCATCTTGGCCTGCATTTCCTTGACTTTGCCCATCATGCCCATGATGTCGCGCATCGTCTCGCTCCTTCTCGATACTCTAGAAAATTATGTCGTCGCCGGGCAGGATGTCGCCCTCTTCGGATTCGGCAGCGGCAGGCGCCTTGACTTCCTCTTCCTCTTCCGGCTCGGGCGCCCTTACGCGGACGTCGATGATCTTGGCGCCCGGAAACTGGGCGAGGATCGCCGCCACATCCGGATCTTGGCGCGCGTCGCTGACCTGCTGCGCCTTGGCGTTGGCTTCGGCCTCGACGATCGTCGGCTGAGCTTCCTCGCGGCTGAGGCTGACGATCCAATGGATGCCTGTCCAGTCCTTGAGCTTGACAGCCAGTTCGTTCAGCAGCGTACCGGGGGCGCCTTCGGTCAGATTGACGTCGAGGCGGCCGGGCTCGATGCGAACCGGGCGTACGAAGTTGCGCACCAGCGCCTTGACCTTCACATCGCGCTTTTCACCGGCCAGATTGGCGATATCGGTGATCGAGTTTACCGAAACCAGTGGTTTCGGCGCCTCGGCCGGCTTCGTCTCGACGCGGCCGACCGGCACGTTCTGCGGGTCGGGATTAGGGACGGCGCGCAGCATCGCGGTCGGGCCGGCGGGCTGCGGGCGCGGGATCGACTCGGTCGATCGTGCCGCCAGATTGCCTTGATAGTTCACCGTTGCGCCGCCACCGCCGTTGCCCGATGGGACGGATGGACGGCCGCCACCGTTCGTCTCGGAAAACTCCGCGAGGCGACGGGCGGCGTCTTCCGGCGCCGGCAGATGGGCGGCATGTGTCAGTCGGATCAGCACCATCTCAGCGGCGCCGGCCGGGCGCGAGGAGCCTTCGGCTTCCGGAATGCCCTTTAGTAACATCTGCCAGATGCGCGACAGCGTCGTTACCGCCACGCTCTGCGCGAATTCGGCGGCCTTGGTACGTTCGATTTCGCTGAGCGAAGGATCGTTAGCGGCATCCGGCACGTATTTCAACCGCGTGACCAGATGCGTGAAATCAGCGAGATCGGTCAGCACGGCAACGGGATTGGCACCGGCTTCATACTGGCTTTCGAATTCGCCGAGCGCTGCTGCGACATCGCCTTTTACGATATGATGAAAGAGATCGACGATGCGGGCGCGGTCGGCAAGGCCGAGCATCCCGCGCACCGTTTCCGCCAGCACCGCGCCGCCGCCATGGGCGATCGCCTGGTCGAGCAGCGAGAGACCGTCGCGCGCCGAACCTTCGGCGGCACGGGCAATCATCGCCAGCGCATCCGGCTCCGCCTCGATGCCTTCCTTCGATGCGATCGTGGTAAAGAGCCCAACGAGATCGGAGGCACTGATGCGGCGCAAGTCGAAACGCTGGCAGCGCGACAGGACGGTGATCGGGACCTTGCGGATTTCGGTGGTAGCGAAGATGAACTTCACATGCTCCGGCGGCTCTTCGAGCGTCTTCAGCAGGCCGTTGAAGGCCTGTGTCGAGAGCATGTGCACTTCGTCGATGATGTAGACCTTGTAGCGCGCCGAAACCGGGCGATAGCGCACCTGCTCGATGATCTCGCGGATATCGTCGATACCCGTGTGGGATGCAGCGTCCATCTCGATGACGTCGACATGCCGGCCTTCCATGATCGCCTGGCAATGCTCACCCGGGATCCGCAGATCGATCGTCGGCTTGTCGATGTCAGCGGTCTTGTAATTCAGCGCGCGAGCGAGGATGCGGGCGGTCGTCGTCTTGCCGACCCCGCGCACGCCGGTCAGCATGTAGGCTTGGGCAATACGGCCGGTCTCGAAGGCGTTGGTCAGGGTCTGAACCATCGGCTCCTGGCCGACCATCAGATCCGTGAAATCCTTGGGGCGGTATTTGCGTGCCAGCACCCGGTATCCGGTGCCCGTCGAGGCGGCATCTTGTGACTGTCGCTCGGTGTCGCTCATCGCCCTGCTTATCACCCGGACCGCCCGAGCAAGAATGGAGAGAAAGGTGGGAGGCTGGCACGATGACCCGTGCCGGGCTCGTTAGGGCTGCTTCCTTCCGGACCTGACCCGGTTGGCGAGTGGCTCGTCCACCACCAACCTCCCGGATGCACATATCGGCAATATCGCCATCAAAAGCAAGCCAAGCTCAAAAAAAACTGCTAGCCTCAGGAAAACATGGAGGAATGCCTGTTGGACGAATTCAAACTCGACCGTCGGCTGGAGAGCGATAGCGACCGAGTTATTCAGACCGGGCTCTGCGATCTCAGGCTGTCGAAGGACGCCCGCTGGCCGTGGCTGATTCTCGTGCCACGCAGAACGGATATCAGCGAAGTCTTCGAACTGACGCCCCTCGATCAGGTGTTGCTGACATTCGAGACGGAGATGGTCGCCTCCGCCCTGAAGAAGATCACCGGCGCCACAAAAATCAATATTGGGGCCCTTGGCAACATCGTCCGTCAGCTTCATGTTCATGTCATTGCCCGCTTCGAAGGCGATGCCAATTGGCCAAATCCCGTCTGGGGTTTTGGCAAGGCTGAACCTTACGCGGCGGATAAGAGAGATGACCTTATAGAGAAGTTGCGGGAAGCCCTTTCATCATGAGCCGTTCGCTTTTCGATTCGGATGTTCCGCATCCGGAACCCAGTAGCCTGACTGCCTTCGCAGCCAATGACCTGATCCGTGATTCCGAACATCGCGACGAGACATCCGTCGACAAGGCGCTTGCCAAGGAAGGAACGCATATCTTCGCCTTTGCCGGCGACAAGCTGGTCTTGAAGCATGACGGGCAGGTGCTTGATCCGCTGTTTGCACGCTACGAGCTGAAGGACCTGCGGCCCAACTGGGATGAGACCGTCCTGCTCGGCTATCGAAAAACCGGGGAGCCGCGCCTTGCCGTGCCGGTGGGTGTTCCGGAAGAAGAGTTGGCCAGCCATTACAAGCCTTCGGATGGCCGTTCGCTATTTCGCGAGATGCTGATCGACGAGGTTCTACTCGGGGAGTTTGCGCAGGGAGCGAGCCTCATCCGCTGGAACCGCGACAACAAGTTCTGCGGCCGCTGCGGCTCGACCATGGAGATCCATATCGGCGGCTACAAGCGCGTCTGCACAGCCTGCGGACATGAAATCTTCCCGCGCACTGACCCCGTCGTCATCATGCTCACGATCGACGAGGAGCGCGATCTCTGCCTTCTTGGCCGCAGCCCGCATTTCGCTCCGGGCATGTATTCCTGTCTTGCCGGTTTCGTAGAACCGGGTGAGACGATCGAGAACGCTGTGCGCCGTGAGACGCTGGAAGAATCCGGAATTCATACCGGACGGATCCGCTATCACGCTTCGCAACCCTGGCCGATGCCCCATACGCTGATGCTTGGCTGCTTCGCCGAAGCCAAGTCCAAGGACGTCAAGTACGATACCCAGGAGCTGGAGGACTGCCGCTGGTTCACGCGTGAAGAAACGCTTGAGATGCTTGAACGCCCCGGCGTGACCGGCAAGGCACCACCGCCCAAGGGGGCGATCGCCCATCGGCTGATGCGCGATTGGATAGAGTGGAAAAGCAATAAGGCCTGACAGAACGAGGCCCTGACATGGCACGCTCCGAACGCCTTCTGACGTTGCTGCAAACCCTGCGGCGCTATCGCCGGCCGGTCAGCGGCGCTGTGCTTGCCACCGAAACTGGCGTCAGCATCCGCACGCTTTATCGCGATATTTCGAGCCTGCAGGCACAGGGCGCCTTGATCGAAGGAGAGCCAGGTCTCGGCTACGTGTTGAAGCCGGGTTTCATGCTGCCACCGATGATGTTTTCGCAGGACGAGATCGAGGCGCTCGTCCTCGGTTCGCGATGGGTTGCGCGCGCCGCCGATCCACGCCTTGCCGCCGCCGGCGCCGATGCCCTCGCCAAGATCGCCGACGTGCTGCCGCAGGAGATGCGAGACGAGATCGAGACCTCGACGCTGCTCGTCCATCTCCGACCGCCCGTTGCCGACAAGGCTGATCTCAGTGCCATTCGCAAGGCGATTCGCGCCGAACGAATCCTCAAGTTGACCTACTCGGATGAGGGCGGAACCGTCTCCGTCCGCAATATCTGGCCTTTCGCGCTGAGCTATTTCGAGCAGGTGCGGGTTGTCGTTGCCTGGTGTGAATTGCGTCAGGATTACCGCCACTTCCGCACCGACCGGATCGTCGAAATGATCCCTCAGGACGGCCGTTATCCGCGCCGGCGCGCGGTCCTGCTCAAGGAATGGCGAGACCAGCAAGATATTGCATCCTGACCGCGACACTACTGCCATAAACTGACAGTGGTCAGCGCTATTATCGGTACCAATCCAATAGGAGGACCGATGATGATGAGCCTGAACCTGAGCCGATCTACGCGCGGCAACCATGCTGTCGACGAGACCTCTTCCGATGCAGGATATCCGCAATCCACGCTGCTGCGCATGATGCTGAACGCGTCGCGCCAGATGGCGCATCGCAGGTGTTCGCGCCTCGATCCGGACACCATGCCCGAGTGGAAGAAACGCGATCTCGGCTTCGTCGATTGGGTCAGCCCCTGCCACGAAGGCTAGCCGCACACGACACAACTCCCAAGACGCATGACCGACCGCCGCCGCTGCCAACGAGGCAGCGGCGTTTCTTCGCCTGCCAACCTGTCACAACGAGGACGACCCGATGAACAGCCCGAACCTCATCATTCTCTACGTCAAGGACCCGGCCACAAGTGCCGGTTTCTACCGGTCCTTGCTCGGCCGAGAGCCTGTCGCCGAAGCCCCGAACTTTGTCGCCTTCGCGCTTGATGGCGGCTTCACGCTCGGCCTCTGGCGGCTGAGCAAGGTTACCCCGCAGCCGTCCGCTACGGGCAGCCGCGCCGAGATCGCCTTCATGGTTCCCGGCGAGAACGGCGTGTCGACGCTTTACGAGGATTGGCGCAAGCGCCAGTTGCCGATCGCGCAGGACCTTACGGACATGGATTTCGGCCCGACCTTCGTCGTGCTCGACCCGGACGGCCATCGCCTGCGTGTGTGTGAGCCGGACAAGTAAATCACAAAGAAAAGGGCGCCCGAAGGCGCTGCCCGAAGGCGCCCTTTTTCATTTCTGCAGTTGGCCCCGCATTGGGTGGCCCTTGTAGACGCCGAGGATGCGCACCTTCTCGGAAAAGAAGCGCAGCTCCTCCAATGCACGCCGGACATTCGGATCGTTCGGGTGACCCTCAATGTCAGCATAGAACTGCGTTGCGACGAACTTGCCGCCCAGCTGATAGCTCTCCAGCTTGGTCATGTTGATGGTGTTGGTCGCAAAGCCGCCAAGCGCCTTGTAGAGTGCGGCCGGGATGTTTCGGACGTTGAAGACAAACGTCGTGACGAGCTTCTCCTCAGCCGAGCCGCGATGCGCCCATTCCTCGTCGCGTGAAAGGATGACGAAGCGGGTGACATTGTTTTCCGTGTCCTCGACATTCTCAGCAACGATGTCGAGACCGTAGAGATCGGCGGCAAGGCGCGGCGCCAGCGCCGCCATCGAGCGGTCCCCGGTTTCCTTGACGAGCTTTGCAGCACCTGCCGTGTCGCCAGCGATCACCGGCTTCCAGCCGTGCGAACGCACGATCTTGCGGCACTGCCCAAGGGCGTGGATGTGGCTGTGAACCGTGCGGATCTCATCCTTGGTGACGCCCGGGAGCACCATCAACTGGAAGCGGATCGGCATGAAATACTCGCCGATGATGTGCAGGCGGGACTCCGGCAGCAAGTGATGAATGTCGGCGACGCGGCCAGCGATCGTGTTCTCGATCGGGATCATTCCGATATCGGCATCGCCGTTCTCGACCGCCACGAAGGCATCCTCGAACGTCTGGCACGGCAGCGGCTCCATGGTCGGAAACATGTCACGGCACGCCATGTCGGAGTTCGCGCCGAACTCGCCCTGGAAGGCGATCCTGTTGGTGGTGATGTTCATGGAAAATCCGTCATTTCGTTCTTGCGGAGAGAATGCGCCGCGCCTTTTCAAGGTCGGCGGGAGTATCGACACCGAGCGGAACCGTGTCAACGATCTCGACATCGATGCGCATGCCGGCTTCCAGCGCGCGCAGCTGCTCCAGCGACTCGCGCTTTTCCAAGGCCGATGGTCCGAGCGTAACGAAACGCTCCAAGGCCGAGCGGCGGTAAGCATAGAGGCCGATATGGTGATAAAGCGGTCCATCACCGTAGGGTGCCGTCGTGCGGGTGAAGTAGAGCGCCTTCAGGCGGCTTTCCGAGATCGGCGAGCCGACGACCTTGACGATATGCGGTGCCGTCTTGTCGGCCTCGTCCTCGATCTCGATCGTCAGTGTTGCGATGTCGACGCTCGGATCCTCCAGCGGGCGCAGCGCGGCGCGAACGGTCTCCGGCTCGATCGTCGGAAGATCGCCCTGCACGTTGACGACGAACTTGGCTTTCCCCTCCGGATCCACCTTCATGAGCGCCTCGTAAATGCGATCCGAACCGGACTGATGATCCTTGCTGGTCATGATGACTTCAAAGCCTGCCGCGGCCACGACATCATGGACCTGTTGGTCATCAACCGCGACAACCACGCGGCCAATTTCGGCTTCCTTCGCCCGCAGCGCCACCTGCACGATCATCGGCAGCCCGCAAATATCGGCGAGCGGCTTGCCTGGAAGACGGGTCGATGCCATGCGGGCCGGGATCAGCACGAGCACGTCATCTAAATTTGGACTGGTCATTGTTCGGGCCTTCTAATCCGGGCGGAAAGGTGTCAAAAAGTCTCACGCAACAGGCCATTTAGACTGTTGCAACGAATAGCCAAAAGACATAGGTTCCGCGCGATTTCAAGATGGTCCGGTTTTATGTCTGCCGGCTGCAAGGGGAGCATTGCAGATGAATTCATACGTGAATATGGCTGTGGGGGCACTGCTCGGAACGGTTTTCGTTCTGATGACCGTCTCCATCGCGTCGGAGGGAATCTTTCATTCGGAGAGCCCGGAGAAGGAAGGTTTCGCGATCGTCGCCGAAGAGGCCGCTGCCGCTGGTGGCGGCGAGGCCGCACCGGCTGCAGCCGTTCCGATCGCACAGCTACTTGCAAAGGCGGACGCCAAGGCCGGCGAGGCTGTTTTCAAGAAGTGTCAGGCCTGTCATGACGCGACCAAGGGGGGACCGAACAAGGTTGGTCCGAACCTCTTCGGTCTCGTCGATCGTCCGATCGCCACGCATGAAGGCTTTGCCTACTCGTCGGGCATGAAGGACTTCTCCAAGGGCGGCAGCGAGAAGTGGACCTTCGATCATCTGAACCACTTCCTGGCAGCACCGAAGAAGTACGTTGCCGGCACGGCAATGGGCTTTGCCGGTCTTCCGAAGGACACGGATCGCGCCAACGTCATCCTTTACCTTCACACGCTGGCCGATTCGCCGGTTCCGCTTCCGGATCCGAACGCACCGGATAGCGCGACGCAGTAAGTCGCTGCTCGGTTCCAGACGAAAATCGAAGCCCGGCTGACGCCGGGCTTTTTCTTTGCCTAGCCGCCGAGCAAAAAGGCCCAGAACGAAACGGAGATGGCGCCAAGCGCCGTCGTTAGCGTGATCGTCGAAGCTGCCAGGCTGTGGCCGACACCGAAACGGTTGGCGATCAGCCAGGCGTTGACGCCCGTTGGAACCGACGAAATCAGCACCAGGGCCGCCGTCCAGTCACTGGCAAGCCCGACCAGATGGCTCGCCGCCCAGACGCAGGCCGGCAACAGCAACAACTTGAAGGCGGAGGTGACGCTGGCGATGCCGGCGTTGCCTGAAATGCCGTATTTCTCAAGCGCCATGCCGAGTGAAATCAGCGCGACCGGCCCGGCGACACCGGCGATCTGATCGATTATGGCGCCTACCGGTCCCGGCATGGTGAGCCCTAACAGGTGCATGGCAGCACCGCCGGCCAAGCCGATCACCAGCGGGTTTTTGACGAGATTGTGGGCGATCTGGCGCACCACTTTGGCGATGCTGCGCTCCTTCTTGCCGGCGATCTTGTGCTCGGCGCGCTCCATCAGGATGGTTCCGATAATCATCATCACAGGCAGATGGACCGCGATCAGAATCGAGAGCGGCACGAGCCCCTTGTCACCGACCGTGCGCTGAACGAGCGGCAGTCCGATGAAGATGGTGTTGGCGAAGGCTGACGATACACCGGCAAGCACGCCAATGCGGTCATCGCGCCCGAAGAAGCGCGTCGCGGCGATATGGGCCGCGACCCAAGTCACTCCGACGCCCGAGAAATAGGCGATCCAGAGACGGAAGGGCGAGGCACCGTGAAAATCGGCGTTGGCGATCGTGCGGAACAACAACAGCGGCACGGCGATCTTGAAGACGAACTCGCTCAGCGCATCGCCGATCTCCGCCTTCATCAGCCGTATTTTCACGGTCAGCCAGCCGATAAGGATCATGATAAAGATGGGAAGGACGTCGAAGATGATGGCTGACATTCAATGCGGCTGCCTTGCGAGGGAATAAGCATGCCTAGCAGCAAAACGGCCGTGATGACAAACCGCCAAAACATAAAAGCAAAAAAAGCGGGCTCTGCCCAGGGCTCTGCCCGCTTTTCCGCATCCGGTCCTGCCGGATAGCCGGTCTGCAATGCTGCCAGTTCATCCGTGGTCAGCGTCACTCCGGTATCGTCGAAGGGCGTCATTCCCTTCTTCATTGGCTGCCGCTCGGAAGCCGCTCATGCCAATATCGTTGAGGATGCTTATAGGACGGGGAAATGACATGCGGATGACGGATTCCCGCTATATGAAATGCGAGGGACCACCAGCCGCACGCTTATAGGTGGGACGCAACCGGGTCGTCTTGGCATGCGCAAGCTCAGAAGTCGGCCACGGCCACCAGAGCAACGCGGTGTCCCGCTGTATTTTCAAATGCTCTTGTGCCCACCGGCAAAATCGTGCGATGTCCGATGCCGGCTGGGGAGACCAACATGGGGGTAAATTTTGCCAACAGGTAAAGTCAAGTGGTTCAACCAGGACAAGGGCTTCGGATTCATCACTCCGGATGACGGCGGAACCGACGTCTTTCTTCACATCACGGCCGCTCAACGAGGCGGGATCGACACCGTGAAAGAAGGAATGGGCATAGCGTTCGAAGTAGCGCAGGACCGTCGAACCGGCAGAACGTCTGCCGACAATGTCCGGCAAGTTTGAAAACGGTCAGTGCGGCCGAAGGGCCGCACTGACTCCGCCGCTCGGAGACGACATGAAGCGTACTTTGGCTGCCTGCCTCGTCATTCTCTTTGCCGCTGGGCCATCATTTGCCGATGACGCGAGTTCCAAACTTTCATTTTTTTACGACAGCTGCGTTTCCTCTGGCCCGGACTTCGAGCGCACGGCTGAGCGTGCGAAAGCCGACGAATGGCCTTCGATGGCAGAGGATATGGCGCTGACCTTCACCCCGATGGAGAATCCGGAAGCGCTGGAAGGATGGATCGTCAGCGGCGGCGAAGCTGAGAGCTTTCAAGCGCTGGTGGTCTCGCGGGCGGATGTCGGCGACAAAACCGTCGAAGGCTGCACGGTGGCACTGGGGGACGTCGACGCGGATGTTTTCGAGAAAGCGCTGGTCGAGAAAGTGAACGCTGTCTCGGCGGGTGAAGAGCAAGGGCAGGATCGCGTTTACAAGCGATATACCGCCACCATCAACGGGCGCAGCGAGGCGATCACCTTGACGCTCCCGCTCTATGCAAAGGGTTCCGATCAGATCATCGCCAGCACCGTGGCAGAGCAGCAGATCGAACACTAGCTCGCCGCCGTCGGCCATGCGCCCTTATCAGATGATATGAGATTTTAATGTCGGAGGCCCGTCGTCCGAATGGAACGGCTATGGCTTTGCACGCATCCTGTGACGAGAGGTCACGAACCCCGGCCGCCCGTCGAGGGCATATTCACGTGACCTGTTTGCCAACCAGCAGGAAACGTACATGCATCCCCCAAAGGAAGCCATTTGTCGTGGAGATCAAGAAAACACGTCGTCTTTTTCCAGGTCGCCATCAAAAAGCGACTTTCATTTGGAGAAAGCCAGCCCCGACGACGAAAAGCGCGCCCGCGAGGTTGCGCAGGGCACACGACCAAACGACGAAAGATAGTAGGATGGTAAGCAGGAACCTCCCCCATGAGTATTTCTTCCTCAACGGCGCACGTTCCGACGGACCGGTTATCGGCCATATCGACGGCACACCGATCCCCGCTCGCGTAGTCGACACCAGGGGCAGCCGCTATCGTTTCGTTGGAATTGCCCGTCGCGATCGACGTGGCAGGCTCGATGTCACTGCCTTGCGCAAGAACGAGTGGCTCGTAAAGCCCGACCTGATCTATGCTGCCGCTGCTTGAGACGCGCCTTTTGAACGCCGCGGTCACGGGGGGGCGGCCGGCGACATTTGACCCGTCACAGTGCATTTTTGCGATGAGATAGACGGCCCAGCGGCATTTCCGCTTCCCATGCGGCGAAAATTCGCTAAGACCGGTCACCGGCTATCACCTAACCCGGGACCTTCCCTTTCATGACCAAATTCGATGTTCTGACTGTCGGCAACGCGATCGTCGATATCATCGCGCGTTGCGACGACCAGTTCCTCATTGACAATGAGATCACCAAGGCCGCGATGAACCTCATCGATGCCGAGCGCGCAGAACTTCTCTATGCGCGCATGGGACCGGCGGTGGAGGCTTCCGGCGGCAGCGCCGGCAACACGGCCGCGGGTGTGGCGAGCTTCGGCGGCAAGGCCGCCTATTTCGGCAAGGTCGCGGAAGACCAGCTCGGCGAAATCTTCGCGCACGATATCCATGCGCAGGGTGTTCATTATCAGACACAGCCGAAGGGGACATTCCCGCCGACCGCGCGCTCGATGATCTTCGTCACCGAAGACGGCGAACGCTCGATGAATACCTACCTCGGCGCCTGCGTCGAGCTCGGGCCCGAAGACGTCGAGGCCGATGTCGTCGCCCAGTCCAAGGTCACCTATTTCGAAGGCTACCTCTGGGATCCGCCGCGCGCCAAGGAAGCGATCCGCGAATGCGCCCGTATCGCCCACGAGAACGGCCGTGAGATGTCGATGACGCTTTCCGACAGCTTCTGCGTCAACCGCTATCGCGGCGAATTCCTCGACCTGATGCGCTCCGGCACCGTCGACATCGTCTTCGCCAATCGTCAGGAAGCGCTGGCGCTCTATGAAACCGACGACTTCGAAGAAGCGCTGATCCTTATCGCCAAGGACTGCAAGATCGCGGCCGTAACGATGAGCGAGAACGGCGCCGTGATTCTCAAGGGCAGCGAGCGCTTCTACGTGGATGCGATCAAGATCAGGGAACTGGTCGACACCACAGGCGCGGGCGATCTCTTTGCCGCTGGCTTCCTCTATGGCTACACACAGGGTCGGACGCTGGAAGACTGCGGCAAGCTCGGCTGCCTCGCGGCTGGCATCGTGATCCAGCAGATCGGCCCGAGGCCGATGAAGTCGCTTGCCGAGGCCGGCAAGCAGGCGAACCTTATTTAAAGGCTTCGCCTGGATAAGCGCCCCAGATTTCCGACTGCGCCACCCATCCTTCGGCGCCGTCTATCTTGGCAAAGCACCAGTCGCCATTGCACTCGCCGATGTTCATCATGACGCCGGGCTCGAGCTTGGCGACGACGCTTGCCGACGGCTGGGCATCGCGGCGCATGTTGACGTAGACAGACTTACCCTTGCCCTTCATCCACGGGGCGGCGATTGCCGCACGCGAGCCCGACAGCAGCGATTGGTTGACCCAACCCTCGGTGCCGTCGGCATCGCGGATCTGGCGCCAGTTGTCGTATTCCTGAATGATTTCGACCGGCAGGCCGGCCTTCAGATACATCCATGAGGCCGCATAGTCGGTGCCAGGGCCGATGCGCAGGTTGACGCGCTTGGACTTGAGCGTGACGAAGCGCGGCAGCGGCAGGCCACTTGGTCCCTTTGCAGCCTGTGCGGAGGCCATTTCAGCCGTTCCCGCAGAAAGCACGAAACCGATCGCAAGGGCGAGGCAAGATTTCAGGACTTTGCTATGCATGGGACTTCCGTTTGCTCAGAGGAGGGCAGGACTGCTGCCTGATTCCGGGAATTCGACATTCCTGCGCACGCTGAGCGAGTTTTGTTTGTCTTCGCGCGCGGGTCTGGTAGAAATTCCCCGGAACGGGAAAATTATCCCGCGTCTTGGTTAAGGACCTCTGAACAAGTTAGCGCCGGCGCACATGACGACGAAGAAAAAACCGAAGGTCTACATCACGCGGAAGCTGCCCGATGCGGTCGAGACGCGCATGCGCGAACTCTTCGACGCGGAACTCAATATCGACGATGCACCGCGCTCCAAAGCCGAGCTGATCGCTGCCGTCAAAAGCGCCGACGTGCTCGTTCCGACCGTCACCGACCGGATCGATGCCACGGTGATCGAGGAGGCCGGGCCGCAGCTGAAATTGATCGCCAGCTTCTCGAACGGCACCGATCACATCGACGTCGAGGCGGCGGCTCGCAAAGGCATCACCGTCACCAATACGCCGAACGTGCTGACCGAAGACACCGCCGACATGACCATGGCGCTGATCCTCGCCGTTCCACGCCGCTTGGGTGAAGGCGCGCGGGTGCTGACCGACCATCCCGGCGAGTGGCCCGGCTGGTCGCCGACCTGGATGCTCGGGCGACGGATCCACGGCAAGCGCATCGGCATCGTCGGCATGGGGCGGATCGGGACCGCCGTTGCGCGCCGCGCCAAGGCTTTCGGCCTCTCGATCCACTATCACAACCGCAAGCGCGTCAACCCGGCGACCGAAGATGAGCTGGAGGCGACCTACTGGGAGAGCCTCGACCAGATGCTCGCCCGCGTCGACATCGTTTCTGTCAATTGCCCCTCGACACCGGCAACGTTCCATCTGTTGTCGGCCCGCCGTCTGGCGCTGCTGCAGCCGACGGCCTACCTCGTCAACACCGCCCGCGGCGACGTGATTGACGAAGCGGCACTGATCAAGAGTCTGCGGGAGGGAAAGCTGGCGGGCGCCGGTCTCGACGTCTTCGAGAATGAACCGGCGGTCAATCCGAAGCTCGTCAAGCTCGCAAATGAAGGCAAGGTCGTACTTTTGCCGCACATGAGCTCGGCGACGATCGAAGGCCGCATCGACATGGGCGACAAGGTGATCATCAACATCCGCACCTTTATCGATGGCCATCGCCCGCCGAACCGCGTGCTGCCGGGCCGCTAGGCCGGAACAGGCTTGCGCATCTCGATCGATGTCGTCCTGGTGAATCCGGGATGGGCATTTTCAGCAGTCTTCTCAAATCCCCAGCGGATAAAGACATCGTGGTTTTCGACAAGCTCGATGCGCGTTTCGAGCCTCAGTGATGGCAGGGAGTGGGACCGCGCCACCTCTTCCGAGACCGCCAGCAGCCGACGGCCGATACCCCGGCCCTGCGCGTCGGGCGCGATCGCCAGCTTGCCGACATAGAGGCAGGCTTCTTCTGGTCGCAGAAAGACGCAGCCACATAAAGCGTCGCCTTCCATTGCCGCATAGGCGATTTCAGAACGCGCCTTATCGGCAAGCGTCGTCGGCGTGAGCTTCAAGGCGGAGGATGGCGGATCGATCCGGTCGTTCATATAGGCGAACGACGACAGGACTAGCGCCAGCAACTCCTCCCAGCGTTGAAAGTCTTCATCGATCCGAATGATGTTCATGACGCCGGGCTCTGTTTCTGGCGACGCCTCTTGTAGCGGATCGTGTCGAAGCGGGCGGCAAGCGCATCATAGAGCAGCAGCCGTCCAATCAGCGGTTCGCCCGTGCCGGTGACGAGCTTGATCGCTTCCATTGCCATCAGCGTGCCGATCACGCCGGTCAGCGCACCGATGATGCCGGTCTCCGCACAGGCCGGGATCAGACCAGCCGGCGGCTTCTCGGGGAAGAGATCGCGATAGGTTGGGTTCGGTTTGCCATCCTCCACCGTCTCGTAGGGCTTGAGCACTGTGACGGAGCCATCGAAGCGACCAACCGCGCCTGTCACCAAGGGGATTTGCGCAGTCTCGGCAGCGTCGGCCGCCGTATAGCGCGTATCAAAATTGTCGGAGCCGTCGATCAGCAGATCGAAGCCTGAGAGATGGCGGCGCGCCGTGTCAGGCGAGAAGCGCTCTTCGAAGCGGATCACGTTGACGTGCGGGTTCAACCTTGCAATCGCTAAGGCGGCGCTCTGCGTCTTCAGTTCGCCGATCGTGCCGGAATCGTGGATCACCTGCCGCTGCAGGTTGGAAAGCGAAACGCGGTCGTCATCGGCGATACCGAGCGTGCCGACGCCGGCGGCTGCGAGATATTGCAGGACCGGCGCTCCCAGCCCACCGGCACCGATGACAAGCACGCGGGCGGATTTCAGTTTCTGCTGGCCTGCGCCACCGATCTCGGGAAGCAGGATATGGCGCTGATATCGCGCGATTTCTTCCGGGCTGAGCGGTTCCATGGGCGCGATGCTAGCATGGCCTTTGGTTGAGGGGGAAGCGGCATCGGTCATTCGAAAACCTTTCCATCGGCGACGGTGAAGAATTGCGCGCGCTCGCCGAGAGCGGAAAACATGGCGCAGTCCGTGCCTGTCATGAAGGCCTGGCCGCCGAGCGCGTCAATGAGGTCGAAAAGCGCAGCACGCCTGCCTTCGTCGAGATGCGCGGCAATCTCATCAAGCAAGAGAATCGGCGCATGGCCCGTGAGATTAGCCACCAGACGGGCATGGGCAAGAATCAGTCCGACCAGCAGCGCCTTCTGCTCGCCGGTGGAACAGCGCGATGCTTCCATCTGCTTTTGCCGGTGGCGGACAAGCAGATCTGCGCGATGGGGGCCGTCGAGCGTGCGGCCGGCCGCGGCATCGCGGTAGCGGCTCTCGGCAAGCATAGCCGCATAGTCATCTTCAAGATCAACGGCGGGGCGCGAGAACTGACCATCCATAAAGCCCGCAAGCTCCAGCGCAGCGGCGGGAAAGGGCGAGGTTTCGTGCGTCTCGTCGATGAGGCGGGCAAGAAGACCGAGCATCTCCTGGCGTGCCATCGCCATGGCAATGCCGAGGCTTGCCATCTGCTGTTCGAGGCCGGAGAGCCAGGCGGGATCGAAGCGACGCTCGTCGAGCAGCTTGTTGCGGCTGCGCATGGCGCGCTCGAAATCGCTGGCACGGCGGCCATGGGCCGGATCGAGCGACAGCACGAGCCGATCAAGGAAACGGCGGCGCTCGGACGAACCACCGGTGAAGAGGCCATCCATCGAGGGCGTCAGCCACAGGAGACGGAGATGGTCGGTCAGTTCATCGGCCGACTTTGCAGGCGTGCCGTTGATCCGCAGGCGGCGGGAAATGCTGTCGTCGGTGGTATCGACACCCGTGCCGATTTCCACCTCGCCTTCTATGCCATCGAGCTCCGCGAAGATCGAAAATCCGGCCGTCGCACCGACACGGGTGACATCGCCATAGGTGGCACGACGCAGGCCGCGGCCCGGCGACAGGAAGGATACGGCCTCCATCAGATTGGTCTTGCCGGCGCCATTGTCCCCCGTCAGCACCACATGCCGACCGTCGAGCGACAGCGAGACAGACGCATAGTTGCGAAAGTCGGTCAGCTTGAGACGGGACAGGGAGACCTTGTGCGGCATTCGATATCCGGATTCGTGGTGCCCGAGAGCTAAGCGCAACGGGGCCGGATGGCAAGGGTGCGGGTGTAGTCGGGATGCCGATGATGCATGGGTGCGCACCTGGATGTTGGCCACATGACCGGAGAATCGTATGATGACGTCGAGGTTGGGGGGACTTCGATGAGACGTTTGACGAAAACACGGATGGCGATCGGCGCTGTGGCGGTCTTGTTGGTCGCCTATCTGCTTGTCACTTATTTCCTCATTCCCGAAATATGGATCCATCGCGACGCCAGCCGTATTGCGGAATTCGGTCCAATGGTGACGACCACCAAGCAGGATATTCCCGGCGACCCCATCAATGTTGGGCTCGTCGGTTCGAAGGAGAACGTGCTTCGGGCATTTGCATCGGCTGGGTGGGACCCGGCCGACAAGATCACGCTGCGGACATCAGCCGAAATCGGCTTGAGCGTCGTGCTCGATCGGCACGACCTCGACGCTCCCGTGAGCCCATTGCTGTTCGAGGGCCGCCAGCAGGATCTGGCATTTGAAAAGGCCGTGGGCAAGAGCGCCGACGAGCGCCACCACGTCCGTTTCTGGCAAACCAAGAGCAGCGGTGCAGATGGGCAACCGCTGTGGCTTGGATCGGCGAGTTTTGATCGCGGGGTAGGCTTCAGCCACGATACCGGCCAGATCACCCATCACATCGCGCCTGATGTCGACGCTGAGCGAGATCTTGTTATCGGCGATCTTCAGGCAGCCGGGCAATTGTCGTCGACTTACGAGATCGCGGGCATCGGCGCCACGAGGACCGGCCGCAACGGTGGCGGCGATCCCTATTTCACCGATGGAAAGGCGCTGATCGGCGTGCTGCGCGCTGTCGGCGCCCCTTAACGCGCTTCGCCTCGCGCACCTTCATCGTCGCCAATTTGCGGTTCCAAATAGCGTCGAATAGTTGAAAAATGCGAGCCGAATCGCGAGAGGTGCGCCGTTGAAGATAGCCGCACCACAGACCATCGTTTCGCCTGACATTACCGCGAATGGCCGAACAATCCGGAGCATGATTGCGGCCACCGCTGCTGATGGCGCGCGGGTCATCAATTTCTGCGAAGGCGCACTTTCGGGATATTCGAAATCGCAGATCCTGCATTCCGAGGACTGGGCCAGCTTCGATTGGCGGCAGCAGGAGGCCGAGCTTCGGGCAATCGCCGATCTCTGTGGTGATCTTCGCATCTTTGCGGTTGTCGGCGGAGCACATCGGCTGGCGGAGGGCTACCCCCCGCACAACAGCCTGTATGTCTTTTCCGAAACCGGAGTGCTGCTTACCCGCTATGACAAGAGGTTTCTGTCGAACAGCGAACTTGGCGGCTGGTACTCTCCCGGCACCGCGCCGATCACTTTCGATATCAACGGCTACCGATTCGGTTGCGCGATCTGCATCGAAGCTACGTTTCCGGAGGTATTCCAGGAGTATGCCAATCTCGGCGTCGATGCCGTGCTCTTCTCCTCCTATGGCATTCCCGAATATTTCCAGATTGCGCTGCGCGCGCATGCGGGGCTGAACTGCATCTGGATCAGCGTTGCAACGCCGGTGCAGAAGGCCGCCAAGGGGCCGGCCAGCATCATCGGCCCGGATGGAAAATGGGTGGCGCAGTGTGCTGCCACTCCCGAACCAGGCCTGGCAACCGCGGTGTTGAACCGAGACGACCCGGCATACGACATTCCGCTGCAGAAGGCCCGACCGTGGCGCCTCAAGGCGCGACAGGGTGATATCTATCGCGAGAGGATGGCGGACGATCCCCGAAGCGAAGACCGAAGCGGCTACTGACGCGCAATGCTGCCTTGCGTCGCGGTCCCTTCATCTCGAGACGCAGATGGCCTATATGAGCGCTGTCGCGGATTGCGACGCGCCGGAGTTGACGATGGATACAGAAATTCAGGGCCGCGCGGCACATGTCGCCGCCATACGCGAGCGTGCCGAAGCCGAGATGAAGGCGATGGGCGTCGACGAGGCGTTCATCGATCGGTTGGTCGAGACGTTCTACGCCCGTGTGCTGCAGCATGCGACGCTTGGACCCGTGTTTGATGCCCGGCTTTCCGGCCGCTGGTCCGACCATATGCAGAAGATGAAGAGCTTCTGGTCATCAATTGCCTTTCGCAACGGCGCTTATGGCGGCAAGCCGGTGCAGGCGCACACGGGCGTCGCGAACCTGACGCCCGATCTCTTCCCGCAATGGCTGGCACTGTTTTCCGCGACGCTCAGCGATATCGCGCCGAACCCTGAGGCCAAGACCTGGTTCATGACGACCGCTGAACGCATCGCCAAGAGCCTGACGCTGTCGCTGTTCTACAATCCAGCACTTGACGCGCCCCAGGCCAAACCCGCCTGAGCGCCACTTCAGGCGACACGCTTGTAGAAAAATGTGGTGGCGCAGAGGCCGCCCTCCGGCCACAGCGCATAATCCGGGATGACACCGACCGGCTCCCAGCCCAGCCTGGGGTAGATCGCCTCGGCATCGCTGCCGGTTGCCGTGTCAAGCACGAGGAGCGTCTTGCCGCGGACGGCGGCTTCTCGTTCCGCATTATCCATCAGCAGACGTGCAAGGCCCTTGCCCCGGGCCGAGCGATGCACCAACAGCTTCTTCAGATCGCCGCGATGCGGCTGATTCGGCATCTGTGCGGCACCGACCTGCACCGTGCCAACGGCTCTGCCGTCGATCTCCGCCACGAGGAGCAGCGTTGCACCGGACGCGACGGCATCGGCGACGCCCTGCCAGTAAGGCTCGGCATCCGCGTTGCCATAAGGCTGCATGAAGCCGACCGAGGCGCCGCCGTTGACGCAATCGGTCAGCACGTCGCAGAGGTCGGGGATCGCCGCACGGGCTTCTGCCGCATCAAGAAGGCGGATCGTAGCTGTCATCACTTTTTCTCCTGAAATGAATTAGCGCCCGCGCCGATCGAGTACGACGCAATAGCGGGCGGGAATGTTGCCGGGGTTATGAAAAACATGGCCTTCGCCGACCGGCATGAACAGGCAGTCGCCAGGCAGCAGTCGGTAGACGGTGTCGCCCGTCGTCATTTCCATTTCGCCATCGAACAGCCAGACATGCTGTGTCATGCCGTTGCTGGCTGCGTGCGGCGGGAAACTAAGGCGACCGCCTGGCGGGAATTCGACATCGACGATATCGACAGACGAAGCGGCTCCCGGCGGGGAGACGGAGCGCCTGACGTAACCGGTCTCCGGATCCCGCCAGACCTGCTGGTCCTGACGGCGCGACAGCGGCGAGACCTCGCCGTCCTCG
Source organism: Rhizobium sp. 01T417 (assembly GCF_056398905.1). Taxonomy (NCBI): domain Bacteria; kingdom Pseudomonadati; phylum Pseudomonadota; class Alphaproteobacteria; order Hyphomicrobiales; family Rhizobiaceae; genus Rhizobium; species Rhizobium sp. 01T417. Next base: position 20,530 of record NZ_JBFTQH010000012.1, on the reverse strand, counting down.
GCAAAGAAGGCCGACAGCGACAGGCCGAGCGCTGCGCAAATCCTGGCGAGGAGCGGGGCCGTCGGGCTCGCTTCGCCGCGCTCGATGCGGGAGATCATCGCCCGGCTGACGCCGGAGGCGTTGGCCAGGTCTTCCAGCGTCAAATTCCGCTCGATCCGCAGTCTGCGGATGCGAAGGCCGATCGCCGTTTCGAGTTCTTGTTCCATCATTGGATCCGATTTTCTATTATAATAGACTTTCACGATCTGATAATAGAATCAAGTATGATGTTTCGGTCCGCGAAACGGCGACTTATCGTAAACGAACCCCTGCTTTTCCGCTTTGCGGCAAGGGTCGGCGCTGCTATATGGCGCGCATGAGCACCAATTCGACGACTCCGCTTTCCCATATCCGCAATTTCTCGATCGTGGCCCACATCGACCACGGCAAATCGACGCTTGCCGACCGCCTGATCCAATCGACCGGCGGCCTGGCCGAGCGCGAGATGTCCGAGCAGGTGCTTGACAACATGGATATCGAGCGCGAGCGCGGCATCACCATCAAGGCCCAGACGGTGCGTCTGCACTACAAGGCCAAGGATGGCGAGACCTATATCCTGAATTTGATCGACACGCCCGGACACGTCGACTTCGCCTATGAGGTCTCGCGCTCGCTCTCGGCCTGCGAAGGTTCGCTGCTCGTCGTTGACGCCAGCCAAGGCGTGGAAGCCCAGACGCTCGCCAACGTCTACCAGGCGATCGACAACAACCACGAGCTTGTCACCGTCCTCAACAAGATCGACCTGCCAGCCGCCGAACCTGATCGCATCAAGGAACAGATCGAGGAAGTGATCGGTATCGATGCCTCGGAAGCCGTGTTGATTTCGGCAAAGACCGGCCTCGGCATCCCCGATGTCCTCGAGGCAATCGTTCAGAAGTTGCCGGCGCCGAAGAGCCCCGGCGGTGAAAAGGCACCGCTGAAGGCGCTGCTCGTTGACAGCTGGTACGACACCTATCTCGGCGTCATGGTCCTCGTCCGCGTCATCGACGGCGTGCTGACCAAGGGCCAGACGATCCGCATGATGGGCACGGACGCCAAGTACCAGGTGGAACGCGTCGGCGTGCTGACGCCAAAGATGGTCAATGTCGACAGTCTCGGGCCTGGCGAAATCGGCTTCATCACCGCCTCCATCAAGGAAGTGGCCGATACGCGCGTCGGCGATACCATCACCGATGACAAGCGCCCAACGACGCAGGCCTTGCCGGGCTTCAAGCCGGCCCAACCGGTCGTGTTCTGCGGTCTCTTCCCCGTCGATGCCGCGGATTTCGAGGATCTGCGCGCGGCGATGGGCAAGCTTCGCCTGAATGATGCCTCCTTCTCCTTCGAAATGGAATCATCGGCCGCACTCGGCTTCGGCTTCCGTTGCGGCTTCCTTGGCCTGCTGCACCTTGAGATTATCCAGGAACGCCTTGAGCGCGAATTCGACCTCGACCTGATCGCCACTGCGCCTTCGGTCGTCTACCAGCTGACGATGACCGACGGCAGCGAGCGCGAACTGCACAACCCGGCTGACATGCCCGATGTCGTCAAGATCGACGAGATCCGCGAGCCCTGGATCAAGGCGACGATCATGACGCCTGATGATTACCTCGGCGGCATTCTCAAGCTCTGCCAGGATCGTCGCGGCATCCAGACGGAACTCACCTATGTCGGCACCCGCGCAATGGTGACCTACGAGTTGCCGCTCAATGAAGTTGTCTTCGACTTCTACGACCGGCTGAAGTCGATTTCGAAGGGCTACGCCTCCTTCGACTATCACCTCGAAGGCTACCGCGAAGGTAACCTCGTCAAGCTGTCGATCCTCGTCAATGGAGAGCCTGTCGATGCGCTCTCCATGCTCGTCCACCGCGCGTCTGCCGAGAAGCGTGGCCGCGACATGTGCGAGCGGCTGAAGGAACTGATCCCGAAGCACATGTTCAAGATCCCAATCCAGGCAGCGATCGGCGGCAACGTGATTGCCCGCGAGACCATCTCGGCGCTGCGCAAGGACGTGACGGCCAAGTGCTACGGCGGCGACGCCACCCGAAAGCGCAAACTTCTGGACAAGCAGAAGGAAGGCAAGAAGCGCATGCGCCAGTTCGGAAAGGTGGAGATTCCACAGGAAGCCTTCATCGCCGCGCTCAAGATGGGCGACGAATAAAAGCATCATTTTCAGCCCGGCCGGCGCACGACGCGTGGCCGGGCTTTTTGATCCTGCGCTGCCTCAACTGCAGGCCATGTATTCCTTCACCAGCCCTTGATAGGCGTCCATCGACGGCAGCGCCTCGTAGCTGCGGACCGCGCCGGTTTCGGCGAAGGGCAGTTTTTCGCGGGTCCAGGTCTCGATGAACGGCCGGAACCAGCGCGGATCGTCCAGCATCGTCGGACGCAGGTTGACGAACCAATCCATCCCGTCCGATCGCGTGAACATCCAGGTCATGCAGTGGCCGCAGAAATAGTGGTGCGCCTCGACGCCGTGCAGCCCACCGATGACGGGCTCTCCTTCGGTGATTTCGAAGGCCTCCGCCGGGATCGCGGCACTCAGCGAAAAGGCGCTCGACGACATCTTCTGGCACCCTGTGCAATGGCACGCCATGGTCAAAAGCGGCTTGGCGCGGATCTTCAATCGCACGCGGCCGCATCGGCAGCCACCGGTCCAAGGTAGATTTACTTCGGTCATCGCGACCTCCCTTCGTCATGCTCAATCTAGCGGCAGGCGGCGCGGCGTCAAACTGTCGGCTGCAGGCAAACCGGCATCGCCTCCTAGGAATCGGAAAGCCATGATCGCGCGGATATTCGCGCCACTGGCAGCGACCAAGCGATAGCGACCTTTGGATCGAGTGCACACTGGCCCACCTCCGCACCGGCCCGCTTGTCGACCAGAATCAACGCACCGTTTTCCGTCAGCGTCTGCAAGCCACGGGCGAAGACCGGTGCCACCCAATCCAGTCGGTCCCCGAAATCGCGGGACAACGCAGCATTTCAAAAACAGACGGCGGCAAGATGTCGCAAGCCTATCCGTCATTGAATAGTCAACTTAATTCGCCGCAAAGGCATCAAAAGATGAGCCGGCTACCCTCGGTATCTGCAATCATTGATTGAATGCATTGAAGCTTGCCCATCGTACGAAACGGCACAGCACGGGCGAAATCCCTCCTTCTGCGGCAGGCCGGGCGGCTACAGACTAAATATTTTCGCGGCGGCAAGGAGTGTCGCTCGCTGCTTCATTTGGGGACTTGCAACGGCAAGCCTTTACGATAGGTTGTGCGCTGACCTGAACGTAACTGGTCATGGGAACAAACGACTAATAAAGGCGAAAAGCCTAGAAAGGTGGCCCCCATATGAACTTTCTCACGAAAAAATTCCTGGCTTCAGCCGTGCTTGGCTCACTGCTGGCCGTGACCGCGCACGCCGCGACACTCAACATCCACAATGGCGGCGACCCGCAGTCCCTCGACCCGCAGAAGCTGTCGAGCGACTATGAGAACCGCATTGCTGGCGACATCTTCGAGGGCCTCGTCACCGAAGACCCGAAGGACGATCCGATTCCGGGACAGGCTGAAAGCTGGACCGTCTCGCAGGACGGCAAGGTTTACACCTTCAAGCTTCGCGACGGCATCAAGTGGTCGGATGGGCAGCCGGTGACGGCCGGCGACTTCGTCTTCGCCTTCCAGCGCCTTGTCGATCCGAAGAACGCCGCGGAATACGCCTATCTGCAATTCACCATCAAGAACGCGGAAAAGATCAACAAGGGCGAAATCACCGATTTCAGCCAGCTCGGCGTCAAGGCGATCGACGACAAGACGCTCGAGATCACGCTTGAGAACCCGACCCCCTATTTCATCAATTCGCTGATGCACTACACCGCCTATCCGCTGCCGAAGCATGTGGTTGAAGCCAAGGGCAATGACTGGGTGAAGATCGGCAACATCGTCACCAACGGCCCGTACAAGCCGACCGAGTGGATTCCGGGCGCGTCCGTCACGACAGTCAAGAACGACCAGTACTACGGCGAGAAGGACCTGAAGATCGATGGCGTGAAGTTCTTCACGCTCGAGGATCAGGAAGCGGCTCTGAAGCGCTTTCGCGCCGGCGAATTCGACATCATGACCGACTTCCCGACGGATCAGTATGAATGGATGAAGAAGAACCTGCCGGGCCAGGCCCATGTCACGCCGTTCCTCGCCAGCTACTACTACGTCCTCAACGCCACGAAGCCGCCGTTCGACGACAAGCGCGTTCGTCAGGCCCTCTCGATGGCCGTCAACCGTGAAGTCATCGGCCCGAAGATCCTCGGCACCGGCGAACTGCCGGCCTATTCCTGGGTACCGCCGGGCACCGCGAATTATGGTGAGCCGGCCTATGTGAGCTGGAAGGACATGCCCTACAAGGAAAAGGTGGAAGAGGCGAAAAAGCTGCTCAAGGAAGCAGGCTTCGGACCTGACCACCCGCTGAAGGCACAGCTCCGCTACAACACCAATGACAACCACAAGCGCGTAGCTGTGGCGATCGCCTCGATGTGGAAGCCGCTCGGCGTACAGATCGAGCTCTACAACACCGAAACCAAGGTCCACTATGACGAGATGCAGCACGGTCAGGTCGAAATCGGCCGCGCAGGCTGGATCGCGGACTACAACGATCCTGATAACTTCCTGGGTCTACTCGTTTCCGGCGTTTCGATGAACTATGGCCGCTGGAGCAATGCCGACTTCGACAAGCTCGTCAAGGAAGCGAACGCTCAAACCGACCTGAAGAAGCGCGCCGAAATCTTCAAGCAGGCCGAACAGCTTGCGCTCGACGACAGCGCCGCCATTCCGCTTTATTACTATGTCTCGAAGAACGTGGTCTCGCCGAAGGTCCAGGGCTTCGTCGACAATATTCAGGACATCCATCGCACGCGCTGGCTGTCGGTCAAAGAATAAGGAACACCGGCCCTTCCCGCTGAATGTGGGAAGGGCCGATCCACGACCATGATCAAATATGCACTCCGTCGCCTGCTGTCGACGATCCCCGTGATGTGGATCGCCGTGACACTCAGCTTTTTTGTCTTGCGCCTTGCTCCCGGCGGCCCGTTCGATGGCGAGAGGCCATTGCCGCCGGTGATCCTGAAGAACCTCGCGGCTCACTACAATCTCGACAAGCCGCTGATCGAACAATACCTGATCTACGTCTTCGACGTCTTGAAGGGTGATCTAGGCCCGTCATTCGCCAACGAAGATTTCAGCGTTGCCCAGCAAATCATGATCGGCGTGCCTTACACGTTCACGATCGGGGGCCTCGCCTTCATTTTTGCCATACTTATCGGCGTGACAGTCGGCTGTCTTGGGGCACTTTATCAGAATAAAGCGCCTGACTACCTCCTCGGGCTGCTCGTTCTCGTTGGCCTCGTTCTTCCGAACTTTCTGATTGCGCCTATCCTGCAGCTGGTCTTCGGTATCCATCTCGGCTGGCTGCCTGTCGGCGGATGGGGTGACGGCTCGTTCCGCTATCTCGTCATTCCGATCGTTGTGCTGGCTTTGCCACATGCGGGCCGCATCTCGCGCATGACCCGCGGCTCGATGATCGAGGTGATGAACCAGAACTACATCCGGACCGCCAAGGCCAAGGGCATCGGCCCACGGCTAACTGTTATTCGTCACGCGCTAAAGCCCGCCATGATGCCTGTCGTTTCCTATCTCGGTCCGGCGGCAAGCTACCTTCTCACCGGCTCGCTGGTTGTCGAGAGCATCTTCGGACTGCCGGGCATCGGCCGCTACTTCGTCAACGCAGCGCTGAACCGCGACTACGGCATGGTTCTCGGCACGGTCATCTTCTACATGGTGCTGATCGTCTTTCTGAACCTTCTCGTCGACATTGCCTATGCATGGCTCGATCCGAAAGTGAGAAACCGATGATCCTCAATCCAGCAAAGAGAGAGCTGCTCGCGGCCGAGCTTCTCGAGGCCGAAGGGCTTTCGCACAAGAGCCGCTCGCTGACCAGCGATGCGCTGCGTCGTCTCTCCCGCAACAAGGCAGCAGTCGTCGCCATCATCGTGTTGCTGCTCCTGATACTGGTCGCATTCATCGGCCCGTACCTGATCCCGTTCGACTACGAGGAACCGGATTGGGCGGCGTTTCGCATGCCGCCGGATATGGAAAGCGGCCATTATTTCGGAACAGATCCAAATGGCCGCGACCTGCTTGCGCGCGTGCTCTACGGCACCCGCGTCTCGCTTGCGGTTGCGGCAACTGCCACGATCGTTTCGGTGGTCATCGGGGTGCTCTATGGAGCGATCTCCGGATACATCGGCGGCAGACTCGACGCGCTCATGATGCGCTTCGTCGATATCATGTATGCGCTGCCTTACATCCTCTTCGTCATCCTGCTGATGGTGGTGTTCGGCCGAAACGTCTACCTGCTTTTTGCGGCAATCGGCGCGCTGGAGTGGCTGACCATGGCTCGCATCGTGCGCGGGCAAACACTCTCGATAAAGCAGCGCGAGTTCATCGAGGCGGCACGTGCATCCGGCCAGAAACCGTTCAAGATCATCCTCAAGCACATCATTCCGAACCTGGTCGGTCCAGTGGTGATTTTCGCCGCGTTGACCGTTCCTGAAATCATCGCGACCGAAAGCTTCCTGTCCTACCTCGGCTTCGGTGTTCAGGAACCGCTGACATCACTCGGGACGCTGATCGCCGAGGGCACCGACGCCATGGAAAGCATGCCGTGGCTCTTGGCCTTCCCGGCCTGCTTCCTCGTCGCCCTGCTGATGAGCCTGCTTTTCATTGGCGACGGCCTGCGCGATGCGTTCGACCCGAAGGATCGATAGAATGCAACACGAAACCAAAAACGATACGCTTCTCGAACTGAAGGACTATTCGATCACCTTTGCGACGCCGGATGGCGAGGTGAAGGCCGTCTCGAACATGAACCTGTCGATCCGGCGCGGCGAGCGCGTGGCGATCGTCGGCGAGTCCGGCTCGGGCAAGAGCCAGACCTTCCTCGGCGTCATGGGTCTGCTTGCCAAGAACGGCCGCACCAGCGGCCAAGCACTACTCGAGGGCAAGGATGTGCTGGCGCTAAGGCCGCGCGAGCTCGACCATGTCCGCGGCAAGGACATGGCCATGGTGTTCCAGGACCCGATGACCGCGCTCAATCCGTCTCTGCGGATTTCCCGGCAATTGACGGAGCAGCTTGAGGTTCACCGCGGCTTCACCGCGCGGGCTGCCTCCAACGAGGCGCTCGATATGCTGAAGCGCGTCGGTATCCCCGACCCGACGCGGCGCTTCAGCCTCTACCCGCACGAGCTGTCGGGCGGCATGCGCCAGCGCATCGTCATTGCCATGGCGCTGTTGACGAAACCGAAGCTGCTCATTGCCGACGAGCCGACGACGGCGCTTGACGTGACGATCCAAGCGCAGATCCTCGATCTCTTCAACGACCTGACGGCGGAAATGAACACGGCGCTCGTCATGATCACGCATGATCTGGGCGTCGTCGCGGGCCTCGCGGATCGCGTGGCCGTCATGTATGCCGGGCGGATCGTCGAGGAAGCGCCAGTCGACGAGCTCTTCGAGGTACCGGCGCATCCCTATACCGCTGCGCTGCACGCTTCGATCCCGCGGCCGGACCAGGACGTCGATCAGCTCGCCGTCATTCCCGGCCGCCCGCCCAATCTGCAGCACCTGCCGAAAGGCTGCAGCTTCTCGCCGCGCTGTCCAATGGTCCAGAACGATTGTATCGACGCGTCGCCGAAACTTGAGATGTTGGCGAAAGGCCATTCCGCGGCCTGCTTCCATCCCTTCCCCCGCCGCGAGGAGGTTTTGAACCATGGCTGAACGATCACTCCTAAGGGTCGAGAACCTCACCACCCAGTTCGAAATTCCGTCGAAGAGCTTCTTCAAACCGCCGATGACGCTGACTGCGGTGAACAATGTCAGCTTCGACCTCAGAGAAGGCCGGACGCTGGGGATCGTCGGAGAGTCCGGTTGCGGCAAGTCCACACTTGGCCGCTCGATCCTGCGTCTGTTGAAATCACAGAAAGGCCGCATTCTCTGGCAGGGGCGCAATCTGCTCGACCTGTCGGATGAGGAAATGCGCGCGGCTCGCCGCGACATGCAGATCATCTTCCAGGATCCGATTGCCTCCCTCGATCCGCGCATGACGGTCGGCGACATTATCGCCGAACCGCTCACCGTCTTCGAGCCGAAGCTTACAAAAGCGGAACGCGTGGCGCGCGTACAGGAGATCATGGGTGCCGTCGGCCTCGTGCCTGAAATGATCAACCGCTATCCGCACGAGTTCTCGGGCGGCCAGGCACAGCGCATCGGCATTGCCCGCGCAGTCGTAACACGGCCGAAGCTGATCATCTGCGACGAGCCGGTTTCGGCGCTCGACGTGTCGATCCAGGGGCAGGTCATCACGCTCTTGCGCAAGCTTCGCAAGGAGTTCGGGCTGACGCTGATCTTCATCAGCCACGACCTTTCGGTCGTACGTCTGATCTCAGACGATGTGCTGGTGCTCTATCTCGGCAAGGTGGTCGAGGCTGGCGATTGCGCCACCGTGTTCGACAGCCCGGCGCATCCCTACACGCAGGCGCTCTTCTCGGCCGCGCCAGTGCCCGATCCGAAGCTTGCACGCAACCGGCAGCGTATCCGACTTCAGGGCGACCCGCCCTCGCCGCTCAATCCGCCGCCCGGCTGTGTCTTCTCTCCGCGTTGCTGGAAGGCCACGGACATCTGCCGCACGGAGATGCCGCCAACGGAGCAGGTCAGGCCCGAGCAAACCGCCGCCTGCTATCACATGGACCGGTAAGCCGGCATCGACAGAACTGCAAACGGCCCGCCCGTTTTCCAGCGGGCCGTTTGACCTATTCGACACCGAAGGCATAGTCGCTAGTTCTTGGCAGGTGTGGTCGTGCTCATCGAGGCGCGCTGTGCTTCGACCCGCTCCATCAGCAGGCTGTAGGCGATGTAGTATTTGAAGATGTTGCTGACATATTGGACCGTTTCCCGGCCGACGATGGCAGCTGCGGCATTCTCGACGTTTCCGAACCAGACATTGGGATCGAGCCCCATGTCCTTTGCCTTGGCGCGAAACTTCCGGAGATTTCCCGGACCCGCATTGTAGGCGGCAAACGCCATCAGCTGCTGGTCGCGCGGCGAAACACCCTCCCCCTTGATGGAGACTTCAACCAGATAGCGTAGGTATTTCGCGCCGGCCTCGACATTGAGATCCTCGCTCTTGGCGATGCCGGTTATGCCGATCTCCTTGCCCGCCGCCGTGGCAGGAAGCAGTTGCATCACGCCGACGGCGCCCCTCGGACTACGCCGCGACTGGTCAAGCTGGGATTCCTGATAGCCCTGCGCCATCAGCATCAGATAGTCGAACGAGTACGTGCCCGCATGCTTGCGGAAGATTTCGACCAGTTCCTTGAAGCGATCGACATCGGCAGGCGAATAGGCACGCCGCAGAATCGTATCGCTCTTGAAATAGCGGTTGCGCAGCAGATTGCCGAAGGTCGTGCCAACCTTGTGCTGCTCGGCGAACTTGTCGAGGACGGCTTTCAACTGCGGACTATTCTTGCGGATCGCCCAGGCGATCTGCCCGTGAGTGGCCACGGCGACATCAGGATGGACCTTCAATTCCGTGAACACCTTCGCCCATATGTCGGCCTTGTATCCATCGACCACCGTCCAGGGCAGGAGGCCGGCATTCACCATCTCCATGAGATCCTCGTCCTCAAGGTTCTCGTCGATCGGCTTGACTTGGATCTCCGGCTTTCCGTCCTTCTTCAATTGCTCGTTGAGCGACAGAAGATGCTCGTAGTAGCTGCTCGTCTGACGGACGCGGATTTCCTTGCCTGCCAGATGGGCGATGTTGGTAACCGCCTCCGCGGATGGCCCTGATACCAGCACCTCGCTCGCGTCGCTGTAGATCGGCGCGCTGAAATCGACGTCCTGAAGCCGCGCAGGGGTGACCGTCAAGTTGGCCATGATGATGTCGCCGAGCCCTTCCTTGAGGGCTGGAATCAATCGATCTCGCCCGGTCGGAATGAAGGCGACGCGGATGTGTTCGATCGCTTTTTTCCTGCCCTTGTTGAGCTCGGCCTCCAGGGCCGTCCCAAACTCCACCGCGGTTCCGAACTGGCGTCCCTTGTCGATGAAATAGATGGTCTTGCTGTATGGCACCAGGATTCGAACGAGGCGGATCTTGGTCATAGCATCGAGATCGCCCGTATTCGGCTTCGGCATGATCCCGCCGACCTCGACATTCGTTTGGGCGAACGCAGCAACCTGACCGAACAGAATGGTGATGATTGCAAGCACTATGCTGAAAAGAAGACGTCGCATGACTTGCCCCCAGCTGATGCTGCGAGCGTACCACGTCTGTTGCACAATCAAAGGTGTGCAGGCGCCTTGAGCGGAGATTATCCGTACCGCTCAAGGCTGGTCAGGCAATCAGCGGGCACCCCAGGTATCGGTCAACCGATAGCCTTCCGGCCAGGGGTCGGACGGATCGAGCATGTGCTGATGGGTACCGGTAATCCAGGCGCGGCCGGAGATCTCAGGCAGGATGGCCGGGCGACCGCCAACATCGGTCGTGCCTAGAATGCGGCCAGAGAACGTGGAGCCGATCAACGACACCGCAGTCAGACGATCTTCGAGCGTCATTTGTCCACGCGCGTGCAATACGGCCATGCGGGCCGACAGCGCCGTTCCCGTGGGCGAGCGATCGACCTTGCCGGGCTGGATCGCGACGGCTGCACCCGCACGTAGACCTTCGGCGGTACGCTCCACCGGCCCTGCAAAGAGGCAGAAGGAGAAATGATTCCAGTCCGGATTTTCCGGGTGATGAAATCCGAGCGCGGCGTTGGCGGCATTGGTAATGCGCACGCCGAGCTTCGCAATGTCATGGGCCTCGTCGGGCGACAGGCTGAAGCCCATCGCCGCCGCATCGACGATGACAAAGCTGTCACCGCCATAGGCGGTATCGATGGTCAGCGTACCCACGCCCTCGACTTCCAGCTTCGCATCCAGTCGTTCCGCGAAGCTTGGTAGGTTCTGCACGAAGATGCGCTCGGCCTTGCCGTTGCGGCACTCGGCGCGCACACGGACGAGCCCGCCGGGCGCTTCGAGGGTAATCTCGGTGATCGGCTCCTGCATCGGCAGGATGCCGCTGTCCAGCAGCACCGTGGATACGCAGATCGAATTCGATCCCGACATGGGTGGCGTATCTTCCGGCTCCATGATGATGAATGCGGCATCGGCGTCGGGATGCTTCGGTGGCACCAGCAAATTGACGTGCCGGAAAACGCCGCCGCGCGGTTCGTTCAGCACGAAATTGCGCAACGTCCCGTCTTGCGCAATCCAGCGGCTTTGCTCCCAGATCGTTTCGCCGGGCGGCGGCGTCACACCGCCGACGATGACATCGCCCACTTCGCCCTCGGCATGGGCGGAAACGACATGGATGGTCTTGGTGCTGTGCATGATACCTCCTCAGGAAAGCCAATCGGGCAACTGGGGCGGAACGCGCCCAGTCAGAGCGGCGGTGACGCAATCGGCAAGGCTGCCGAAGCGAACGGCACGACCGGAAAGGCCGGGGCCATAGTGGGCATATTTGCCCGAGTTCGTCATCAGGGAGCGGGTTCGCGTCGGGAACACGGGCTCGGAAATCGAACACCAGCAGAGATCGGGCAGGACCTGCACGCCTGCATCCTCCAATCTCTTCAACAGGCCTTCGTTGCGCGCTTCGCTGATGACCTGGCGACCGGCGGTCACAATTACCGTGACATCCGCGTGCCGGCTGCGGCCGGCAAGCGCTTCTTCCAAGGCTCGACATTCGGTCAGGGAGGCATGCGGGCTGCCAATGGCAACGAGTTCCACCTCTTCCGGCCCCTCGTTTAGAACCGTCCAGGCCGCAGCCATGTCGGCGCGCGAGATGACAACCCGATCGGCATCGTCGCGGGCCGAGCCGGCAGCTTCGGGCGTAACGCCCTCCACATGCAGCATGGGTGCTGCTGACGTGGTGCCAAAAGCGGCGCACAGCGCCTTCAGGTCGTCCTGCGAAGGCCGCGCGGAGCTTAGGCCGCGCAAAAGCGGGATGCGATCCGGCGCCGCGCGACCTGCGAGATAACCGATGAGCGGCCAGAAAGCGTCATCGACGCGCTCGGGCAATTCGACATCAATGATCCGTCGTGCCTTGCGATGCTCGTCGAGATAAACGCCGGACAGCGGCGCACGTCCCGTTAGCGCGATGCAGAGATCGAGGAAATCGGGGTGTTTTGCCGTCCGCGCGCCGAGCACGGTATTGGCGAAGATCACTGCGTTGGACTCTGCCCATGCAATCGATTCGCCCGCCTGCGGTGCGCTATCCAGCAGATAGGGAGAGCAGGTGAAGGTCGGGCGACAGCCCATGCGCACATAGGCATCGGCAAGCCGTGCAGCCGGGTCGCCGAAGCTTTCCGGAACGCCTTGCGCTTGCCAATTGGCGCGGTCGACGGAAATGGCGTTCATAGTCGTCGGCACGCGGACCTGCGCGCCCATATCAGCCGTCGATATGGCCCTGCGTGACATCCACGAGGCCGCGCGCGCCCTGCTGCGCCGCCATGGCGCAGATGATGCGCATGGCCTGCTGCACGGCGATGCCCTGCTGCCCGTCAAGCATGGCGCGATCTGCATCGTTGAGGTCGAGCGCAGCGGTTGCCGGAGGAGCGATCGGAATCTCCACCTCGTCTGCGACAACCGCCGTATCGCTGATCTCGGCGGTCTTCGCGCGGGAGAGCGCCGCAAAGGCCTCCGGCCCAAGCCGTACGACGGGCAGAGGCTTGCCGAACATTTCGGACGCGATCAGCGCGCCGAGCGTCAACACATCCTCGGCTTCGGAAAAAACCAGGGCGGCCGGTGCGCGACCCGTCAGGACGAGGTCGAGGAGTACGCCGGAACCCGTGCAGGATCCGCGGCTCGAGGGCATCATCAGAATGCAACCGGTGAGGCGGCTTCCGTGAAGCGGGTGGTGGACGTCGATCACCAAGCCAGTAGCGGGATCGACCCCGCCCCAGAAGCTCAATGCCTCCTTTGCGACAATGACGGGGCCATTCGCGGTACCGCCGAGAATGCTGCGATCGAGTGCGAGGGTTTTCATTTCAACACGAAGCCTTGAGCGGAGGGAGTCATTCACCAATGGGGCTGATGCGGCCAACTGTCATGAGCGCGCTCCCGCTTCCATCAGAATCTTTGGGGTGAGAAGGATGCAATGTCGATCGCCGGCTTCTTGCCCGTGAGCAAATCCGCGACGATGCGCGCGGTGCCAGCCGACTGAGTCAGGCCAAGATGGCCGTGACCGAAGGCATAGACAACGCGCTGCGTGGCGCGGGCGTGACCGACGGCGGGCAGGCTGTCCGGCAAGGATGGGCGGAACCCCATCCACTGGACGCCGCCCTGAGGCTTCAGGCCGGGCAGGAAGCTCTGTGCCTTCTTCAGCATCGCCTCCGATCGACGGAAGTTCGGCGGAAGCTTCAAGCCCCCAAGCTCGACGGCGCCGCCCACGCGGATGCCTGTCGACAGCCGGGTAACGACAAATCCGTGCCCGCCGAAGGTAATCTGCGTGCGCAGATCGAAAGCCTCGGGAGGGAGCGTGGTATTGTAGCCCCTTTCCGTTTCGAGCGGGATATTCTCCCCGATCGTACGGGCCACCTGATGTGAAAATGCACCCGCCGATAGGACCACCTGTGCTGCCCGTCGCGAAGCGCCGCCGGAACTGACGACATCTACGCCGCCATCAACAGGACGCAGTGCGATGACCTCCGCACGCTCGATGGAGCCGCCGATGGCGCGGAAGTGGTCTGCCAGGGCAAGGGTATAGAGCTTGGGATCGGCGATGGAGTACCAGCCAGGCGTGAAGGTGCCATGGGTGAAGCGAGGCGCGATACCAGGCTGGATCTCATTGATGCCGGCCGCATCGAGGTGATGGAACTCGATCCCATGCTCCTCCCGCGCTTTCCAGCCGGGAAGCGAAGCCTTCAGTTCCGCTTCGCCCTCATAGACCTGCAGATTGCCATCCTTGCGCAGCATGCCCACGGTGCCGCTCTGCTGCAGGAACGGCTCAAGCTCCGCCTTCGAAAGGTCCATCAGCGCGGTTTGCGCCGCAGTCGAATGGGCGACACGGCCCGGCGCGCAGGCGCGCCAGAAGCGGAACATCCATGGCGCGATCTGCAAGGCATAGGCTGGCGGCACCGAAAGCGGGCCGAGCGGATCGAGCAGCCACTTAGGTGCTTTCTTGAGGATGCCCGGCGAAGCAAGCGGCAGGATGTCGGTAAAGGCGAAGGCGCCGGCATTGCCAGCCGAGGCGCCGGCAGCGGGACCCTCCCGGTCGAGTACGACCACCGAAAGCCCCCTTGCCTGTGCCGCGATTGCAGCGGATAGCCCAACGACCCCCGCGCCGATTACGATGACATCCGTCTGAATTTGATCGTTCATCATCGCCTCAATGGGTGGCAGCGAGGAAAGCCTGCAACTCCGGATCCTTCGGCGCACCGAACAGCTCTTCCGGGGGAGCGATCTCGGCCATCACGCCCTTGTGGAAGAAGGCGACGCGGTCTGAAACCTCACGCGCAAACTTCATTTCGTGCGTGACGCAGATCATCGTCATGCCTTCGGAGGCCAGCATGCGCAGTGTGTCGAGCACTTCGCCAACCAGCTGTGGGTCGAGCGCCGAGGTGACCTCGTCGAACAGCATGTATTCTGGCGACATGGCAAGCGCACGCGCAATCGCCATGCGCTGCTGCTGGCCGCCCGACATGCGGTTAGGATAGACCTTGAGCTTCTCCCCGAGGCCGACGTGGGTGAGCTGCCTTACCGCGATCGCCTCGGCTTCCGCCTTGGAAAGGCCGAGCACTTTTCGCGGCGCAAGCATGACGTTTTCCAGCACCGTCAGATGCGGAAAAGCGTTCCACTGCTGGAAGACGATGCCGAGCTTGCGGCGAAGCTTGTTGAGGTCGGTCGCCTTGGCATGCACATCCGTGCCGTCGACAACGATACGGCCACTGTCGATGGCCTCAAGGCCATTGATGCAGGTGAGCAGCGTCGACTTCCCCGAGCCGGAACCACCGATTATGGTCAGCACCTCGCCCTTCGGAACAGTGAGGTTGATGCCCTTCAGAACCTCCAACGGGCCGAAGGATTTGCGGACGTTTTCAATCTCAATCATTGGGGGACCACCGTTTTTCGAGATACCCGCCAATCCGGGCGATGGGGAAGCTGATAATGAAGTAGACGGTGCCGCAGATCATCAGGATGAACAGCGGCTCCTGCAGCCGGGTCACGAGAATCTGCGAGGCGCGCAGCAACTCGATCAGGCCGAGCCAGAGCACCAGCGCGGAATCCTTCATGACGCCGAGCGTCAGTCCGATCCAAGACGGCAGCGAAACGCGCGTTGCGAGCGGGGCCACAATATAGCGCATGTCCTGCCACCAGGTCATGCCGAGCGAGCGAGCCGCACGGCGCGTGGTCGGCGGCACCGCGGAAATGCCACCGCGGACGATCTCCGTGCAATAGGCAGCCGTATAGAGCGACAGCACCACGCAGGAGGTCGTGAATGGGGGCCAGCCAAGCCGCATGATCGACTGCAGCGCATTTCCGAGCACAAGCTGGATCAACAAAGGCACGGAGCGGAAGACGTCGAGCGCGAAGGTCAGCGGTGCGGACCAGTAAGGTCCGAGTTCGACGCGGATCATCCCGAAGAAGATGCCGAGAACGGTTCCGGCAGCGACCGAGACGGCCGTGACCGCGAGCGTCATTCCCGCGCCTTGCGCCAGAAAGGCCAGATCACTCCAGGTGAGGGCAGTACTAAACATCTCTCACCTCTCTCAATAACGGAACATGCGCCAGGCGAGTGCCCGGGCGGCAAGGGTCAGAACCTTGGCGATGACGTAGTAGATCACGGCAGCCAAGGCGAAGAATTCAAAGGTGCGGAAGGAGCGCGCATTCAGTTCCTGCGTCACGCCGGTAAGGTCAGTGTTCATACCGACGGTTACGCCGAGCGACGTCATCAGGACCGCCCAGACCATCTGGTTGGTCGCCGGCAGAAACGCCACGCGCAGCATCTGCGGCATGACGATCAGGCGAAAGGCCTGCATCGAGGTCATGCCGAGCGAGCGTCCGGCGCGCGTCTGCGTGTCCGGGATCGCCTTCAGCGCGCCGCGGAAATTTTCTGCCAGGTAGCCAGCGTTGTTGAAGGCAATGCCAACCAGGAGCGCGGTAAACGGCGTGAGGTGAATGCCAAAGTTGCCGAGTCCGAAATGAGCCATGTAGATCTGGAACAGCGCCGGCGTATTTCGGGCGATCTCGACCCAAGCCGTGGCGAAGCCACCAAGGATGCGGTTGCCGGATAGCCGGAACAAGGTCAGCGCGATCGCACAAGCCAGTCCGATGACCATGGACAGGAGCGCAATCTGCATCGTGACCAGCGCACCGTCGAGCATCTGCGGCAATGCCTTGAGTGCCTGGTTCCAGTGGAAGGTGTAGTTGAACATTGCCGTCTCACCTTGTCATAAAGCTGCGGCGCGAGGTCATGCCTCGCGCCGCGGGAGAAACGGTGCGGGTTAGCGGTAAACGCCATTGACCGCGAGCGACGGCAGGTCGCCACCAACCCACTTCTTGTAGAGCTCGGCGTAGCGGCCGGTGCGAACCTGCTGGTTAATGAACAGGTTCAGGTAGTTGATCAGGCCGTATTCCTCACGGTTGGTGAAGAGCGAGACGTAGTCGATGTCGAACGGTGCCTTGCCGACCACAGCGATGCCGGCGAACTTGCCGGTCTTGACGTTGGCCTGGGCAACGGTCGAGGTCGAAACGGTGGCATCGATTTGGCCCTGGCTCAACGCCAGGAATACGTCGGCTTGCGTCTGGTAAGGACGGAACTCACCGACGCCCCAGGCCTTGACCTGCTGTTCGAGTGCGATCGCTTCGTAAGTGCCAGCGGTTGCGCCGACAACCTTGCCCTTCATGTCTTCGAAGGACTTCACGCCCGACTTCTCGTTGGCCGTAACCGCCATCTCGAAGGCGAAGTAGGGAACCGTCATGCCGACAGTCTTGGCACGCTCGAGCGTGTCAGAGGTGGAGGCCACGCCGACATCAACGCGACCCGACATCAGCGCCGGAATACGCTCAGGGAACGGGGTCTCAACGATTTCGGCGGTTACACCCAGCGCCTTAGCCAGATCGTTGCAATAGTCCACGTCGAAGCCGATCGGGTTGTTATTCTCGTCGCGCGAACCCATCGGTGGGAAGTCCAGTACGACCGCGCAGCGCAGCGTGCCCGAGCCGATGATGTCGTCCAACTTGTCGGCCTTCGCCGGGCTGGTCAGAACGGTTGCGGCAGCCAGAAGGCCGAAGGCGAGGACCGAAGGTTTCATTCTATTCTCTCTCCCAGAGTTGGATTGTCGATTGACAGCGAGGCGCACTATTCCCCTTCGGCGCGCGCAAATCAATGCTAAAATACATGAAGTATGCAAAAAGTATAAGTTGAATAGCCGCTACGTCGACAAAAAAGGGCGGCCAAGTCGTGGCCGCCCTTTGCTTTTCTACCCTTGATAGGAATCAGCCGAGAAAATCTTCCGGCAGCAGATCTTCCGGCATGTTCTGGTACGAAACCGGGCGGAGGAAGCGCCGGATCGACATTGTGCCGACGCTGGTTGCGCCGAAGTTGGTCGAAGCCGGATAGGGTCCGCCATGCACCATCGAATCGACCACCTCGACACCGGTCGGGAATCCATTGACCAGGACACGTCCTGCCTTGCGTTCCAGCACGGGGCGCAGACGACGGGCGTCGGCAATGTCACCTGCATCCATATGGATCGTCGCCGTCAACTGACCTTCGAAGCCACGAGCGAGTTTCTCCATCTCATCGATCGTCTGGACACGCACGACAAGGCCGAGCGGTCCAAAGACCTCTTCGCCCAGGGCGTGATCGGCGAGGAACTGTGCGCCGGTTGTCTCAAACAGGTTCGGAGCGGCTGAGCGGCCAGAGGACTCGCTGGCGAACAGCGATTTGACCGTATTGCGAGTTGCAAAGCGTGACTGCCCATCCTGGTAGGCCTTCGCAATGCCATCCGTCAGCATCGTCTGCGGCGCGACCTTGCCGAGCGCTTCGACCGTTGCGGCTACGAAGCGATCGGCTTCGGCGCCTTCGGTCACAACTGCAATGCCGGGGTTGGTGCAAAACTGGCCGGCGCCCATCGTCAGCGACCCGGCCCAGCCCTGGCCGAGCGCTTCAGCGCGTGCCTTCAGCGCCTCGGGCAGCAGGAACATCGGATTGACCGAACCGAGTTCACCGAAGAACGGGATCGGCTCCGGCCGCGCGGCGCAAAGATTGAAGAGTGCGCGGCCGCCGGCGAGCGAACCGGTGAAGCCAACAGCTTTGATCCGCGGATGCTGCACGAGTGCATGACCGACATCACGGTTGCCACCCTGGATCAACGAGAAGACGCCGGGATGAACACCCGTCTTGCGAATAGCGGCCTCGATCGCCTGCGCGACGATTTCGCCGGTTCCCGGATGCGCCGAGTGACCCTTGACGACAACAGGGCAACCTGCCGCCAGAGCGGCTGCGGTATCACCGCCGGCCGTGGAGAAGGCCAGCGGGAAGTTCGAGGCGCCGAAGACGGCGACCGGGCCGACCGGGCGCTGGATAAGCCGGATTTCCGGCCGTGCCGCGGGCTGGCGGTCGGGCAGTGCCGCATCACGACGGCGGTCGAGATATTCGCCCTTTTCGATATGGTCCGCGAAGAGCCGTAGCTGACCGGTCGTGCGGCCGCGTTCGCCCTGGAGGCGAGCTTCCGGCAGGCCCGTTTCCTGGCTACCGATCGCGGTGATCGCCTCGGCGCGAGCTTCGATCTCGTCGGCGATGGCGCGCAAGAACGCCGCGCGTTCTGCGCGCAAGGAGTAGCCATAGCTCCAGAACGCATCTTCGGCGGCCTCGCAGGCGCGATTGACAAGATCTACCGTACCGACTGCAAACTGGTGGTCTGGACCGTGCGCCGGCGCGGATGCAAAAGTACCCGCTCCGTCGAGCCATTCGCCCGCGACGAGGTGTTTTCCATTGGGAGTGAAGACCATCTGCGATTCCTTTCTTGAGAGCCCGTGGTGCTTTACGCGAAAATCCATCCAAAGGCGAATTGCGCATGTCGGATCTTTGTATACTCTATGTATTTATAACATCAACACTCGATCGCCGTCGGCGGCCGGGCCATTCACGAGAGACACGAGATGAGCGACAACACCACCCTGACCGTACCGGCCCTGCAGGAGCGGGTCGATGCGATTTTCCGCAAGGCTGGCCTCAACGAGATCCAGGCCGGCGCACTCGCGCGCGTAATCGTCTCCGGAGAGCGGGATGCCTGCAAATCGCATGGCATCTACAGGATCGAGGGTGCGCTGCGGACCGTCAAAGCGGGCAAAGTGAATCCGGACGCGGTGCCGGAACTTATGCTGCAGGAGGGCTCCGCGATCGTGAAGGTCAACGCCAAGGGTGGCTTTGCCAATCCGGCCTTCGAACTCGGCTTGCGGGCTCTCGTGGAGCGCACCCGATCCTGCGGGCTTGCAGCCCTCGTCATCAACGACTGCACGCATTTCTCCGCGCTCTGGTCGGAAGCGGAAGCCCTGACCGAACAGGGCCTCGCCGGTCTGGTCATGTGCCCGAGCTATGCAACCGTTGCGCCGACCGGCGGCAACAAACCGCTGCTCGGCACCAACCCCTTCGCCTTTGCCTGGCCGCGCGTCGGCCAGCCGCCCTACGTCTTCGATTTTGCCACGTCGGTTGCCGCGCGCGGGGAAATCGAACTGCACCGGCGGGCTGGAAAGTCGCTGCCCGAGGGCTGGGCGATCGATGCCGACGGCAATCCGACGACCGATCCGGAGGCTGCGCTTGCCGGCGCCATGCTGCCGTTCGGCGGGCATAAGGGCTCGGCCATCGGGACGATGATCGAGCTGCTGGCCGGAATCATGATCGGCGACCTGACAAGCCCCGAGGTGCTGGACTATCTCGGCACGACGACGCTGGCCCCTTTCCACGGCGAATTGATCATCGCCTTCTCGCCGGAAGCCTTCGCCGCCGGCCGGCCAGGCAATCCGTTTGCGCGGGCAGAGACCCTGTTCGAGGCCATCGTCGGCCAGGGCGCCCGCCTTCCCTCGCAGCGCCGGTATGCGGCGCGCGCAAAATCGGAGGCCGACGGCATCGCGCTGACCGACGCCGAAATCAAGCAGCTCGAGCGTTTGTTCGCGCTCGGCCTGGAGGCGGTGGCTTGAGCCACCGGCAGAAATCGCCGCCAATACAAAAAGGCCCTCCAATCGGAGGGCCTCAGATTGCTGACAAACCCCTGGCACCGTCTGGGGGTTTGTGATTCATTGGGACATGTTGAAGAAACCTGCCCCCACCCAGACGGCTCTTGAGATGGTGACGCTCGACAGTCTGGTGCCGAAGGATCACCTGCTGCGCAAGATCGACGCGGTGATCGACTTTTCCTTCATCCATGATCGTG